>NZ_BAAGPM010000026.1:0-408931 GCF_054784135.1 Kribbella swartbergensis
GAACAGGTGAACCCACAAATCGTGGGTTCACCTGTCGCCGATGTCCTGAGACATCACATCCGCGCCCCCGGCAGGATTCGAACCTGCGCACCCGCCTCCGGAGGGCGGTGCTCTATCCCCTGAGCTACGGGGGCTCAGGAACGTGCAGAACAGTAGCAGGTAACTCGCCGGAATCCCGAATCGGGGACCGGTGCGTCGGGTGGGTACCGGAGGCGGGGACCGGGGTGACCCTGACGGGACCCTGGAAGCGCCGTACGGCGGGATCGTGTCCGGCCGGAACGGCGTCATAGTGGTTGTACGGCCCATCAGCGAAAGGAAGTCGGTACCCATGGCTAGCACTCTGGTCCGCCCGTCCCGCGGACGCATGATCGGCGGTGTCTGTGCCGGGCTGGCCCGCCGGTTCGGCATGTCCCCGAACACGATGCGCCTCATCTTCGTGATCAGCTGCATCCTGCCCGGCCCGCAGTTCCTGATCTACATCGTCCTGTGGGCCTTGATGCCGTCGGAGGACTGACCCCGGAGTCCCGCGCTTCCGGCGCCGCATGGCAACCTGCTCCTCATGACAGCAGGCAGGTGGCGCCGGGCGGGTGCGACGGCGGCCGCTCTGCTGCTGGTCGGCGGTGTCGCCGGCGGTTGCCAGGTGGGTCCTGCGCCGCCCGGTCCGGCCGAGCTCCGGACCGGGCCGCCGCCGTGGGACGCTCCGCGTGACGCGGTCTCGTACATCGACAAGGCGGGTTTCGAGCGTCTCCCGCTCGACTTCTCCGGCCCGTCGCCGTACACCCTGACCCTCTCGGTGAGCGTGGACGGCGTCCCGGTGCAGGTCCCGGCCGGTATCGGCGTCGACCGCGTCCGCGCCGAGCAGGCCGCCGTACACACCCACACCTCCGACGGTCTGGTGTACGTCGAGGCGAAGACGACCTCCGAGCGCCCGACGCTGGCCCAGTTCTTCACGCTCTGGGGAGTCCGGTACGACGCCAAGTGCCTGGGTGACGCCTGTCAGTCGTTGAAAGTCGTCGTGAACAACCAGCCGGCCGCCTGGAACGCGGAGCTGACCCCCAACGCGCACGTTCAGATCGCCGCCCGGCACTGACCGTGACGGCCGCGTGTACCGGGCTGTGGATGCTGAGTCAAGGGTTTGGGGGCGTGGCCATTAGGCTGATCCGGTGACTCCGGAACAGCTCGCTGAGAAGATCCTGCAGGCCCTGGCCGCGCTCGCCGACGACGGCGCCATCACCGTCGAGGGCGGGCTGCCGCGCGAGCTGAAGGTCGAGCGACCCAAGAACCCCGAGCACGGGGACTACGCCACCAACGTCGCGATGCAGCTGGGCAAGCGCGCCGGGCTGAACCCGCGCCAGTTCGCGGAGCTGCTGGCGGCCAGGCTGCAGGCCGACGACGCGATCACCGCGGTGGAGATCGCCGGCCCGGGTTTCATCAACATCCGCGTCGCGGCCGACGCCCAGGGCAAGGTCGCGCAGGCGATCCTGGACGCCGGTACGGCGTACGGCCACAGCGACACCCTGCACGGCGAGACGGTGAACCTGGAGTTCATCTCGGCCAACCCGACCGGCCCGCTGCACCTCGGCCACACCCGCTGGGCGGCGGTCGGCGACGCGCTCGCCCGGGTGCTCGCCGCGGCCGGCGCGAAGGTCACCCGCGAGTTCTACATCAACGACCGCGGCGCGCAGATGGACAAGTTCGGCGCCAGCCTGCAGGCCGCCGCGCTCGGTCGGCCGATCCCCGAGGACGGCTACCACGGCGAGTACATCCTCGACCTCGCGAAGCAGATCGTCACCGAGGTCCCGGACATCCTGACGCTGCCCGAGGACGAGCAGCTGGTCGCGTTCCGCGAGGCCGGGTACGAGCGCCAGCTCAAGGAGCAGCAGTCGCAGCTCGAGCACTTCCGGACCAGTTTCGACGTCTGGTTCTCCGAGCGCAGCCTGCACGAGCAGAACGGTGTCGGCCACGCGATCGACAAGCTGCGTGACCAGGGTCACCTGTACGACGCCGACGACGCGCTGTGGATGCGGACGACCGACTTCATCGACGACAAGGACCGGGTGCTGATCCGGTCGAACGGCGAGCCGACGTACTTCGCCTCCGACGCGGCGTACTACGTGAACAAGCGCGAGCGCGGTTTCGACGTCTGCATCTACCTGCTCGGCGCCGACCACCACGGGTACGTGAACCGGCTGAAGGCGATCGCGGCCTGTGCCGGTGACGACCCCGAGTACAACATCGAGATCCTGATCGGCCAGTTGGTCAAGATCCTCAAGGGCGGCGAGGAGATGCGGCTGTCCAAGCGGGCCGGCACCATCGTCACGCTGGCCGAGCTGGTCGAGGAGGGCGGTGTCGACCCGCTGCGGTACACGCTCTGCCGCTACCCGGTCGACTCGCCGCTGACCCTCGACATCGAGGAGATGACCCGCCAGGTCAGCGAGAACCCGGTGTACTACGTCCAGTACGCGCACGCCCGGCTGGCGTCGATCCTGCGCAACGCCGACGAGCTCGGCGTCAAGCTGGACGAGTTCGACCCGGGGCTGCTCAGCCACGAGCGTGAGGGCGACCTGCTCCGCGCGCTGGCCGAGTTCCCGCGCATCGTCGCCACCGCCGCCGAGTTGCGCGAGCCGCACCGGATCGCCCGCTACCTGGAGGACACCGCGTCGGCGTTCCACAAGTTCTACGACAGTTGCCGCGTGCTGCCGCGCGGAGACGAGGAGGTGGAGCCGGTGCACAAGGCTCGCCTGACCCTGGTCGGCGCGACCAGGACCGTACTCGCCAACGGGCTGGACCTGCTCGGCGTCTCAGCTCCGGAGCGGATGTGAGGGCGCACGAGGCGGGGGTGCTGCACGCGGACATCGGCCACCGCGGCCCGGGCTGGCTCCGCGCACCCCGCAACGTCAATGACCTCGTTCCGCAGCTGTGGTCGTCGACCGCCAAGAAGACCGCCGAGGGTTCGCTGGTCGTCGGCGGCGTCGACGTCCGCGACCTGGTCGCCGAGCACGGCAGCCCGGCGTACGTGCTGGACGAGGACGACTTCCGGGCTCGCGCCCGCGCGTTCAAGCACGCCTTCAAGGACTTCGACGTCTACTACGCCGGCAAGGCGTTCCTCTGTACGACGGTCGTGCGCTGGGTGATGGAGGAAGGCCTCAACCTCGACGTCTGCAGCGGGGGAGAGCTGGCTGTCGCTCTCCGGGCCGGCGCCGACCCGCGCAGGCTGGGCTTCCACGGCAACAACAAGTCCGAGTCCGAGCTGGGCCGCGCGCTGGACGCGGGCGTCGGCCGGATCATCGTCGACTCGCTGTACGAGATCGACCGGCTGATCGTGCTGGCCCGCGAACGGGACACGGTCGCGCCGGTGATGGTCCGGGTGACCGCGGGCGTCGAGGCGCACACCCACGAGTACATCGCGACCGCGCACGAGGACCAGAAGTTCGGCTTCTCGATCACCTCCGGCGCGGCTTTCGAAGCCGTTGCCCGGGTCAACGAAGCGCCCGAGCTGGAGCTGCTCGGGCTGCACTCGCACATCGGCTCGCAGATCTTCGACTCGTCCGGGTTCGAGGTGGCCGCGAGGCGGGTGATCGCCTTGCACGCAAGGGTCTCCGAGGAACTCGGTGTCGACATGCCGGAGCTCGACCTTGGCGGCGGCTTCGGGATCGCGTACACCACCCAGGACGATCCGTCCGACCCGGCGCAGCTGGCCACCGAGCTCGGCAAGATCGTCGAGCACGAGTGCCGTGCCTTCGAGGTCGACGTCCCCAAGGTGTCGATCGAGCCCGGCCGGGCGATCGTCGGCCCGGCCGTCTGCACCGTTTACACGGTCGGCACGGTCAAGGAGGTCGAGCTCGACGCCGGCGCCTCCCGCACCTACGTCTCGGTCGACGGCGGGATGAGCGACAACATCCGCGCCGCCCTGTACGACGCCGACTACTCCTGCACCCTGGCCAACCGGTACTCCGACGCCGAGCCGATCCTCGCCCGGGTCGTCGGCAAGCACTGTGAGGCTGGTGACATCGTGGTGAAGGACGAGTTCCTCCCGTCGGACGTGCGGCCCGGCGACCTGGTCGCCGTACCCGGGACCGGGGCGTACTGCCGGTCGATGGCGAGCAACTACAACCACGTACCGCGGCCGCCGGTGATCGCGGTCAAGGACGGTCACACCCGGGTCGTCGTACGCCGGGAGACCGAAGACGACCTGCTTCTCCTGGACATGGGGGCCGAGTGAACGACGACAAACCGCTGAAGGTGGGCCTGCTCGGTTGTGGCGTGGTCGGCACCGAGGTGGTGCGGATCCTGACCGAGCAGGCTGACCATCTCGCCGCCCGGGTCGGCGCGCGGCTGGAGATCGCCGGCATCGCCGTCCGCCGGGCCGGCCGGGCGCGCGACATCGCCGTCGACCCGGACCTGATCACGACCGACGCCCAGGCGCTGGTGTCGCGCGACGACCTGGATGTCGTGATCGAGGTGATCGGCGGCCTGGAGCCGGCCCGGAGCCTGATCCTGACCGCGCTCGAGCACGGCGCGTCCGTGATCACCGCGAACAAGGCGCTGCTCGCCGAGGACGGGCCGACGCTGTTCGCCGCCGCGGAGAAGTACGAGCGCGACCTGTACTTCGAGGCCGCGGTAGCCGGCGCGATCCCGATCCTGCGGCCGCTGCGCGAGTCGCTCGCCGGTGACGACGTGACCCGGGTGATGGGCATCGTCAACGGCACCACCAACTACATCCTCGACAAGATGGACACCACCGGCGCCGGTTTCGACGAGGCGCTCGAGGAGGCGCAGGCGCTCGGGTACGCCGAGGCCGACCCGACCGCCGACATCGAGGGCTTCGACGCCGCCGCGAAGGCCGCGCTGCTGGCCAGTCTGGCCTTCCACACCAGGGTTTCCATCGCCGACGTGCACCGCGAGGGCATCACCGAGGTGTCCGCGACCGACATCGCGTCGGCCCGCGAGATGGGCTGCGTGGTGAAGTCGCTGGCGATCTGCGAACTCGACGAGGCGACCGATTCGGTCAGCGCCCGGGTCTACCCGGCGATGATCCCGGCGACCCATCCGCTGGCCTCCGTCCGGGACGCGTACAACGCCGTTTTCGTGGAATCCAAGGCGGCCGGCCAGCTGATGTTCTATGGTCGTGGTGCCGGCGGCGCCCCGACGGCCAGTGCAGTCCTCGGGGATCTCGTGTCCGCCGCGCGCAACCGGCTCAAGGGTGTGCCGGGGGTCGGCGAGTCGTCGTACACCCAGCGAGCCGTGCGGCCGATGGGCGACGCGATGACCCGCTACCACGTGTCGCTGGATGTCGCCGACAAGGCCGGTGTGCTGGCGGCGGTGGCCCATGCCTTCGCCGAGCACGACGTGTCCATCCAGACCGTCCGGCAGGAAGGCCGGGGCAGTGACGCGCAGCTGGTGGTGGTCACCCACACCGCGACCGACGCCGCGTTGTCCGCGACCGTGGAGGCCCTGCGTGACATGGACATCGTTCGGGAAGTCAGCAGTGTGATGCGGGTAGAAGGCGAGTAGTTCAATGGCTCAGCAGCGGCCTCATCAATGGCGTGGCGTGATCGAGGAATACAGGGACCGGTTGCCCGTTTCGGCGGACACGCCGGTGGTCACGCTCGGCGAGGGCGGGACGCCGCTGGTGGCCGCGCAGTGGCTCAGCGAGCAGACCAACTGCGAGGTCTGGCTCAAGGTCGAGGGCAACAACCCGACCGGCTCGTTCAAGGACCGCGGCATGACGGTCGCGATCTCGCTCGCCGCGCAGGCCGGTGACAAGGCCGTCGTCTGCGCCTCGACCGGCAACACCTCCGCGTCCGCGGCCGCGTACGCCGTCCGCGCCGGGCTGCTCCCGCTGGTCCTGGTCCCGGCCGGCCGGATCGCGAAGGGCAAGCTGGCGCAGGCCATCGTGCACGGCGCGCAACTGGTCTCGATCGACGGCGGCTTCGACGACTGTCTGCGGATCGTCCGCGAACTCGGCAAGAACTACCCGGTCGCGCTGGTGAACTCGGTGAACCCGGTCCGGCTGGAAGGCCAGAAGACCGCCGCCTTCGAGGTCTGCGACGCACTCGGCGACGCCCCGGACCTGCACCTGCTGCCGGTCGGGAACGCGGGCAACATCGCGGCCTACTGGAAGGGTTACCAGGAGTACGCCGAGGACAAGGTGGCCTCGAAGACCCCGCGGATGTGGGGTTTCCAGGCCGAGGGCGCGGCGCCGATCGTGCGCGGCGCGATCGTCGAGCGGCCGGACACCGCGGCGACCGCGATCCGGGTCGGCAACCCGGCATCCTGGACGCTGGCCGAGGCCGCCCGGGACGAGTCCGGCGGCCGGATCGAGATGGTCACCGACGAGCAGATCCTCACCGCGCAGCGTGAGCTCGCCGCGCGTGAGGGCGTGTTCGTCGAGCCCGCCTCGGCGGCCGGCGTCGCCGGACTGCTGCATGCGAAGGCGCAGGGCTGGCTGGACGGCGGCTCGACCGTGGTGATCACGGTCACAGGCCATGGCCTGAAGGACATCGACACGGCGCTCGACCACGCGAACGTGAAGGAATCACCGGTCACCCCGGCCGACACCGACGCGGTCGCACGCGTCGCCGGCCTGATCTGACGGCGGCCGCCGTGGAGACTGTGGAGACGAGGGACGAGCGCCGGCCCTGCGACCAGGTGCGGGTCCGCGTCCCCGCGACGAGTGCCAACCTCGGCCCCGGCTTCGACGCCTTCGGACTCGCGCTCAGCCTGTACGACGAACTGATCGTCACCCCGGGCGGCTCCGGGGTCACTGTCGAGGTGACCGGCCCGGGTGAGGGCGAGGTGCCGCTGGACGAGTCGCACCTCGTCGTCCGGTCCATCCGCCGCGGCCTCGAGGTGCTGGGTGCGTCGGTGCCCGGATTCACCTTGCGTTGCGAGAACCGGATCCCGCACGGCCGCGGTCTCGGGTCGTCGTCGGCCGCGATCGTCGGCGGCCTCGCGGCGGCGTACGGGCTGGCCGGGGTCCGGCTGGATCGCGAGCGTCTCGTCGTGCTGGCGAACGAGATCGAAGGACATCCCGACAACGTGGCCGCGGCCGCGCTGGGTGGGTTCACCATCGCTTGGACAGAAGGCGTTGTGTCCGATGGTGCTGTCGGCCGGGCCGTTCGATTGGACACCGTTGAAGGTCTGGCGGCGGTCGCCTACGTACCCGACAACCGGGTGCTGACGAAGGAGGCGCGCGGATTGCTGCCGGGCGTCGTTCCTCACAGTGACGCGGCGGCGAACGCGGGCAGGGCCGCACTGCTCGTCGCGGCGTTGACCGGACGGCCGGAGTTGCTGCTGACCGCGACCGAGGACCGGCTGCACCAGGAGTACCGGGAGCCCGCGATGCCGGAGAGTCTGGCGCTGGTGCACAAGCTGCGCGGGAGCGGACTGCCGGCGATCGTGAGCGGTGCCGGCCCGACCGTCGTCGTACTGGGCTGCCCAGCTGGAACCTCTTCTCCTGCGGGGAAATCCGCAGGTCAGAGCGCGGTTACGGCCCTGTCCCGCACGGTACCGCCTCCGCCGGACGGCTGGACGCGGTACGACCTGGGGATCGATCCAGTCGGCGTACAGGTCTGGTCACTGGAAGCCGGGTAAGTCGTTCGCCGGGGCGGGAATGACCGGCGACTGACACGCGTTGTACCCCTCGAGTCAGCAGAAGGACCCGCAGTGGTGCTAGTCTCGACTCACCCGATCCCCTCCAGGTGATCGGTGAACTCTCGTCACGATCCGGGCTGTGCTCCCGGCACCCTGTGTTGTGTGGCGACCCTCCTGCGGAACGACCTTGCGCCGCCTGCGCCGGGGATGTCCGGGGGGACTCAGATCGAACGAGAGCCTCTTGTACCCATGTCGCCGCCGCAGCCGGAACAGTCGGCCCCGCGTCGGTCGTGGGTGATGAAACGGTCGATGAGCTTCCGCGTCGTCGACGATCCGTGTGGGAAGGACCTCACGTGACAGAAATTGTTGAAGCCTCCAGCGGCGCCGGCTCCACGCCGGACCCGGGTACCGACGCAGCGGCCACCCCCGCGACGCGTCGCCGGAAGGCCGGAGGCGGCCTCGAGGGCATGCTGCTCCCCGAGCTCAAGCAGCTCGCCGGGACGCTCGGCATCAAGGGCACCGGCGCACTGCGCAAGGGCCAGCTGATCGAGGCGATCAAGGCCGCCCAGGAAAGTGGCGCTGCGAGTGGCGCCGCGGGCGGCGCCGCGGGCGGCGCCGCGGGCGGTTCGCGCCCGAAGGCGAGCCAGCCGACCTTGGACGAGGCCGCCGCCGAGGCGCCCGCGGCCAAGGCCGCGCCGGCCAAGCGGGAGGGCGGCAGCCGCCGGTCCCGCGCCGCGGCCGAGAAGGCCGCCGACAAGGACGCGTCCCAGAACGGTGCCGTTGCCCAGCAGGACGCCGCCGCGGCGGTCGAGACCGCTGCCGCGCCGGCCGCGATCGCAGCCGCCGACGCGCCCGCCGCCGAGGTCGCGACGCAGAACGGCACCACCGTCGCCGAGCCGAGGACCGAGCAGCCCGCCGAGAGCCGTGGCAGCCGGGACGGCGAGGGCGACAGCCAGAACCGCAACCGCGACCGGAGCCGGGACAACCAGGGCCGCGACGGCCAGCAGAGCCGGGCGGACCGCGGCGAGCAGGCCCGGGACCGCAACCGGGACAACCAGGGCCGCGACGGCCAGCAGAACCGCAGCGACCGCGGCGAGCAGAACCGCGCTGACCGGGCCGACCAGAACCGCGGCGACCGGATCGACCAGAACCGCGGTGACCGTGCGGAGCCGAGCCGCGCTGACCGGGCCGACCAGAACCGCGGTGACCGTGCGGAGCCGAGCCGCGGCGACCGTGCCGACAACCGCGGCGACCGTGGTGAGCAGAACCGCGACAACCGCGGGGACCGTGGCGAGCAGAACCGGGGCCGCGACCGGCAGGACCAGAACGACCGCGGCGAGGACGGCGAGGGCCGTCGCCGGCGCCGCCGGGGCCGCGACCGGGACCGCAACCGCGACGGCAACCAGGTTCGCGACGGGGGCCGCAACCGCGGCCGCGGCGAGCGGTTCGACCCGGAGCCGACGATCAGCGAGGACGACATCCTCGTGCCGGCGGCCGGCATTCTCGACGTACTGGACAACTACGCGTTCGTCCGGACCAGCGGCTACCTGCCCGGCCCGAACGACGTGTACGTCGCCCTGTCGATGGTGAAGCGGTACGGCCTGCGCAAGGGTGACGCGATCACCGGTGCGGTGAAGCAGCCGCAGGAGGGTGAGCGCAAGGAGAAGTTCAACCCGCTGGTCCGGATCGACACCGTGAACGGGTCGGACCCGGAGATCGCCAAGCAGCGGCAGGACTTCAACAAGCTGACCCCGCTGTACGCGACCGAGCGGCTGCGACTGGAGACCGAGCCCGGTGTGCTCACCACCCGGATCGTCGACATCGTCAGCCCGATCGGCAAGGGCCAGCGCGGCCTGATCGTCTCGCCGCCGAAGGCCGGCAAGACGATGGTGCTGCAGGCGCTGGCGAACGCGATCACCACGAACAACCCCGAAGTGCACCTGATGGTCGTGCTGGTGGACGAGCGGCCCGAAGAGGTCACCGACATGCAGCGCACGGTCAAGGGCGAGGTCATCGCGTCGACCTTCGACCGGCCGGCCGACGACCACACCACGGTCGCGGAACTGGCGATCGAGCGGGCCAAGCGCCTGGTCGAGCTGGGTCACGACGTGGTCGTCCTGCTCGACTCGATCACCCGGCTCGGCCGCGCGTACAACATCGCCGCACCGGCCAGCGGCCGGATCCTGTCCGGCGGTGTCGACTCCTCGGCGCTGTACCCGCCGAAGCGGTTCTTCGGCGCGGCCCGCAACATCGAGGACGGCGGCTCGCTGACCATTCTGGCCACCGCGCTGATCGAGACCGGCTCGAAGATGGACGAGGTCATCTTCGAGGAGTTCAAGGGCACCGGCAACATGGAGCTGCGGCTGCGCCGCGAGTTCGCCGACCGCCGGATCTTCCCGGCCATCGACGTGGTCGCCTCCGGTACCCGCCGCGAGGAACTGCTGATGAGCAAGGACGAGACCCAGGTGGTCTGGAAGCTCCGCCGGGTGCTCTCCGCGCTCGACGGCCAGGCCGCGCTGGAGCTGCTGATCGGCAAGCTCAAGGAGAGCAAGTCGAACATCGAGTTCCTGCTGCAGGTCAACAAGACCACCCCGTCGGCGGGCGGTCGCAGCACCGACGACGGCAACTAGAAGCACTCGATTACCGGTTTGCCGCCCCCGGGTGGCAAACTGGTCTGTCGGTTCCGGTTCACGTCCGCATCCGTGGGCGACCCGGGGCACCTGAGACCTAGGAGATCCCTTGAAGAGCGACATCCACCCGACCTACGTGGACACCACGGTGACCTGCACCTGTGGGAACACGTTCACCACGCGCTCGACCGCGGAGAACGGCGTGATCCACGCCGACGTCTGCTCGCAGTGCCACCCCTTCTACACCGGCAAGCAGAAGATCCTCGACACCGGTGGCCGGGTGGCCCGCTTCGAGAAGCGGTACGCCAAGAAGTAGCTTTCACACCGCGCGCCGGTCCGCGAGTCGCCGTACTCGCCGGACCGGCGCGCGGTTTGTGCGTGGATCAGCGGAAGGGAGGAGTGCGGCATGTTCGAGGCGGTACAGACGCTCAAGGCCGAGTACGCCGAGCTGGAGCGGCAGATGGCGGATCCGGAGCTGCACTCCGACCAGGCCAACGCCCGCCGGGTCGGCAAGCGGTACGCCGCGCTCGCACCCGTCGTCCGGACGTACGACGAATGGCTGCAGACCGGCGGCGACATCGAGGCGGCGCGTGAGCTCGCGGCCGAGGACCCGGCGTTCGCCGAGGAGGCCGCGAAGCTGACGGCCCGGCGCGAGGAGCTGGCCGAGAAGCTGCAGTTGCTGCTGGTCCCGCGCGATCCGAGCGACGACAAGGACGCGATCCTCGAGATCAAGGCCGGTGAGGGCGGCGACGAGTCCGCGCTGTTCGCCGGCGACCTGCTGAAGATGTACCTGAAGTACGCCGAGTCGCAGAACTGGAAGACCGAGGTGCTCGACTCGGCCGAGTCCGATCTGGGCGGGTACAAGTCGATCACCGTCGCGGTGAAGGCGAAGGGTACGCCGGAGCCGGGTGAGGCGCCGTACGCGAAGCTGAAGTTCGAGGGCGGCGTGCACCGGGTGCAGCGGGTGCCGGTGACCGAGTCGCAGGGCCGGATCCACACCTCGGCGGCCGGTGTGCTGGTGTTGCCGGAGGCCGAGGACGTCGATGTCGAGATCGACCCGAACGACCTGCGCATCGACGTGTTCCGGTCGTCCGGCCCGGGTGGGCAGAGCGTGAACACGACCGACTCCGCGGTCCGGATCACCCACCTGCCGACCGGCATCGTGGTCTCGATGCAGAACGAGAAGTCCCAGCTGCAGAACCGCGAGCAGGCGATGCGGGTGCTGCGGGCGCGGCTGCTCGCTGCCGCGCAGGAGGCCGCCGACCAGGAGGCCTCGGACGCCCGCCGGTCGCAGATCCGGACCGTCGACCGGTCCGAGCGGATCCGCACCTACAACTTCCCGGAGAACCGCTTTTCCGACCACCGGGTCGGCTACAAGGCGCACAACCTCGACCAGGTCCTCGGCGGTGACCTCGCACCGGTGATCCAGGCCCTGACCGACGCCGACCTCGCCGCCCGCCTCGAGGCCGTCGAGAGCCAGTGAGCGTCAAGGCCCTCGTCACCGACGCCGCGACCAGGCTGCGGGAGGCCGGCGTCGCGTCACCCGACTACGACGCCGCCGAGCTGCTCGCCTTCGTCACCGGCTCCAGCCGGCTCAACCTGGCCGAGCCGACCGAGGACCAGCTGCGCCGGTACGACGAACTGATCGCCCGCCGGGCCGCGCGCGAACCACTGCAGCACCTCATCGGTACGGCGGCCTTCCGCTATCGCGAGCTCGCCGTCGGACCCGGCGTCTTCGTCCCGAGGCCGGAGACCGAGGTGATGGTCGGCTGGATCCTCGAGAAGCTGGCCGATGTGGAGTCACCGCTCGTCGTGGACCTGTGCACGGGATCGGGCGCGATCGCGGGAGCGGTGGCGACCGAGCGGCCGGACAGCGTCGTACACGCCGTGGAGCTGTCGCCCGAGGCGTGCGTCTGGGCCCGTCGCAACCTCGCGGGCACCGGTGCCGTCCTGCATGAAGGTGACATCGACGGGTGCCTGCCCGAGTTCGACGGGCAGGTCGATGCGGTGATCTCCAATCCGCCGTACATCCCTTTGACTGCGTGGGAATCGGTCACCGCGGAGGTCCGCGACCACGACCCCGCGCTCGCATTGTGGTCCGGCGACGACGGGCTCGACGAGATCAAGGTCGTGGCCGCGACCGCCGCCCGGTTGCTGAAACCGGGCGGCTGGTTCGCCTGCGAGCACGCCGATGTCCAGGGCGAGTCCGCACCGGCGGTTTTCACCGCGACCGGCCTGTTCACCGAGGTCCGCGACAACAAAGACCTGGCCGGCCGCAACCGCTTTGCGACCGGCCGGAGGATCTGAGCCGCGACCTAGAGCGCGGCGTTCAGTGTGAAGACTGCCGCGGCCATGACGAGCAGTACGCCGGCGGCGGCGAACTCGGCGCGGTCGCCGTGCCGGAGCCAGCAGGCCCGGATCCGGTCGACGGCGGCGTACCACGGCCTGACGGTGAGCGGTGGAGCGATCTGGTCCGTGACTTCGACGGCACACGACGATTCGACGGTGGTGACCACGAAAGCTGCTTTCCCTGCGTGTAGCTCCTCGGGCGGCTGTCTGTGCCCGCCTTCATAACTAACCAGAATCCAAACGGCTGAAACATTGCGGATGGTCAAGGATTCGTCGCAGTCCGTACCCGGCCGCGTCGCCACGTTCGCCGGTGGTTGATCGGCACCGGCCGCGGTGATAGGCATAGCGCGGCCGATCGGTTCTGCCAGTAGCCGGAGCATCGGCCCGGTCCCGACAGGAGACCTGCCGTCATGGCCGAGAAATTGTCCCTTCAGACCGCCGACTCCGGCGAGTACGTGCTCGTGCGGTTGAACGGCGACCTCGAGATGGAGAGCGCGCCGGCCGTCACCGCCGAGCTCAAGCGTCTGGTCGGCCCGCGGCCGCTCGTCGTCGACCTGAGTGGTGTGGACTTCATGGATTCGAGCGGACTCGGTGTCCTGATCGGCGCGCACAAGGCGTCCGCGGCGCTGGGCGGCGCGCTGGTCGTCGCGGGGCCGGGACCCCGGGTGCAGAAGATCTTCCGGATCACCAAGCTGAACAAGGTGTTCACCGTGCACGAGACGCTTGAGGAGGCCGTGGCCAGTCTCGCTGCACCCCTGGAAGTGAAGGCAGCGCCGGTGGAGACCGTGGTGCCCGGCTTCGACGCGGAGAACTCCGATCGAGAGCGGTCAGGCCCTGGACCAGACGGACGAGCCGGCTAGCTGCGGCCCGGCACCGGCCACGTTCGCGAAGGCGAGCTGCATTTCCTACTCGTACACGACGAGCTCTGGCCGCGGCCGCAGCGCCAGCACCTGGGCCGGCGTCATCAGCGGACCGTGCCGGGTGTCCTCGACGCGGAACAGCTTGAAGCCGGCGTGCACGCCGGCGGGCAGGCGCTGGGTCAGCCGTCCCCACGTCTCCAGCTTGTCCGCACGCGCGCCGATCCCGTCCACCGACTTGATCGTCACCACGCCGGGGTGCTTCTTCAGCGCCTGTTCTCCGCTCACGATCCGCGGCGACAGCTGATGAAAGACGAACACCTTCTCCGGCAGCTTGTGCGTCCGGACGAGTCCCGAGAGGTACGACGCGATGCTGTCGAGCTCGGCACCCGTCGTACGGCCGAAGACCCGGCCGGGCACCTGGTTCGGCCCGACCGCCCACTCCGGATCGAACGCCAGCCCGACGTCCGGCTCCTTCAGCCAGCGTTCCAGCCGCTTGACCTCCGGCAGGATCTTCGCGCGACCGGGCTGGATGTCGAGCAGCAACAGCATCCGGTGCTTGCGGGCGACGGTCAGGTATTCCTGGATCTTCGCGTCGGGCAGGCGGCCGCGGTACATCCCGTCCTTGCCGGGCGCGGCTTTCGCGACCACCACGATCAGCTCCATCACCGGCAAAGGCGTCCGGCCCGCGGCGTACGCGCGCGACAGCTTCTCCAGCCTGGCCGCCTTCGTCTCCAGGTCCTTGTCGAGTGGCCCGAGGGCCGGTGAGCCGGGCAGGCCGACGTACGCGACCAGCTGGTACTTCGGGAAGATCGTCCGCCCACCTCGTGGCAGGTCCCCTTCAGCCGGAGCCGGTGGTGGAGAGGGAGTGCTCCTCGACGGGCCGGCTGACGACGGCGGGGGAGTGGCACCCGGTGCCGCTGCCCCCGGTTCGTCGCTACAGGCCGCCACACCTAGCAGCAGCCCGAGCACTGCCATCACCCCTGGAACGCTCCGCACCCCACCTAGGGAACCACGCCGGGCCTGAGAACCCGAGCCAAGCCGTGTCGTCTACGCCTTGGCGACGTACTCATCGATCTCGGCGAGCAGGGCGTTCTTCACCGAGTCCTCCGCGAAGGACACCTGCACGGCGGTCCTCGCCAGCTCGGCCGCACCAGTCTCGTCCAGGTCGAGCAGGCCGGCCGCGACGGCGTACTCGTTGGTGAGGTCGGTGCCGAACATCGGCGGGTCGTCGGAGTTGATCGTGACGACCAGTCCGGCCTCGACCATCGCGCGCAGCGGGTGTTCGTCGTACGACGCGACGGCGCGGGTGGCGATGTTCGACGTCGGGCTCACCTCGAGCGGGATCCGGTGCTCGCCCAGGTACTCGACCAGAGCCGGGTCCTGCATGGTCGACGTACCGTGGCCGATCCGCTCGGCCTTGAGCACCCGGACCGCGTCCCAGATCGTCTCCGGGCCGGTGGTCTCGCCGGCATGCGGCACACTGCGCAGCCCGGCCGCGACGGCGGCTTCGAAGTACGGCTGGAACTGCGGCCGCGGTACGCCGATCTCCGGCCCGCCGAGCCCGAAGCCGACCAGGCCCTGCGGACGGATTGTGGTAGCGATCCGCAGCGTCTCCTCGGCGGCCGGCAGCCCGGCCTCACCGGGGATGTCGAAGATCCAGCGCAGCGTGACGCCGAGCTCCTTCTCGGCGGCGATCCGCGCGTCCTCGATCGCCTCGCAGAACGCCTCGGCCGCGATCCCGCGGAGCACCGACGTGTACGGCGTCACCGTCAGCTCGGCATACTGCAGGTTCTGCGCGGTCATCTCACGGGCGATCTCGTAGGTCAGCAGCCGGACGTCGTCCGGGGTTTTGATCAGGTCGACGACGGTCAGGTAGATCTCGACGAACTTGGCGAAGTCGTCGAACTTGAAGTACTCCGCGAGCGCCGCCGGGTCGGCCGGCACCGGCGACTCCGGGTGCCGGGCGGCGAGCTCGGCGACGATCCGCGGCGAGGCGGATCCGACGTGGTGGACGTGCAGTTCGGCCTTCGGCAGGCCGGCCAGGAACTCCCGCGACACAGTCATGTCCCGGGATCCTAGGCGGGACCACGGCTGGGCAGGGACGAAGCTGACAGTGTTTTGTCAGCAGTGCGCGCTGCGGTGACTCCTGGTGGGGACTCGCGGAGAATCCCCGCGCCGAGCGGTCGGCTCCTAGTAGCGTCAAGCGTCCGGCGGCCCCGCCTGGCCGTCGGTACCACTGCTCATGTGAGGGAGCCGTGATGCGCCGTCCCAGCAAGTTCCTGTCAGCCACTGTCACCACCGCCCTGGCCGCGGCCCTGCTCGCCGGCACCGGCGCCGGCGGCACTGCCGCTGCCGCCGAGCCCGACGAGTACCGCCCGGTGCGCGGCCCGTCGGCCCCCGAGGAGCACCGCTACCGCCAGAAAACCCTGCCCGGCCAAGGCATCCCGCGCGACGCCTACGCGACCGCCGCGGCGCAGGCTCAGCGCATCCCGCAGACCGGCGGGAAGTGGCAGTCGCTCGGTCCCGCCAACATCGGCGGCCGCATCGTCAGCGTGGCGCTCGATCCGCACCGCCGCGACACCGTGTACGCCGCCGCGGCCAGCGGCGGGCTCTGGCGCAGTACGGATGCCGGCCGGACGTTCGCCCCTGCCTGGCCGGACCACTGGACCCAGGCGATGGGAGCGGTGGCGGCGTCGCCGGACGGCACGCTGTACGTCGGCACCGGAGAGCCCAACCCGGGCGGCGGCAGCATCACCTACGAGGGCACCGGTTTGTACGCGTCGAACGACGGCGGCCGGAACTGGCGGGCGATCGGCCTGCGCGACTCCGGCGCGATCAGCGCCATCACCGTCGATCCGCGTGACCCACGCCGGATCTTCGTGGCCGCGGCCGGCTCGCTCTACAACGGCGGCGGCGAGCGTGGCGTCTACCGCAGTCTGGACGGCGGCCGCAGTTGGAGCAGAGTCCTCGCCGGCAGCAACGAGTTCACCGGCGCCACCGAGGTGATGATCGACCCGTCCGACGCCGACCGGCTGTACGCGGTGATGTGGGACCACCGCCGGGTCCCGGAGAAGCGCTCGTACGGCGGAGTCGGGTCCGGCGTGTACCGGTCGACCGACGGCGGCCGGAGCTGGCAGCGGCTGGACAGTCTCGTCCCGGTCGGTCCGGAGGTGGGCCGGATCGGTCTCGGACTCGCGCCGAACGACCCCAAGCGGCTGTACGCGATCCTGAGCAAGGGCAGCGGCGGCAGCGGTACCTTCGACGGCTTCCTGTCGTCGACCGACGGCGGTGACACCTGGACCAGGCTTCCCCACAACACCGACCTGGCGGCGTCACAGTCGAGCTTCCCCTGGTGGTTCGGCAAGGTCTGGGTCGACCCCGACGACGCGAACCATGTGCACGTCGCGGGCGTCGGGCTGCTGACCACCAAGGACGCCGGCCGGACCTGGACCTCCGACACCACGTCGATCCACGTCGACCACCACGCGATGGTCTGGGACCCGCGTTACCCGAGCCGGGTCTACCTCGGCAACGACGGTGGCATGTATCGCTCGGACGCCGACGGCGACGGCGGCTGGGTCAAGGCCGAGCACCAGCCGTACATGCAGTTCTACAGCGCCGCGATCACCCCGCAGGACACCACCCGGTACTCCGGCGGCACGCAGGACAACGGGTCGCTGCGCTCCTGGGGGAGCACGGAAGGCTTCAACGAGTACCTCGGCGGCGACGGCGAGGAGAACCAGATCAATCCGCGGGACAAGCAGAACGTCTTCGCCTGCTACCAGTACGGCAACTGCTTCCGTTCCACCGACGGTGGCGACACGCTGACCTACTTCGGCAACAAGATCGTTTCCGACCGGCGGAACTGGTTCACCCCGATCGAGCTGGACCCGGCCGACCCGAAGGTGCTCTACACCGGCGGCAACCGGCTCAACCGCTCCACCGACGGCGGCGTCACCTGGGCGGCCATCAGTCCGGACCTGACCGGCGGACCCGGCCAGGACAGCTACCCGTTCGGCACCATCACGACCGTGGCGCCGGCGCGCGACGGCCGGACCGTGTACGCCGGTACGGACGACGGCCGGATCTGGGTCACCCGCGACACCGGCGCGACCTGGTCCCTGATCCGTGCCGGCGGCGTCTGGGTCACCCGGATCGCGGTGTCCGCGACCGACCCGGCCCGGATCTGGGTCACTCTGTCGGGCTACCGGAGCGGCTCGGCCTCGCCGTACGTGCTGACCAGCTCCGACGCCGGCCGGAGCTGGTCCGACCTCAGCGGCAACCTGCCGCAGGCGCCGGTCAACGACGTGATCCAGGGTGCCGGGCGCACCCTGTACGTCGCCACCGATCAGGGCGTCTTCGTCAGCCACGACGGCGGACCCCGGTGGCTCCGCCTCGGCCGGGAACTCCCGATGGTCCCGGTCGACGACATCGAGTACGACGGCCGGAACCACCGTCTGGTCGCAGCGACCTTCGGGCGCGGGCTCTACCGGACCACGGTCGGCTGATCCGCGGGCGGTGGCCCGGGTGAAACGCGCCCCGGCCACCGCCCGCGAGGCCACCCACGTGGAGACTGACCGGCATGGAGTGGCACGATTCGGTGCGTGAGTGAGCGCTTCGACTTCACCGGCGACGAGCTGGCACCGGCCTACCGCGCGGCCGTGGACGCCATCGAGGCCGGCGACCTGGTCGTCCTGCCGACCGACACCATGTACGGGATCGCCGCGGACGCCTTCAAGGCCGACGCGGTCCAGCGACTGCTGGACGCCAAGGGCCGCGGCCGCGACATGCCGCCGCCGGTGCTGATCTCGGTGGTCGAGTCGCTGGACGCGCTCGCCACCGACATCCCGGAGGCGGGACGCAAGCTCTGCCAGGAGTTCTGGCCCGGGCCGCTGACGGTGATCTGCCACGCGCAGACGTCGCTGATGTGGGACCTGGGGGAGACCCAGGGGACGGTCGCGCTCCGGGTGCCGGACCACGAGAACACCCGCGAGCTGCTGTCCCGCACCGGGCCGCTCGCGGTCAGCTCGGCCAACCTGAGTGGACGACCGGCCGCGCTGGACGTGTACGACGCCGAGGAGCAGCTGAAGGACGCGGTCGCGGTCTACCTCGACGGCGGTCCGGCGACCGGCGGACAGCCGTCCACCATCGTCGACCTGACCGGCGACACCCCGCACGTCGTCCGCCTCGGCGCCCTCTCCCTCGCCGAGCTCCGCGCCGTAGTCCCCGAAGTCACCTCCGACCTCGAAAACGACCAGCCCGCCGAGGACGAGCAACCGGCCGAGAACCAGAAGCCGGTCGAGGAGAAGTCAGCCGGCGACGAGCCGGCTGCCGAGAAGGCGACTGAGGACAAGAAGCCGGTCGAGGCGGACCAGGACGGCAAGCCGGTTGCCGAGAAGGCGGCCGATGGCGAGGAGCCGGCGGGGCAGAAGGCCGCGGGCGACGAGCCGGCTGCTGAGAAGGCGACCGACGCAACGCCGGTTGCGGATGAGAAGGCGGCCGACGTAACGCCGGTTGCGGGTGAGAAGACGGTTGGTGGGGAGCCAACCGGTGGGGCGGTTGGGGCGTCCAAGTCCGAGGAGACTGACAAGGCGACCGAACCCGATGTGAGGCCTGCGGACTAGTGCGCGAGTACCTGCTGGTCCTGTTCGTGGCCATGGCCACGACCTTCCTGCTGACCGGCGTGGCACGGCAGGTCGCCCTGAGGTACGGCGCCGTGGCCAAGGTCCGGGCCCGGGACGTGCACAAGGTCCCGATCCCGTACTTCGGCGGCGTCTCCATCCTCGGCGGCCTGATCGCCGCCTTCGCCGTCGCCTCCAGCCTGCCCTTCCTCGGCGACAGCCTGCAGGTCGCCCACGACGCCCGGGCGATCCTGATCGGCGGCGTGGTGATCTGTGCCGTCGGCGTGGTCGACGACCTGTACGAGCTGGACGCGATCACCAAGCTCGCCGGTGAAGTCCTCGCCGTCGGCGTGATGGTTGTCCAGGGCATCCAGTTGTACTGGCTGCCGCTGCCCGGCGGTGTGGTCTCGCCGCCGCCCGCGCAACTCGCCGTACTCACCGCCGGGATCCTGCTGGTGTCCTGCAACGCGGTGAACTTCGTCGACGGACTGGACGGCCTGGCCGCCGGGGTGACCGCGATCGGCGCGACCGCGTTCTTCACCTACTCGTACCTGCTGAACGTCGAGCAGAACCTCGACCGCGCGACCACCTCGACGCTGATCACCGTCGCGTTGGCCGGTGCGTGCCTCGGTTTCCTGCCGCACAACTTCTTCCCCGCCAGGGTTTTCATGGGCGACTCCGGTGCCCTGCTGATCGGTCTGATGCTGGCCGCGTCGACGATCAGCCTGACCGGCCAGATGGACCCGAACGCGGTGCCGTACGAGGTCGGCGGGTCCAGCCTGCTGCCGGCGCTGCTCCCGCTGATCCTGCCGATCGCCGTCCTCGCGATCCCGGCGCTGGACCTGACGCTGGCCTACATCCGCCGGACCAAGGCAGGCCGCTCGCCGTTCGCCGCGGACAAACTGCACCTGCACCACCGCCTGATGCAGCGCGGCCACTCGCACCGCCGGGCCGTCCTGCTGATGTACCTGTGGACCGCGTTGATCGCGTACGGCGTGGTGGTCCTCGGACTCGTGTTGTTCTGGTGGACCGCCCTGATCGTGCTGGCCGTCACGGTCACCGCGATCCTGCTCACGACCGGTCTCCCCCGCCGCCACCGGAAACCGCTCGCCAAGGTCTGACGGCGCTCAGGCGGGGACCAGACCACTCGTGCGCGTGGCCTACCGATAGGGTGTGCGTGTACAGCGGCAGGGACCTCGTTTTGCTGACCGTGCAGACTTTGTGCTAGTTTTCACAAGCACCAGCAAAGAACAGTGTCACCCCTGACCCCGCCCACCCGACGACCGAGCCGCGAGACCCGGTCGCCAGCAGGACGGAACCACCAGATGGCTTCCTCGGCCCAGAGCCCGAAAGTCGCCGGCCAGGCAACCAGGCACCCGGCGCTGGCAATGCTGCGTGGCGCACTCGTCGCCGCGCTCGTCGTCGGTGTGAACGCGGCCGCGGTGTCCACGGTCGCCGCCGGCCTCGCCGGGCTGTGGGGTGCATTGCTGGGTCTGCTGATGGTGGTCGTCTTCTCCGGTGCGGGCCTGTTCGCCCTGCACCTGTCCCGCCGGGCCACGCCGACGACGCAACTCGCGGTCGCGATGGCGTCGTACACCGGCCGGATCGCGATCTTCGGTGGCCTGCTCGCCCTCGCGCTGAGCTCGGAAGGCCTTGCCCGGCACGTGAATCTCACCGTGCTCGGGGTCTGCGCGATGGTCGTCGTGATGGGCTGGATGGCCGGCGAGATCTGGGCCTGGTCGCGGCTGCGCGTCCCGATCTACGACCTGGACGGGGAGGTGACCGCATGAGCACCCTGGGTGACGACGTGAACCAGCCGAGCGAGTTCACCGTCCGGCGCTTCCCTGCTGTGGTGGAGGTTACGGGTGCCGATGTGACCGGATCTGTTGCCTCCTGGTACCTTTCGGATGCCAATGAGCGAGCATCAGGATCCGAAGCCATCACCCGGGAACGCGGGCGACGGCTGGCGGGTCCTGTCCTACTTGATCGGCGGTGTCGTGGTGTACGGCGGCATCGGCTTCGGGTTGGATCGCCTGCTCGGCACCCAGTTCCTGCTTCCGGTGGGCATCGTCCTCGGTGCCGGGCTCACCGTTCTGCTGTTGCACTTCCGGTACGGGTCGCGGTCCTGATCCCCACCGGGTCTGACGTTGTTGACCGCCATGCCCTGAGCCGCCCTGCCCTTGCCCACAAGGCGTCCGACTTGAGCACGACGCGAGAGGAGACCCGGTGATTGCCGGCGTTTCGACCGAGTTCACCCCGCCCGGTCCACAGAGTTTCGACACCCCGCCGATCATCGACGGCGTCGACTGGTTCACCAAGCCGGTCCTGGTCGCGGCGCTGTCCGTCGTAGTGATCGTCTGGTTCTTCTGGGGTGCTTCCCGCAAGGCCGAGATCGTGCCGAGCAAGCTGCAGTTCGCCGGTGAGCTGGGCTACAACTTCGTCCGGAACTCGATCGCCCGCGACGCCATCGGCAGCCACGAGCACATGAAGTACGTGCCGTACCTGTGCGGCCTGTTCTTCTTCATCCTGCTGAACAACGTCGCCGCCACGGTGCCGCTGATCCAGTTCCCGACCTTCAGCCACATCGGCTGGGCCTACGTCGCCGCGGTGATGAGCTGGGTGATCTACAACGCGGTCGGGATCAAGAAGCACGGCCCCTGGGGCTACTTCAAGCACCAGACGATGCCGGCCGGCGTCCCGGCCTGGCTGATGCCGCTGATGATCCCGATCGAGTTCATCTCGAACATCCTGGTCCGGCCGGTCTCGCTGAGCCTGCGGTTGTTCGCGAACATGTTCGCCGGTCACATCCTGCTGCTGGTGTTCGTCCTCGGCGGCGAGTACATGCTGCTGCACACCGGCAACATCGGCCTGGCCGGCGTCGGCATCCTGACCCTGCTGATGGGCATCGCGATCGCCGGGCTGGAGCTGTTCGTCCAGTGCATCCAGGCCTACATCTTCGTCGTCCTGACCGCGCAGTACATCGGCAGCGCCATCGCCGAGGACCACTGATCCGCACCACCCGCAGTACTCCCAGACCCGCAGTAACGGAAACCCGGATAGCCCCTATCCGTACCGAAAGGAACAACCTGCAATGAACGCTCTCGAGATTGCCGGCAACATCGCCGTTCTCGGATACGGCCTTGCCGCGATCGGCCCGGGCGTCGGCGTCGGCCTGATTTTCGCCGCCGTGATCAACGGCACCGCGCGGCAGCCGGAGGCACAGAGCAAGCTGCAGTCGATCGCGTGGATCGGCTTCGGCGTGACCGAGGTTCTGGCGATCATCGGTATCGCGCTCGCCTTCGTCTTCCGTTCCTGAGCTACTTCCTCCGACTGACAGGATTCAGACATGTTGACGATGGTGCTTCCGCTGACGGAGGCGGGTGAGGAAGTCAACCCGCTGCTGCCGCACACCGCCGAGATCATTTTCGGTTTCGTCTTCCTGATCCTGCTGGCCATCGCTTTCGCCAAGGTCGTCGTCCCGAAGTTCGAGAAGGCGTACGCCGATCGGACCGCGGCCATCGAAGGCGGGATGAACGAGGCCAAGCAGGCCCAGGCCGAGGCGAAGGCGGCACTGGAGAAGTACAACGCGCAGCTGGCGGAGGCCCGCCAGGAGGCTGCGAAGATCCGTGAGGACGCGCGTGAGCAGGGTGCGCAGATCATCGCGGAGATGCGTGAGCAGGCGAACGCCGAGGCGGAGCGCATCGTGTCGCACGCGCGGACCCAGATCGACGCCGAGCGGGCGCAGGCGGTCGCCGCGCTGCGCAGCGAGGTCGGCCACATGGCCACCACGCTGGCCGGCCGGATCGTCGGTGAGTCGCTCGAGGACGAGGCGCGGCAGCGTCGCACCGTCGAGCGGTTCCTGGCCGAGCTCGAGACGTCGGAGTCCGCACGTCAGGCCGTCGGAACGGACGGCTGATGCGCGGCGCGTCGCAGGAGTCACTCGCCCGGGCCGAGGAGGCCCTGGCGGGTGTCACCGTCTCCGAGGAGCTGGGCACCGAGCTGTTCTCG
Organism: Kribbella swartbergensis; assembly: GCF_054784135.1. Lineage (NCBI taxonomy): Bacteria > Bacillati > Actinomycetota > Actinomycetes > Propionibacteriales > Kribbellaceae > Kribbella > Kribbella swartbergensis. The sequence continues at coordinate 23,065 of NZ_BAAGPM010000026.1, forward strand.
GTCGCCAAGGTGCTGGACAGCAACGGCGCGCTCCGGCGCGCGCTGACCGACCCGGCCCGCCCGCAGGCCGCTCGCACCGGGCTGGTCGAGCAGCTGTTCGGCGACAGGATCTCCGCCCAGGCGCGGGAGATCCTGACCGCCGCCGTGTCCGGTCGCTGGGTCAGCGGCCGCGATCTCGGCGACGCGCTCGAGCAGTTGAGTGTCGAGGCCGACGTGGCGTACGCCGACGGCCGGGGCAAGCTGGACGAGATCGAGGACGAGCTGTTCCGGCTGGACCGGGTCGTCGTGGCCGAGCGGGCGCTGAGCGACAAGCTGAGTGACCGGAGCATCCCGGTCGGCCTGCGCCAGCAGCTGATCCACGGTCTGCTGGAGGGCAAGGCGGACGCCGTCACCCTGCGGCTGGTCGAGCGCGCGGTGGACGGACGGGGCCGGAGCTTCGCCGCCTCGATGCGGGCGTACCAGGTCGCCGCGGCGGCCCGGCGCAACGCCAGCATCGCCACTGTGCGGGTCGCCACCGACCTGTCCGAGGCGGATCGCACCCGGCTGGCCGAGGCGCTCGGCCGGCAGTACGGCCGGGACATCCAGCTGAACGTCATCGTCGACCCGAGCGTGGTCGGCGGTGTCCGGGTCGACATCGGCGACGAAGTGATCGACGGAACCATCGCGGCCAGGCTCGACGAGGCGCAACGGCGCATCGCGGGCTGACGGCCCTCAACGACAGACAGCGGTTCCCGGGCCCGGCAAAGCCTGTGGGGCCAACAACAGGCCAGCAAGGTCAAGGAAGCAGGAAACACAATGGCTGAGCTCACGATCAGGCCGGAGGAGATCCGGGACGCCCTGGATCGGTTCGTCACCGAGTACCAACCGGCCGAGACGAGCCGGGAAGAGGTCGGCACCGTCATCGACGCCGGTGACGGCATCGCGCACGTCGAGGGCCTGCCCTCGGCGATGACCAACGAGCTGCTCGAGTTCGAGGACGGCACCCGCGGTATCGCGCTGAACCTGGACGTCCGCGACATCGGTGTCGTGGTCCTCGGTGAGTTCGACGGGATCGAGGAGGGCCAGCAGGTCCGCCGCACCGGGCAGGTGCTGTCCGTGCCGGTCGGCGAGGGCTACCTCGGCCGTGTGGTCGACCCGATGGGCAGGCCGATCGACGGCCTGGGCGAGATCAAGGACATCGAGGGCACCCGTGCGCTCGAGCTCCAGGCGGCCGGTGTGATGGACCGCCAGGAGGTCCGCGAGCCGCTGCAGACCGGGATCAAGGCGATCGACGGCATGATCCCGATCGGCCGCGGCCAGCGGGAGCTGATCATCGGCGACCGCAAGACCGGCAAGACGGCGATCGCGGTCGACACGATCATCAACCAGAAGGCGAACTGGGAGTCCGGCGACCCGAAGAAGCAGGTCCGCTGCATCTACGTCGCGATCGGCCAGAAGGGCTCCACGATCGCCGCGGTCCGCGGCGCGCTCGAAGAGGCCGGCGCGATGGAGTACACCACCATCGTGGCCTCCCCGGCGTCCGACCCGGCCGGCTTCAAGTACGTCGCGCCGTACACCGGCTCGGCCATCGGCCAGCACTGGATGTACCAGGGCAAGCACGTGCTGATCGTCTTCGACGACCTGACCAAGCAGGCCGAGGCATACCGCGCGATGTCGCTGCTGCTGCGCCGCCCGCCGGGCCGCGAGGCGTACCCGGGTGACGTCTTCTACCTGCACAGCCGCCTGCTGGAGCGCTGCGCGAAGCTGTCCGACGAGCTCGGCGGCGGCTCGATGACCGGTCTGCCGATCATCGAGACCAAGGCCAACGACGTGTCGGCGTTCATCCCGACCAACGTCATCTCGATCACCGACGGCCAGATCTTCCTGCAGTCCGACCTGTTCAACGCGAACATCCGCCCGGCCATCGACGTCGGTATCTCGGTGTCCCGGGTCGGTGGTGCCGCGCAGGTCAAGGGCATGAAGAACGTGTCCGGTTCGCTGAAGCTGGACCTGGCCCAGTTCCGCGCGATGGAGGCGTTCGCGATGTTCGCCTCCGACCTGGACGCGACGTCGCGCCGCCAGCTCGACCGTGGCCAGCGCCTGGTCCAGCTGCTCCGCCAGCCGCAGTACTCGCCGTACCCGGTGGAGGAGCAGATCGTCTCCATCTGGGCCGGTACGAAGGGTCACTTCGACGAGGTGCCGGTGGACGACGTGCTCCGGTTCGAGCGTGACTTCCTCGACTACCTGCGGCGGGAGAGCAAGGTGCTCGACGGCATCCGCGAGTCCGGCCTGTTCGGCGACGACGAGGCGCAGGCCGTGACCGAGGCCCTGAAGGCGTTCAAGCCGACGTTCCAGACCTCGGAGGGCACGCTGCTCGGCACCGAGGCGGAGGCCGACGCGATGGACGAGGGCGATGTCGAGCACGAGCAGATCATCCGGCAGAAGCGGGGCTGATCGACCGTGCCAGCCAGTCTGCGGGAGCTTCGTGAGCGCCGGGCCTCGGTCTCGACGATCAAGAAGCTGACTCGCGCGATGGAGCTCATCGCGGCGTCCCGGATCGTCAAGGCGCAGCAGCGCGCCCAGGCGGCCGGTCCGTACGCGCGTGAGCTCACCCGTGCCGTGTCGGCGGTGGCGACGTTCTCGAACGTCGACCACCCGCTGACCACCGAGAAGCCGAACCCCAAGCGGGCCGCGGTGCTGCTGATCACCTCCGACCGCGGTCAGGCGGGGGCGTACTCGGCGAACGTGATCCGCGAGGGCGAGCGGCTGCACCAGCTGCTGCGCGAGGAGGGCAAGGAGATCGTGCCCTTCCTCAGCGGCCGCAAGGCCATCGCCTACTACACCTTCCGGCAGCGGGAGGTCGAGCAGTCGTGGAGCGGTGACTCCGACAACCCGAGCTTCGCCCGGGCCCGGGAGATCGCCGACGCGCTGATCGAGGCCTTCCTGACCCCGACCGAGGAGGGCGGCGTGGACGAGATCCACATCGTCTTCACCCGGTTCGTGTCGATGCTGACCCAGCGCCCGGACGTGATCCGGCTGCTGCCGCTCGAGGTCGTCGAGGGCGAGGAGCCGCCGGCGCCGGACGAGGTGCTGCCGCTGTACGAGTTCGAGCCGTCCGCCGAGGACGTGCTGGACGCGCTGCTGCCGAAGTACGTCGCGAGCCGGATCCACTACTGCATGCTGCAGGCGGCGGCGTCGGAGCTGGCGAACCGCCAGCGGGCGATGAAGTCCGCGACGGACAACGCGCAGGAGCTCATCGAGAAGCTGACGCGTGACTTCAACCAGGCGCGTCAGGCGCAAATTACCCAGGAAATCAGCGAGATCGTCGGCGGCGCCAGCGCGCTGGCCGATGCGACCGCCGGGAGCGAGTGAGAGAGATGACTGCCACGGTTACCGAGAAGAACGGCAATGGCGCAGCGGCGGGTTCCGTTGGGCGCGTCGCCCGGGTGATCGGCCCGGTCGTCGACGTCGAGTTCCCTGTGGACGCGATGCCGGAGATCTACAACGCGCTCGAGGTCGACATCGACCTCGGCGACACCAGCCAGACGATCACCCTCGAGGTCGCCCTGCACGTCGGCGACAACATCGTCCGGGCGATCTCGATGAAGCCGACCGACGGCCTGGTCCGCGGCGCCGAGGTGCGCGACACCGGTTCGTCGATCTCCGTCCCGGTCGGTGACGTCACCAAGGGCCGGGTCTGGAACGTCACCGGCAAGTGCCTGAACCAGGACGAGTCGGAGTTCGAGGTCACCGAGCGCTGGCCGATCCACCGCAAGGCGCCGGCCTTCGACCAGCTCGAGTCGAAGACCGAGATGCTGGAGACCGGCATCAAGGTGCTCGACCTGCTCACGCCGTACGTGCAGGGCGGCAAGATCGGCCTGTTCGGTGGTGCGGGTGTCGGCAAGACCGTGCTGATCCAGGAGATGATCTACCGGATCGCCCACAACTTCGGTGGTACGTCGGTGTTCGCCGGCGTGGGCGAGCGGACCCGTGAGGGCAACGACCTCATCAACGAGATGGAAGAGGCCGGCGTCTTCAAGGACACCGCGCTGGTGTTCGGCCAGATGGACGAGCCGCCGGGCACCCGGCTGCGGGTCGCGCTGTCGGCGCTGACGATGGCGGAGTACTTCCGCGACGTCAAGCAGCAGGACGTGCTGCTGTTCATCGACAACATCTTCCGGTTCACCCAGGCCGGTTCCGAGGTGTCCACGCTGCTCGGCCGGATGCCGAGCGCGGTGGGTTACCAGCCGAACCTGGCCGACGAGATGGGCGTGCTGCAGGAGCGGATCACCTCGACCCGGGGTCACTCGATCACCTCGATGCAGGCGATCTACGTGCCCGCGGACGACTACACCGACCCGGCGCCGGCCACCACGTTCGCCCACCTGGACGCGACCACCGAGCTGTCGCGTGACATCGCGGCCCGTGGTCTGTACCCGGCCGTGGACCCGCTGGCCTCGAGCTCGCGGATCCTGGACCCGCAGTACATCGGCCAGGAGCACTACGACGTGGCCGTCCGGGTCAAGCAGATCCTGCAGAAGAACAAGGAACTGCAGGACATCATCGCTATCCTCGGTGTGGACGAGCTGTCCGAAGAGGACAAGATCACCGTCGCCCGCGCGCGCCGGATCGAGCAGTTCCTCTCCCAGAACACCTACATGGCGGAGAAGTTCACCAACATCCCGGGCTCGACCGTGCCGCTGAAGGACACCATCGAGTCCTTCAAGAAGATCGTCGACGGCGAATGCGACCACATCGCCGAGCAGGCGTTCTTCAACGTCGGTTCGCTCGAGGACGTCGAGCGCAAGTGGGCCGAGCTGCAGAAGGAAAACTGAGATGGCCGAGGATTCTGCCAAGCACCTGGAGGTCGCGCTGGTCGCGGCCGAGCGGACGGTGTGGCAGGGCCAGGCCAAGATCGTCATCGCCCGGACCACGGACGGTGACGTCGGTATCCTGCCCGGCCACGCGCCGCTGCTGGGTCTGCTGCAGGGTGGCACCGTCCAGGTGCGGACCGTCGACGACGAGTACTTCGTCGCGGCCGCGCCGGACGGCTTCATCTCGGTGGCGAACGACCGGGTCTCGATCCTGGCCGAGAACGCCGAGATGGGTCACGACATCGACCTGGAGGAGGCCCGCCGCGACCTCGAGCGGGCCCAGGCCACCGGTAGCGACACCGAGGCCGCCCAGGAAGACGTCCGGCTCGCCGAAGCACGGGTGAGGGCCGCCGAGAAGGCGACCTGACCGGGGCGGTGGGGTGGGGCCGCAGTGGCACAGTTCCCACCTGCCATAATTGAACATCGTCACTGACAGTACGGTTCTCCGGCAGTGCCCGGGGCGGTACCGGACCACGGGCACTGGGAATGGGGTCGGCAAGGTATGAGGACAGTCCTCGATGTCGTCGGGGTCTGTCTGCTTGCCGCCGTACTGCTGATCATCGCCTTCGCGTGCCGCCGTCGCTGGTTGTCCAGGGACGGCGGCACGTTCGATTGCAGCCTGCAGTTGGCGGAGAAGGACCATGGTCGCGGCTGGGCCCTCGGCCTGGCCCGCTACGTCGGTGACGACCTGCAGTGGTTCCGCGTCTTCAGCCTGGCCTGGTGGCCCAAGCTGGTGGTCAACCGCCGCCAGCTGGAAGGCATCACCACCCGCCGCCCGATGGGCAACGAACCCCTCGTCACCTATGCCGGCCACGTCATCGTCGACGCGAAACTGCACGACCGGACCGTCCACTTCGCCATGACCGAAGAGGCTCTCACCGGCGTCCTCGCCTGGATGGAGTCCGCCCCACCCAGCAGCCAGACCTACCACTGACGGCAGGTCCGGCCGCTGCCAGGTGAACGTCAGCGCACCGCGCCGTAGATGTTCTGGTCGAGGCCTCCCGCATTGGGGCAGGTGTCGGGCCCGAAGGTGCCGTCCGGGTTGGCGGCCCGGCACTGGAGGACGTCGAAGCCGTCGACACCGTCCACTGGGTAGCGTGGGTCGGTGCCGGGGACGACGTCGCGGTGGTCGGTCCAGGTCATGAACGCGGTCGTGCCCGACGCGGCGATGTAGTTGTAGTCGCCGAAGAACGGGACGTCTCGGTCACCGAACTGTTCGTACTGCGGCATCGTGCGGACGGTGCTCACCTCGCTGCGCGTCCACGTCGCGCCGCCGTTGACCGAGACGGCGTAGAAAGCCGCGAGACCTGCGCCGGCGGACACCGAGCCTGGCGGATTCGTTGCCACCGCACGGTTCCCGACCGGCACACTGCGGAAGTCACGCCCGCCCGGGCCTGAGGCGGCATCGAACCGGCTGTCCTGCCAGACGGCGTGCAACCGCCCGGACTCGGCCACGATGTCGGGGAAGTACTGATGGCCGCGCACCTGCGGATCGATCCGTGCCGGCGTCGTCCAGGAAGCACCGCCCGTCGTCGTCCGCACCAGGTAGATCGACGCCTGACTGCCGACGCCCTCGCTGATCGTGCCGTACGTCGTGCCGGTCGACGTCTGCGAGCCGGGCACGCTTGCGTCGTACACCACGAACACCGCATTCGGATTACCGGACGCGGTCGGGTCGGCCGTGATGCGGACCTGCGAGTTCGCCCGGTGGAAGACGTAGCCGGACCGGCAGGCGAGCGGGCCGTCACCGCAATCGCGCGCGAACGCCCGTGGTTCCGGGCTCGCGCACGCGCCCGGCGTCCCGTCGCCGCGCAGGCAGGCTTCGTACTTCGCCCGGCCGTAAGCGGGAGCCGAGACCGTCTGGTCGCCCGGGTCCCAACCGATGAAGCCGGTCGCCACGGCCGGCTTGGTGAACGACTTCCCGCCGTTGGTCGACTTCACCCACGCGACCGCGTTGCCCTGCATCTGCCCACGGTCCGCACGGAACTCGAACTGTCGCCAGGCGACGTAGACGTCACCGTTCCGGGTGACCGCGATGTCGCAGAACTGGCTGCCGTGCACCGACTCGGAGACCTTCTGGCTGCGGAAGGTCCGCCCGCCGTCGCTCGATCGCGCCAGGAACACCCCGTTGTTCGGGCCGCTCGCGGTGAATCGGGCCCAGCACACGTAGACGTTGCCGTCGTACGGGCTGTCGGCGCCGCGGTCAACCTCGAGTTGGATCTTGTCGTGGAACAGACCGAGGAAGATCGGGCTGGGCGTACCACGTTCGACCAGCGTGGTGAACTCGTACGACGGAGCCGGACCACTCGGCCACGCGTACCGGGCGACCCAGATCGAGCCGAGCGCCGGCCGAGCCCGGTTGAAGCCGATGCCCGCGTAGTAGAGGTGTCCGTGGTTGTCCCAGGCCTGCACGGGGTCGCCGGCGTTGGCGACACCGATCCGCTGCAGCGGCGAGGCCGTACCGGCTGGTGAGGTGTCACCCGGGTAGCCCGGCAGCAGGCTGTTGGTCCACGACGTACCGCCGTTTCCCGAGTAGTAGAAGCCGGCCCAGGTCCCACCGGTCGTCGGGACGGTGCAGTAGTCGTTGGATCCGGACGACATCAGCAGCGGATTGTGCGGCGCCACGCTCGCGGCAGGCTCGTTCTGCTGCCTGTTGTTGGTCGAGCACGCGGCCAGCGCCGCATCCGTGCCGCCGTCGTACCTGATGTACGCGCGGTCACTCACCTTGACGTCTCCTGGTGCCGCACCGGCCGGTACCGACCCGAGCGACGCCACCACACCGGCGCACAACACACCGGCCACCACGAAGCGCTTCACGCCCTCACCCCCTGTGAGAATCCCCTTCCCACAGGAGACGACCGCCCCGGAACCCTGTCAACGGCCCAGACCGAACCGGAAACGGTGTGGTCGCGCGCCTGGCCTGGCGCGTCAGGGACAATGGGTGGTGATGACGCTGACTGAGGTAGTGCCGGGGACGACTGAGCCTGATGACCTGTACGACGCGTTCGCGCGGTGGGTGGGGGAGCAGGGGATCTCGCTGTACCCGGCGCAGGAGGAGGCGCTGATCGAGGTGATGACGGGATCGAACGTGATCCTGTCCACGCCGACCGGGTCGGGGAAGAGCCTGGTCGCCACCGGGTCGCACTTCTCGGCGCTGGCGAACGGCAGACGCACCTTCTACACCGCGCCGATCAAGGCGCTGGTGTCGGAGAAGTTCTTCGCGTTGTGCGACGTCTTCGGGGCCGACAAGGTCGGCATGCTGACCGGCGACGCGTCGGTGAACGCCGGCGCACCGATCATCTGCTGCACCGCCGAGGTGCTCGCCAACGTCGCGCTGCGCGAGGGCGCGGCCGCGGACGTCGGTCAGGTGGTGATGGACGAATTCCACTTCTACTCCGAGCCCGACCGCGGCTGGGCGTGGCAGGTGCCGCTGCTGGAACTGCCGAACGCCCAGTTCGTCCTGATGTCGGCGACCCTCGGCGACGTCGAACGGTTCAAGATCGACCTGTCCCGGCGGACCGGCCGCCCGACCGCGATCGTGTCCAGCGCCGAGCGCCCGGTGCCACTGATCTACAAGTACGTCACCACTGCGCTGCACGAGACTCTCGAGGAGCTGCTCACCACCCATCAGGCGCCGGTGTACGTCGTTCACTTCACGCAGGCCGCCGCCCTCGAGCGCGCCCAGGCGCTGATGAGCATCAATGTCTCCTCGAAGGAGGAGAAGGACAAGATCAACGAGCTGATCGGCAACTTCCGGTTCAGCAAGGGCTTCGGCCGGACCCTCCAGCGGCTGGTCAAGCACGGTATCGGCGTCCACCACGCCGGCATGCTGCCGAAGTACCGCCGCCTGGTCGAGCAGCTCGCGCAGGCCGGTCTGCTCAAGGTCATCTGCGGCACCGACACCCTCGGCGTCGGCATCAACGTCCCGATCAGGACCGTCGTACTGACGGCGCTGAGCAAGTACGACGGACGCCGGCAGCGGATCCTGAAGGCCCGGGAGTTCCACCAGATCGCGGGCCGGGCCGGACGGGCCGGGTACGACACGTCCGGGACGGTCGTGGTCCAGGCGCCGGACCACGTGGTGGAGAACGTGAAGGCGCTGGCGAAGGCCGGTGACGACCCGAAGAAGCAGCGCAAGGTGCAACGGAAGAAGCCGCCGGAGGGTTTCGTCACCTGGGGCGAGGACACCTTCGACCGGCTGGTCGCGGCCGAGCCCGAGGCGTTGCAGTCGCGGATGCGGGTCAGCCACGCGATGCTGCTCAACGTGATCGCCCGCGACGGTGACGCGTTCGAGAGCATGCGGCGGCTGCTGCGCGACAACCACGAGGACTCCAAGGCCCAGGTCCGGCTGATCCGCCGCGCGATCCAGATCTACCGGACGCTGCTGACCGCGGGTGTGGTCGAGCGACTGGACGAGCCCGACGAGTACGGGCGGACGCTGCGGCTGACCGTCGACCTGCAGAAGGACTTCAGCCTCAACCAGCCGTTGTCGACGTTCGCGCTGGCCGCCCTGGACCTGCTCGACCCGGAGAGCCCGGAGTACGCGCTGGACGTGGTCTCGATCATCGAGGCGACACTCGAGGACCCGCGGGCGGTGCTGTGGGCGCAGGAGCACCACGCCCGGGGTCAGGCCGTGAACGCGATGAAGGCGGAGGGTATCGAGTACGACGAGCGGATGGAACTGCTCGAGGACGTCACCTGGCCCAAGCCGCTCAACGAGTTGCTCGAGGCAACGTTCGAGATGTACCGGCAGACGCACCCGTGGATCGCCGAAGCCGGGTTGTCGCCGAAGTCGGTGGTCCGGGACATGTTCGAGCGGGCGATGACGTTCGGCGAGTTCATCGGGTTCTACGGGCTGGCGCGGTCGGAGGGAATCGTGCTGCGGTATCTCAGCGACGCCTACAAGGCGCTCCGGCAGACCGTTCCGCCCGACAAGGTCAACGACGACCTGACCGACATCGTCGAATGGCTCGGCGAGGTGGTCCGGCAGACGGACTCCAGCCTGCTCGACGAATGGGAGGAGCTGACCAACCCGTCGGTCGAGGAGGTCGCCGAGCCGACGCCGGCCGGGCCGCGCCGGATCACCTTGAACAGCAGGGCGTTCCGGGTCCTCGTCCGCAACGCGATGTTCCGCCGCGTCGAGCTGATCTCCCTGCACCGCTGGGCCGAGCTCGGCCAACTCGACGCCGACTCCGGCTGGGACGCCGCCCGGTGGGCCGAGGCCGGTACGGCGTACTACGCCGAACACTCCACCCTGAACACCGGCCCGGCGGCCCGCGGCCCGGCGCTGTTCATCGTCGAGGAGCACCCCGGCTACTGGGAGGTCCAGCAGATCATCGACGACCCCGAAGGCAACCACGACTGGCGGATCAGCGCCACCGTCGACCTGGCCGCCTCCGACGAAGCCGGCGATCTCGTCCTGGAGATGGTGTCGTTCAAGCCCCTGTAGAAGCCGCGGCAGGCCAGTCGACGTCGACCTCGGTCGGGGCCTCGTACTCGACCCCCGGTACGTCGAAGCCGTAGAGCCGTCGTACCTCGGCGAAGAACCACGCGGTGTCGGCGACGTCCGCGAGGTTCTCCTGGGTCGCCGCCTCCCATCGAGCGCGTACGGCGGCTTGGACGTCGTCGGCCAGTTCCCAGCGGTCGAGGCGGATCCGGCCTTCGTCGTCCAGGTCCAGTGGTGCCGAGCCGGTGAGCTGGTCCCACAACGCGATCGACTGCTGGATCGGGGTCTGCAGGCCGTCGCCGAGGACCTTGTGCAGCAGGCTGACGTACAGACCGATGCCGGGGATCGCGGAGGACGCCTGGGTGACGGCGGCGCCGTTCACCGACGTCATCGCCTGCACACCGCCGTCCTTGCCGAGTGTCAGCGCGGTCTGTTCGAGGTCGGCCTTGGCGGCGCCGATCGAGCCCTGCCGATAGATCGGGCCGGTCAGGTCGGAGCCGATGTAGGTGAGCGCGACCGTGCTGAAGCCGGGCTTCAGCAGCCCGCGCTCGTCGAGTGCGGAGACCCAGCGCGCCCAGTCCTCGCCGCCCATCACCTTCACCGTCTGGGCGATCTCGTCGTCGGTCGCCACGTCGATCCCGACCTCCTGCAGGACGGGTGCGCGGTCCTCGAAGGCGAGACTCTTGGTGGTGTGCGGGGAGCCGATCGTCTTGAGCGCCGACTGGTAGGTCTCGCCGTTCCGGGGGTCCACCCGCCGGGGTGCGGCGACGCTGTAGATCAGGTGGTCGATCCCGCCGAACCGCTCGGCGATCAGGTCGAGCACCTCGGTCTTCGTCGTGTCCGCGAAGGCGTCCGCGTTGACGAACCGGAAGTCCCGGCCGAGCTCGGCAGCCAGTGCGGCTGTCTCGGCCGTGCGGTACCAGCCGGCGGTCGCGGTCCGGCGGGCGGTCGGTGCCTTCTCAAAGGAAACACCCACCCCGTCGATGCCGTAGCGCACGAGGCCCGCGATCGTCGCGGCCAGGCCGTAGCCGGAGCTCGATCCGATCACGAGCGCCGTACGGCGTTCCGGCGTACGGCGCTCGACCTGTCCGGCCAGGTCGCGGACCAGGCGGGCACATCCTGCCGGATGCGAGTCCAGGAACAGGAATCCACGGCCGAGAGGCTTGATCACGCGCGCAGTCATGCGCACGACCCTAACCGGCGGCTAGTTCCAGTACATCTCCACGTCGTCCGGCTCGACCGTGACGTCCGCGCCGAGGCGGCGGAGGTTGCCGGCGAAGTCGGTGTAGCCGCGGTGGACGTGATGGGCGGCGGACACCAGGGTCTCGCCTTCGGCTGCCAGACCCGCGAGCACCAGGGCGGCACCGGCCCGGATGTCGCTGGCGACCACCGGCGCACCGGACAGCCGCGGAACGCCGCGGACCACCGCGTGGTGACCGTCGGTCTGGATCTGCGCGCCGAGCCGGGTCAGCTCCTGGGCGAACGTGAACCGGCCCTCGAACAGGTTCTCGGTCACCATCGCAGCGCCGTCACTCAGCGCGTTCAGCGCGATCACGAACGCCTGCAGATCGGTCGCGAAGCCCGGGTACGGCAACGTGACCACGTCCACCGGCTTGGGCCGGTCGTGCATCCGCACCCGGAACCCGGACTCCAGCACGCTGATTTCCGCGCCGGCCTTGGTCAGCTTGTCCAGCGGCAGTTCCAGGTGCTCGGCGTGGCCGTTCGTGATCGTCACGTCGCCTTTCGTGATCGCGGCGGCGAACGCCCAGCTCCCGGCGACGATCCGGTCCGGTACGACGGTGTGCTCGACCGGCTGGAGCGGTCCGGCGACGCCGTTCACCTCGATCCGCGGCGACCCGGCGCCGTCGATCTGGGCGCCCATCTCGACCAGCATCGCGGCGATGTCCTGGATCTCCGGCTCCCGGGCGGCGTTCTCGATCACGGTGGTGCCCCTTGCCAGGACGGCGGCCATCATGATCGTCTCGGTCGCGCCGACACTCGGGAAGTCCAGCCACACCTCGGCACCGTGCAGGCCCTGCGGCGCCTCGGCGATGACGAAACCGTGCGCGATGTGCACCTTCGCACCCATCGCCTCCAGGCCCGCGACGTGCATGTTCAGCCCGCGCGAGCCGATGTTGTCACCGCCCGGCAGCGCCACCTCCGCCCGGCCGCACCGGGCCAGCAGCGGTCCGAGCACCGAGATCGACGCCCGCAGCTTGCGGACGAGCTCGTAGTCGCACTGGTGCCCGACCTCACCCGGTACGGCGATCGTGGCCGTCCGCTCGTCGGCGTCGACCTTCACCTCGCACCCGAGCGTGTCCAGCAACTGGGCCATGAAGGTGACGTCGAGGATGTTCGGGACCTGCCGCAGGAGCGTCGTACCCTCCGCCAGCAGGGCCGCCGCCATCAGCTTGAGCACACTGTTCTTCGCCCCGGCGACCTCCACGGCACCCTCGAGCCGTGCTTCACCCGCGATCCGAAACCGTTCCACCGGTCGACTGTAGCGTTTGACCGATCCGCGCTTTGCGTAGAGTCCTTGCCATGGCTGTGAACTTGACGCGGATCTACACCCGGACCGGTGACGCCGGCGAGACCCGCCTGGGCGACAACTCGACGACCTCGAAGACCGATCCGCGGCTGGCGGCGTACGGCGAGGTGGACGAGGCCAACTCCGCGATCGGAGTGGCCGTCGCCGCCGGGCACCTGAACAGCAACCTGGTGGTGCTGCTGACCAGGATCCAGAACGACCTGTTCGACGTCGGCGCCGACCTGTGCAACCCGATCACGCCGAATCCGGAGTACCCGCCGCTGCGGATCACCCAGGACTACATCGACCGCCTCGAAGGCTGGTGCGACGAGTACAACAGCCGGCTGACCAAGCTTCGGTCGTTCGTCCTGCCCGGCGGCACCGAGGGCGCCGCCTACCTGAACCTCGCCCGGACCGTCGTCCGGCGGGCCGAACGCGCCGGCTGGGCCGCGGTGGAGGCGCTCGGCCCGTCGATCAACCTGCTCGCCATCACCTACCTCAACCGCCTCTCCGACCTGCTGTTCATCCTCGGCCGGGTCGCCAACCTGTCCTCCGGCGGCGACGTCCTGTGGGTGCCAGGAGGCGATCGCACGCAGTGACGGGCAGCCGGGTCCGCGCTCGACGACGCGGCTCAGTCAGACCAGCTGCCAGTTCAGCGGCATCCGCAGCAGGCCCTCGGGTGGTAGGCCCAGGGCGGTGTAGATGCCGGTGGTCAAGCCGTCGAGGGTCAGTGGCTGGGCCCTGACGGCCAGGTCGTCGGTGGTCGTGGGTGCGCGCAGCTGGTCCAGGAAGTTGCGGTGGGGGACCGTGGCCAGGGCGATGTTGTCGCGGTCCAGACCGGCCCGGTTGCAGGCGATGGTCAGCGCGTGCTGGAACCCGCCGAGCTCGTCGACGAGCTTGCGGGCGTGGGCGTCGGCACCCGTCCACACGCGACCGCGTGCGAGAGTCTCCAACTGCTCCTCGGGCAGACCGCGGTCCTGGGCGGCCTTGGCAACGAAGTCCTTGTAGATGCGGTCGAGCGTCTCCTCGAGCCGCGCCCACTGCTCGTCGGTGAACTCCTCCTGGGCGGAGTACATCCGCGCGTTCTCGCCCTCGGACACGGCCTGCTGTGAGATGCCGATCCGGCCGAGCGCGTCCCGTACGACGCCCTTGCCGGACAGCACGCCGATCGAGCCGGTGATGGTGCCCGGCTGCGCGACGATCACATCGGCCGGCATCGCGACGAAGTAGCCGCCGGACGCCGCCACAGTGCCCATCGACGCGATCACCGGCCGCCCGGTGGACCGCAGCCGCAGTACTTCGTTCCGGATCGCGTCCGAGGCGACGTACGAGCCTCCCGGGCTGTCCACGCGCAGTACGACGGCTTTCACCTTGTCGTTGTCGGCGACGGCACGCAGCGCGGCGCCGACCGTGTCAGAGCCCGAGCCGGAACTGCCGAGGGGACTGCTGGAGTTCCGCCCCACGTTGATGGCGCCAGACACGCGTACGACGGCCACGACTGGCTTCTGTGGCCACGGGAGTTGTTTGCGAAGGTCCTGCAGCGTCCGCGGACCACGGCGGATGTACCGCTCGGCCAAGAGGCGTGTGGTCTCGCCGAGTGCCTTCCGCAGCTCGTCGTACACGTCGGAGCGATAGCCGACCCGGTCGACGAGTCCCGCCTCGAGCCCGGCCTGTGCGGGCAGTGGTGCGCTGTCCACGAGCTCCCGCACTCGTGCGGTGTCCAGACGGCGTCGTACGGCGATGCCCTCGACGATCTGCTCGTACGCCGACTCGGCCAGCCGGGACGCCATCTCGCGGGCCGGCTCGGTCATCTCCTTCTCCGTGAAGGTGTCCGCGGCGGTCTTGTACTCGCGGCGCTTGCCGAACTGCGGGATCACGCCGGCCTTGTCCAGCGCGCCGCGGACGAAGACGGCCTGCACGGACACGCCGGTGATCGCGAGATCGCCGGACGGCTGCACCCAGATCTCGTCGAACGCGGTGGCCAGGTAGTACGGCACCGTCCCATGACCGGTCTCGCCGAACGACTCCGTCCACGCCACCGCCGGCTTCCCCGACGTACGGAAATCCGCGACCGCTTCCCGCAGGTCCTGCACCTGGGCGAGCGACAGTCGCTGTCCGCCCAGATGAGCGACCAGACCGACGACCGAGTCGTCGCGGGCACCCTTGCGCAGGGCCGCGACCAACTCACGCAGTGTCGGCAGGTGCCGCGCGCGGAACGCGGCCACCGGCGATGCGGGCGGCGTCTCGAGCACACCCCTGGTCAGATCCAGCTCCAGCAGAATCCCCATGCCACCGACCCTAGACGCCGCCACAAGAACCCTCGGTCTCGATGGAGTCGAAGTACCCGCAGGCCCGGGCACCGAACGGCTTGTAGGTGTCCGGCAAACAGTTCGATGTCGACCGGTGCAGTCAACGGACGGCAGGTGAGGGTGGCGTCGGGTTCTCGTCGGTCCAGCCGGATTCCAGGACGACGGTCGCGGCGAGCTTCCCGCCGTACGTCGAGCTGAGCAGGCGCCCGGTTGCGGGATCGATGATGTACCGGGCGCCGCCGCGGATCATGAAGGTCTTGCCGCCGCTCGGCAGGTCCGGCTTCGTGCCGATGGTGATCTCGGTGCCGAGCCGGCCGATCGGGTCTTCGACACCGGTGCGGACGTGGGTGCCGGGCAGCGCGGCCAGCACGCGAAGGGCCGCGCCGCGGAGCTTCGGTGGCGAGGGCATCTCGAACAACAGCCGCCCGGCTGCGGCGAACACCACGTAGTCGCGTTCGAACGCGGTCGCATCCGGGTCGGCAGTGCGGGCGAGGACGGCGCGGAGCTTCACCGGGTCGGTCGGGAGCGCCGCGATCTGCTGTGCGGTCAGGGACTTGCCGCCGGTCAGGTAGTAGCCGGACGGGGCCTCGTCGAACGCCATCTTGGTCACCACCGGTTCGCTGGGAGCCATGGTGATCGGGTCCTCCTCGTAGACCAGTTGCCATGATCGTGGTGACCCCTGGGCTCGCCACTTGGCCACGTCGGCGGGTGCGGCCGGGCGGTAGCCGAGGTCCACCCAGCCGAACCAGGACTGCACACCCGGCTTCATCGGCATCCAGCTCTCGCCGATCGTGCGCCGCTCCAGCGTGTACTTCGGATTGCCCACCCGCGTCGCCGCACCGATGTGCAGGCTCCGCACTCGGAAGAACTTTCCCGAGACTTTCTCATCTGTTTCCTGCTGCACCGCCGTGGCGATCAGCACCTGGCTCGCACTCGTGAACCGCGGCGCGGTCGGTGTGATGGTCGCCGGAGCCGCCTCAGGTGCGGGGGATCCTCGCAGCAAGGGCACACCCAGACCGACCACCGTCACCACAGCGGTGGTAGCGGTGAGCGCCGTACCGACCCACGCCGCCCTGGCCCGAGCGCGGCGCCGTGTCGGTCGCTCAGCCTCGCGGATCAACTGCTGCACCTGCCGCCGCGCGGCCGCGGTCGTCTCGGCGGTGGGGCCCTCCGGCTCCGGGAACGCCTTGCGGATCCTCTCGAGTTCGTTCACAGCGGGTCCAGGGAGTCTCGGAGGATGCGGCGCGCCCTGGACAGGCGGGAGCAGACGGTTCCGTACGCGATGCCGAGTGCTTCGGCCACTTCGTCGTACGTGAGTTGTCCGATTGCCACCAGCAACAGCACCTCGCGGTCCTTGGCGGAGACCTTCGCGAGGGCGGCGGCGAGTTCGCGGCTCGCGCCCTGCGCGGTGACCTGTGCGGCGATGCGGTCCTCGTGCTCGGTGGAAGCTGTCGGCGGTGGCAGTTTCGCCACCGCACGCCAGGCCCGGACCTCGTCGCGGCGGTGCCGGCGGATGAGGTTCGTCGCGATGCCGTACAGCCAGGCGCGCACCACACCGTTGCGCCGGTCGAACCGGTCGCGCTGCCGGAACGCGATCAGGAACGTCTCCGCCGCGAGGTCGTCCGCGATGTCGGTGCCGAGCCGCCGGGCGACGTACGAGTGCACCTGCGCGAAGTACCGGTCGAAGATCAGCGTGAACCGGTCCGGCTCCCGCACCGACGCCTCCAGCACCCGGCCGTCCTCGTCCGCATCGCTCGCTGGTACGGCGGTGGCCGGCAACCGACCGGGGAACGCAAGCGTCGCCAAGGCCAGGTCGGGCGTCATCGGACTCCTCACGTCTGGTGTGCCGGTCGGCTCACCCTCTTCTTGTCCGATGTCCCCAGACCCCTTCTCGCGATCGCCGCTCCGGGAAGATGACGCGCGAGAACGCTCTCAGGTGGACAGCGTCGTCAAAGACGACGGCAGAGTCAGGAGGCGTCGAGGAGTCCGCGGGCCGCGGCCTCGTCCCGCGGCCAGACGTACACGGTCCAGCCGTCCTTCGTCCGGGCCGCGGTGGCCTTGATGCCGAAGTCCTTCAGCATCGAGACCGTGACCCGGGCCTCGTTGTATGTCGGCAGGGTCCGTACGTCGATCAGCAGGCCGAACGCGTCGCGTTCCGCCGGGCTGTGGTCGACCCGGCGCACCAGCGAGCCGCCTTTCGCCTTCGAGAACGCCCAGCGGCACAGCAGCACCATCAGCCCGGCCAGCGCCATCGCGACCAACGGGAAAAGGAAGTACTGCTCGGCGAACACGGACACCATTGTCTCGCGAAATAAAAGGTCGCGAGGCCTTGGCAACCTTTTGCGTTCCCAGGGAGTCTTTACGTTCACAAGCAGGCACGCTGCAGTGCGGCCGATGACTCGGGGGCCGCCGGGAGAGCGGAGGGCACGGACATGCTCGCACCGACCCATGACAAGCCGAACGTGGTACACCTGACCGGCATCCTGGACGTTCGCTCGGTGGGCGACGTCCGTCAAACTCTCAACCAGGTGATCGACACCTCGGTCGGCGACGTCATCGTCGACCTCGAGGAAGTCGACGCCGTCGACGCGACCGGGCTCGGCCTGCTGGTCGCGACCCATCGCCGTACCCAGTTGCTGGGCCGTCAACTCGTCCTGTGGCACCCGATGCCGTCGGTGGTCCGCATCCTCGCGGTCACCCGCCTGCACCGCGTCCTGCACGTCGAGCGGACTCCGCTGGCGATCAGCGCCTGAGGTGACGGTCAGTGTGATCTAACCCCCTGGTGACTCCGGTCACGAGGTGCGGACTCACCAGGGAACACGGTCCTACTCTCGGGTACATGGCGACCGAGAAGGATCGACCGTGGGTGATGCGGACGTACGCGGGCCACTCGTCCGCGGCGGAGTCGAACGCGTTGTTCCGGCGGAACCTGGCCAAGGGCCAGACCGGGCTGTCGGTCGCGTTCGACCTGCCGACCCAGACCGGGTACGACGCCGATCACCCGCTCGCGAAGGGTGAGGTCGGGAAGGTCGGCGTACCGGTCGCGCATCTCGGCGACATGCGTGCGCTGTTCGACCAGATCCCGCTGGCGCAGATGAACACGTCGATGACGATCAACGCGACCGCGATGTGGTTGCTCGCGCTCTACCAGGTCGCCGCGCAGGAACAGGGCGCGCTGCCCGACGAACTGACCGGCACGACGCAGAACGACATCGTCAAGGAGTACCTGTCCCGTGGGACGTACGCCTTCCCGCCGGACGCGTCGCTGCGGCTGACCACCGACCTGATCGCCTACACGGTCGCCAACATCCCGAAGTGGAACCCGATCAACATCTGCAGCTACCACCTGCAGGAGGCCGGTGCGACGCCGGTCCAGGAACTCGCCTTCGCGCTGTCGACCGCGATCGCCGTACTGGACCGGGTTCGCGACGGCGGCCAGGTGCCGCCGGAGCGGTTCGGCGACGTGGTGCAGCGGATCTCGTTCTTCGTGAACGCCGGCGTGCGGTTCATCGAGGAGATGTGCAAGATGCGCGCGTTCGTGCGGCTCTGGGACGAGCTGACGCTGAACCGGTACGGCGTACAGGACCCGAAGGCGCGGCGGTTGCGGTACGGCGTCCAGGTCAACTCACTCGGGTTGACCGAGGCGCAGCCGGAGAACAACGTCCAGCGGATCGTGCTCGAGATGCTCGGTGTCACGCTGTCGAAGAACGCCCGCGCCCGCGCCGTCCAGTTGCCGGCGTGGAACGAGGCACTCGGCCTTCCGCGTCCGTGGGACCAGCAGTGGTCGCTGCGGATGCAGCAGGTCCTCGCGTACGAGTCGGATCTGCTCGAGTACGACGACATCTTCGACGGATCGCACGTGATCGAGGCCAAAGTGGACGAACTCGTCGCCGGTGCCCGTGAGGAGATCGACCGGGTGCAGGCGATGGGCGGTGCGGTCGCGGCCGTCGAGAGCGGTTACCTGAAGCAGGCGCTGGTCGCGTCCCATGCCGAACGGCGGCAGCGGATCGAGTCCGGTGAGCAGATCGTCGTCGGGGTGAACAAGTTCGAGAACACCGAGCCGTCGCCGCTCACCGCCGACCTCGACACCGCGATCCAGACCGTCGACCCGGCCGCCGAGAGTGCGGCGCTCGAGTCGCTGCGGACGTGGCGCGCCGAGCGGGACCAGAAGGCGGTCGAGGCCGCGCTCGCCAAGTTGCGTGACGCGGCGAAAGGCACCGACAACCTGATGCCGGTCACCCTGGAATGCGCCCGGGCGGGTGTGACGACGGGGGAGTGGGCAGGGGTGCTGCGCGAGATGTTCGGCGAGTACCGCGCACCGACCGGGGTCTCCGGATCGGTCGGCGTCTCGGCCGGCGGTGAGGCCATCGCCGCCGTCCGGTCGAAGGTCGCGGCGACGTCGGAAGAGTTGGGCGGGCGGCTGCGGCTCCTCGTCGGCAAGCCGGGGCTCGACGGTCACAGCAACGGCGCCGAACAGGTCGCCGTACGGGCTCGGGACGTCGGGTTCGAGGTGATCTACCAGGGCATCCGGCTGACACCCGAGCAGATCGTCGCGGCCGCCGTCGCCGAGGACGTCCACTGCGTCGGCCTGTCCATCCTGTCCGGATCGCACATGGAACTCGTCCCGCAGGTCGTCGCCGGCCTCCGCGAAGCCGGCCTCGAAGACGTCCCGGTCGTCGTCGGCGGCATCGTCCCCGACGCCGACGCCCGCACCCTCCTCACCGCCGGCGTCGCCGCCGTCTACACCCCCAAGGACTACGACCTCACCGGCATGATGTCCGACGTAGTAGACGTCATCCGCCGGGCCAACAAGCTCTAAGGCCTTCCTTCCCACGCGTGCTGGAAGGGCTTCTTTCCCACGCGTGCTACGCGGCCGCTCCTCCGTCGCCCCCGCTACGCCCGCTCCCGCCCACCCGATCTTCTGTGCGGGCTATCGCCCTTCCCTGCGGGCTACCGCCCTTCCCTGCGGGCTTAGCGCCCTTGGTTGGCGGGCTGCCGCCCGCGTGCGCGCTCCTGCGTCGCGCTCGGACGACTGCTTGTCGGTGTCCGTCGGCCCGACAACGGGTGTCACGCGGACTGGGGCGTCCCCACGCGAGCTGCGCGGCCGCTCCTGCGTCGCCCCCGCTACGCCCGCTCCCGCCCACCCGATCTCATGTGCGGGCTACCGCCCTCACCTACGGGCTTAGCGCCCTTGGTTGGGGGGCTGCCGCCGGCGTGCGCGCTCCTGCGTCGCGCCCGGTTTCCTGCTGGCCGGTTGTCCGTCACCCCGACAACTGGCGTCATGGCCGACCCGCCACCAGCCTGAACGCGCTCGTGGTGCCACCAGCTGCAGCAGCACGAACGAGACCCGGGGGCGTCCCCACGCGAGCTGCGCGGCCGCTCCTGCGTCGCAACCGCTACGCCCGCTCCCCCCACCCGAGCTTTCCCTGCGGGCTACCGCCCCTCACCTGCGGCTTAGTGCCCTTGGTTGGCGGGCTGCCGCCAGCGTGCGCGCTCCTGCGTCGCGCTCGGACGGCTGCTTGGCGGTGTCCGTCGACAGGCAACTGGTGTCACGTTCGCCGGGGATGTTGTGGGTGGCGTGGTAGAAGGGAGGGCATGGGCGCGAACGGTGAGCAGGCGACTCGGACATTGTCGAACGGTGCGGAGATTCCCGTGCTGGGGCTCGGGGTTTGGCAGGTGCGGGACGGGCGGGAGTGTGAGCGGGCGGTTGCCGCGGCGCTCGAGACCGGGTACCGGCTGATCGACACGGCGCAGGCCTACCGGAACGAAGCGAGTGTCGGGCGAGCGATCCGGAGCAGCGGCATTCCGCGCGAGGAAATCTTCCTGACCACGAAGTTCTATCCGGGAAGCCGCGATCCGTTTGCCGAGGCGCAGAGAAGTTTGGAGCGGCTGGGCACCGACTACCTCGACCTGTATCTGATCCACTGGCCGCAGCGCGGGCCGACGTGGGCCTGGCCCGGTATGGAGCGGGCCAGTGAGGCCGGGCTGGCGCGGGCGATCGGAGTGTCGAACTTCAGCGCCGCGGAACTGCGGGAGCTCTCGAAGGTGAGCCAGATCCCGGCGGCGGTCAACCAGATCCAGTTCAGTCCGTTCGAGTACCGCCGGTCCTTGGTCGAGGCGTGTGAGGACGCGGGCGTGGTCGCCCAGGCCTACAGCCCGCTGGGAACCGGCCGGCACCTCGATGATCCGGTGGTCGGGCGAATCGCGTCCGCAACCGGACGCACTCCCGCGCAGGTCCTGATCAGATGGGCAATCCAGAAGGGCTTGTCGGTCATCCCCAAGTCGACACATCGGGAACGCATCGAGGAGAACTTCGCCGTCTTCGACTTCGACCTGGACGAAGACGCCGTCGCCGCCCTGGACGCCCTGGACACCACCAACCAAACCGCCGACGCCCTGGCCCGCCGCCAGAAATGGTGGTCCTGACCGGGGTTCCGTAGACCCGAGCGATTCCCCGGGTGCGCGTGTCGTGGAACCCACGCATGCTGCGCCCTCTAAACAGGTCCACACCGAGGACAACATATAGACCGAGACGAACGGCGGCCCTGCGGACAACGCCGCTCGGACAAGTCGACCGCGCGATGAAGGAGCGGGCTGCCTAGCCGCCTGGGAATCCCACGCTCAGCGCGACACCACCCGTCTGCCGGACGGACACCGGAGAGCAGGAAACCAAGCGCCGCGCAGGAGCGCGCACGCGGGCGGCAACCCCGCCGGCTGAGGGCGAAGCCCGCACAACAAGCGCGATAGTCCCGCACACATGCGGGCGGCAGACCGCCAACTGAGGGCGGTAGCCCGCGAGGTAGATCGGGTGGGGGGCGCAGCACGCGTGGGCGACTTCCCGATGAGCGTGACCACCACCTGTCTGCCTGACGGACACCGGCCAGCCGAAAATCAAGCGCGACGCAGGAGGCGCACGCTGGCGACAGCCCCGTCAGTTGAGGGCGGCAGCCCGCAGATCGAGGGCGGTAAGCGCGCAGGTGAGGGCGGTAGGCCGCGAGGAAGATCGGGTGGGTGGGAGCGGGCGTAGCGGGCGCGACGTAGGAGCGGCTGCGCAGCACGCGTGGGTGAATTGCACGGTGAGCGTGACCACCACCTGTCTTGCCTGGCGGACACCGGCATGCGGGAAACCGGGCGCACGCAGGAGCCGCGCACGCGGGCGGCAGCCCGCCGACTGAGGGCGGTAGCCCGCACATTGAGGCGGTAGCCCGCGAGGAAGATCGGGTGGGTGGGAGCGGGCGTAGCGGGCGCGACGTAGGAGCGGCTGCGCAGCACGCGTGGGCAATTTCCCGTGAGCGTGACAACCACCTGTCTGGCTGACGGACACCGACAAGCAGTCGTCCGAGCGGGACGCGGGAGCGGCTGCGTGGCAGGGGTGGGGATTAGCCGGGTGATTTCTGCTTGATGAGGTCTTCGACGGATTTGGGGAGGGTGGTTTCGAAGTCGAGGAGTTTGGCCCAGGTGAGGGTGACGGTGATGAGGACCATCTCGGTGTAGAGGCCTTTCACGCCGGTTTCCCACCCGGGGTACTGCTCGTCGGTCATCACCTTGTGGCCGGCCTGCAGGTAGCCCTCCGGGATGCCCTGGACCAGTTCGACCTCGGCGGTGCCGCGCAGCAGCAGGACCTTGGGCGGGAACGCGCCCTTGTCGATGGTGATCGCGACCTTCGGGTTCTTGCGCAGGGCCGCGACCTTCGCCGAGGTCGGCACGGTCGCCATCGCGAGGTGCTCACCTTCGGTCCAGAACCCGATCGGGATCACCCGCGGGTCGCCGTCCAGGCCGTTGTACGCCAGCCGCGCCGGCTCGGGGCCGTGCAGCAACTGCTGTGCGTACGGCTTGGCCAGGATTTCGGCGATCTCGTCCTTGGTCATGGTCCGATCCTTTCGTCGGAGGAGTGTTCTCACCAGGGGGACGGAGCCGATGAGCGGCTTTCGACATCGATAGGTTGGGCAATCGTGGAAATCTTCGGATTCGGTGCGGGCACGGTCCAGGTCGGTGACGACGGCGCTGTCGAGCAGGTGATCCACCCGGACGGCCGGCGCGTGCTGCTCGACGACGAGGGTGGTGTGCACGACACGCTGCATGCCTGGGGCAAGGGGTTCGTGATCACCGACCGGGGAAGCCACCGCTTCGACCATCCGGAGTTGGTGCGCTGGCGGCAAACCGGCATCGACCTGCTCTATCAACTGGGCGGGCTGGAGTTGCGCGTCGGCCGCCGGTTCGGTGACCAGTGGACCGAGACCTACGAGCTCCGCAACGCCGGGACCGCACCGGTCGACATCGGTTCGCTGGCGATCAGTACGCCGTACCGCGACATCTACCGGTCGAGTCGCGAGAGCCTGACCGGCGCGGTCCATGCGCACGTGTGGACGGGCGGCGCCGACGCGTGGGTGTGGGCGGTGCCGATGGACGGCAGCGGTCCTGGCCTCGGCCTGCAGCTCAAGGAAGGCGAGCTGTGGGCGTACTCCGTCGAGTCGCGCGAGGCCGGCACCAGCAGCAACATCCGCGGTCACCTCTACCTGCACGTCACCGACCACGCCCGCGCGCCGCACGCGATGGGCGGTCAGCCGCCGATCACCCTCGCCCCGGGTGCGTCGTACCGCTGGACCTGGCAGCTTTCCTGGTACGACGACCTGCCCGGCTTCCACGCGGATCGGCAACCGCTGATCGACGCGGACACCCTGGCAGCCGAGGTGGGTGAGACGATCCGGCTCACCGGAAGCGGACCGACCGAGGTCACCAGCGACGAGGCCGGCATCCAGCACGTCGAGGCGAAGGACGGCGACCGGACCGCGCGGATCGCCGTACTGTTCCATGAGCCGCTCAGGCAGATCGCCGAACGGCGGGTGCGGTTCATCCTCGACAAGCAGCGCCGGCCGGAGCTGGCGGACAGCCGTCGGTACGCGTTCGTGCCGTACGACAACGAGAGCGGGCTGACCGTGCTCTCCGGGGCGTGGGGCGACTGGTCCGATGCGCGCGAGCGGGTCGGTATGGCCCTTCTGTTGCAGGAGGTTCGCGATCGCGGCTGGGGTGACCGGGCCGAGCTGGACGAGGCGCTCGCCGGGTACGAGCAGTTCGTTCGCGAGCACCTGGTCGACGAGGACGGGACGGTCCATGACGACAGCATCCACAAGGGCCGGGTGCGGCTGTACAACTTCCCGTGGTTCGCGCGGTTCCTGCTCGGCCAGGGCGACCGCGCCGGCGCGACGCGCATCCTCGAGCGGTATTACGAGCTGGGCGGCGCACACTTCCTCGCCTTCGACCTCGGTCCGCTGCTGAGCGAGCTGGAACTGCACGACCAGCTCGTCGAGCACGCGCGCACGTTCCTCGAGTACGGCGACGAACTGCCGCCGCACGAGGTGAACTACGAGCAGTCGATGGTCGCGCCGCTGCTCGAACTGCTGGTCGCGGCGTACCGGATCGCACCCGACCAGATCGACGGCTCCGAATTGAACCGCCGGCTGAAGTGGCTGACCTCGTTCGCCGCCGACCAACCCGACGTACGGCTGCGGCACGTGCCGATCCGCCACTGGGACGGGTACTGGTTCGGCCGCCTGCGGTTGTGGGGCGACGTGTTCCCGCACTACTGGTCCGTGCTGAGTGCGGCCGTGTACGCCGCCTGGCCGCGCGAACTGGTCGGCGAGTCCGACGCGGCCTGGCTGGACGCGGCGAGCGAGGCGATCCTGCGCTCGAATCTGGTCAACTTCGAGGCAGACGGTACGGCGACCTGTGCCTTCGTCTACCCGAGTTGCGTCAACGGACAGCCGGCGTACGTGGCGGATCCGCTTGCGAACGACCAGGACTGGGCGCTGGTCTACGCGCTGAGGTTCAGCAAGGGCAACCTCTAGGCGGAGAAGTCTTCCCCGACCAGAGAGGGCAGCAGGTCCCGCAGTGTGCTCATCAGGTGGTTGTGCACGCTGGTGCCGTACGAGATCCGGATGGCGCCGGCCGCCGTCAGTTCGGCCGGCGTCGGCCCGCCCACCGCCGCGTGGGCGTTGATCGGTCCGCCGATTCCGGTCACGACGTCGGGCAGGACGTCCAGCGGGGCGAAGATCGGGTAGACGCAGTCCGCGCCGGCCCGGCGATAGGCGCGACCGCGCTCGATCGCGTCGGCAACATCCTCGCCGTACAGGAAGGTGTCGACCCGGGCGTTGAGGACCAGGTCCGCGCCGGCGGTGGCGCGGACCTCGGCCAGGTAGTCGGCGAACTGGGCCGGGTCGGTCAGTACACCGTCGATGGAGTCCTCGAGGTTGCAGCCGGCCGCGCCGGTCTCCAGCAGCCGTTCCGCGAACTCCTGTGCCGGCAACCCGTACCCGGCCTCCATGTCCGCGGTGACCGGTACGTCGACGGCCCGGACCATCCGTGCCACCGCGGTGAACATCTCGTCCGGCGGGGTCAACTGCCCGTCGTCGTACCCGAGGACGCGGGCGACCGCACCGCTGCTGGTCGCGACCGCCGGGAAGCCGGCCTCGGCCACGATCCGGGCGGTGACCGGGTCCCAGGCGTTCGGCAACACCAGCGGCGTACCGCCGTGGTGCATCGCCCGGAACGACTGGGCTTGGGATGCCATCGCCCGCCTCAGCTCGGCTTGTAGTGGCCGGGCTCCATCCGCCCGGTGACACCGATCCGGGTCCACGCGTTGATCGTCACGATCAAGGCGATCAACTGAGCGAGGTCCTTCTCGTCGAACGCCTGGGCCGCGACCTCGTAAACCTCGTCGGGAACGTGGTCAACACTGATCAACGTGATCGCTTCGGTCAATGCCAGCGCGGCCTGCTCCTGCTCGGAGTAGAAGGAGCGCGACTCCCGCCAGACCGGCAGCAGGGTGATCCGCTGCTGGTCGTCGCCGAGGTGCAGCAGGTCGAGCGAGTGCATGTCGGTGCAGTAGGCACAGCCGTTCAGCTGGGACGCGCGGATCCGGACCAGGTGCGCCAGCTTGGGGTCGAGCCCGGTGTCGGACACCGCGTCCAGCGCGATCATCGCCTTGTAGAAATCGGGAACCAGGTTGGCGAGCTTGACCCGCCGAGTTGTCGTCGTTGTGCTCATGTCGCCAACCTATGTCCTGATCGGCCCAGGCCCCTGGTCCACCTTCGAGACGATTTCAGGGGCCAATTTTCCCCGGGCCTCAGGCCTCAGGCACGGGTGCGTCCAGGAAGGTCAGCACCACGTCCCGGACCAGGTCGGTGCGCGCGAGGCCGAAGAAGTGGGTAGTGCCGGGGAAAACCGCCAGCTGCGAGCTGGGGACGCCGACGAAGTCGCCGTTCACGTCACCGCCGCGCAGCTGAAGGAACCGGACGGCGTGCTCCAGCTTGACCGCATCGCAGTCGCCGACCGTGATCAGCGTCGGCGCCGCGATGCCGCGGATGTCGTCGTCGGACCAGCCGGCCGTGCCGCGGTCGTAGGTGCCGAGCTTGTCGAGCAGAGTTTGCAGGTGCTCCAGGTCGGGGTGCGGCGACTTGGCCAGGTACTCGGCCTCCATCGGCGTACCGGCGATCATCTCGACCTTCATCTCGCCGACCGCCTCCGCGTTCTCGGCCCGGTCGCCGTCGGGGTGGAACGACACCGAGGAGATGATCGCCTTGCGGATCAGCTCGGGCTTGCGGATGGCCAGATGCAGCGCCACCGCGCCGCCCACGCTGAAGCCGAACACGTCGACCTCCGGTACGCCGAGGTGCTGCAGCAACCCGACGACGTCGGAGGCAAGGTCGGCGGTGCCGAGCGGACGGTCGATGTCGTTGGTCCGCCCGTGTCCCTGGAAGTCGGTGGCGATGACCTGCCGGTTCTCGGCCAGGCTCGGCAGCAGCGGGCCGAACTGCAGGTCGATGTTGAACAGGCCGCCGTGCAGCAGCAGCAACGGCGTGCCGCCCGAGCCGTGGATCTCGTAGTACATCTGCAGGCCGTTCACCGGTGCGTACCCGGACTCCGGTGCGGGCGGAGCTGGGGTGGTGTGGTCGGACACGGTGTCTCTTCCCTTGGTCGTGGCTCGCGATGTCCCAGCGATGCTATCCACCCGGGTCGTTCACCGGCGGCGCGCGCATGTCGGCGACGTCACAGAGAAGTGACTGACTGATCAGTCAGTTACTCGCTACGATGGGGAGCAGATCGGGCATTCCTGTCAATGGAGTGGGGGGCCGCGCATGGCGCTGGTGGAGGTGTCCGCCCGGCGGCGGGCGAAACGCCGCAGGGAGCAGCGGAGGCTGGCAGACCACGTCGACCGGCTGGGGGAGGAGCACCCGCCGATCCCGCTGGACAGCGTCGACTACACGATGCGCCGGCCGGAGGTCCTGGCCGAGCGGTTCGGGCCGGTGCTGTCGTACATGTCGCGGGTCGAGCTCGAGGTCGAGCGCAACGTCCTCGAACTGAACGCATTGCTCCCGGATCCGCCGGAGGTCGATCGGCGGTTCTACGCCGACGTGTGGCTGCCGCAGGAGACGCACCACGGCCTGATTCTCGATCGTCTCCAGGTGCTGGCCGGCCTGGATGCGGCCGAGCCGAACGTGTCCGACGTATCGTTCCGGCTCCGGCTGCTCGGTGCGCTCGGCCGGATCGGCGCCGTACAGGACGTGAGCCGGATGCTCTACTACCTGACCGGGGTGGCCACCGAACGATCGGCGGTCCTTGCCTACAACAAGCTTCACACCGGGCTGCTCGAGCTGGGGGAGCGGGCCATCGCGACCACGGTGGTCGCACCGATCCGCCGCCAGGAGCCCGGGCACTTCGCCTACTACCAGATGGCCGCCCGTGATCTCTGGGAGCACCTGGCCGGCTGGCAGCGGTGGCTGGTCCGGACGTTGCGGAAGCGGACGTTCTCGCCGGTCGGCGTCGGCAACGACGAGCAACGCGCGGAGTTCGGCCGGACGATGCGCGCGCTGGACATCAGCGCCGGCGGCGACCCCGGCCTGCGGAACTACGCCCGTCAGGTGGCCAGGGTCGAGCACGAGTTGCTGTGGGCCGATCGCCGCGGCCTGCGCGTTCCGGAGTACGTGTTCCAGGCGTTCCGGCGGGCGGCCGAGGCGGCGGGGGACCTGCACCCGGTGCGCAGACGGGGCAAGCAATGACCTCTCACCCCGTCCAGGGGCGCAACACCAAGCGTCAGGCGATCATCGAGACCGCCGAGCGCCTGTTCGCCGAGTGCGGGTACGACGCGACGTCCACCGCGCGAATCGCGCAGGAGGCCGGCGTCCCCACCGGCCTGGTGTTCTACCACTTCGCGACCAAGCAGGACCTGCTGCTCGCGGTGGTCCACGAGCGGGCCAGACCCGCCGAGGTACTGCGCGCCGCCGCCCGGGGGCGTTCGCTGCACCGGCGGCTGCGTTCCGTCGTCACCGTGATGTACCAGCAGCTGGAACGCGACCGCTCGGTGCGTATCATCGTCTTCCGGGAGGCGCAGGCCTCTCCCGAGATCGCCGACCGCGCGGCCGAGTTGTTCGCCGAGGCCACCAGCACCGTCGCCGACATCCTCAGCGGCGCCGAGGACGTCGTCGCCGACCCGGACCGGATCCGCGCCGCCGCGGAACTCCTCGTCAGCCGCGTCTTCCTGGACGTGGTCGCCTTCGGCCGGTCCGACACCGAGGCCAAACGTCACACCGCCATGATCAACCTGCTCGAGGAATCCCTGACCGCCCGCTGACAGGTGGCGATAAGGTCCACTGTCATGGCGGGCACTTCGGCGGGGTCGGATCTGCACCTCGATCTGGCGGCGTCGCGGGGGCGGAACGATCTGGTCCGGGCGTTGCACGAGTCGATCCGGAGCGGGCGGTTGCCGGCCGGGACCCGGTTGCCGTCGTCCCGGTCGCTCGCCAGGGACCTCGGGATTGCCCGGAACACGGTGGCCGACGCGTACGGGCAACTCGTCGCCGAGGGGTGGCTGACCGCGCGCCAGGGCTCCGGCACGGTGGTCGCCAACCGCGCGAGCACTCCCCCGGACGCAGTACCCCCGCTCTCGCCGTCGTTGTCCGCGGCAAAGAACTACCGGTACGACCTGACGCCGGGCGCACCCGACCTGTCCAGGTTCCCACGCAGTGAATGGCTGGCCGCCGCCCGGAAGGCGTTGCCGTCGGCACCCAACGAGGCGTTCGGGTACGGCGATCCGCGCGGCCGGATCGAGTTGCGCCGCCAGCTCGCCGACTACCTCGCCCGGGCCCGCGGGGTCCGGGCCGATCCGGAACGGATCCTGATCTGCTCGGGCTACGTGCAGGCGTTGAGCCTGCTCGGCGAGGTGCTGACGTCGCAGGGTGGTACGACGGTGTCGGTCGAGGAGTTCGGGTACGCCCTGCACCTGGACGTGATCCGGTCGCGCGGGCTCGAGCCGGTGCCGGTCCCGGTCGACGAGTTGGGCGCGCAGGTGACCGGGCTGTCGGGGCAGGCTGCGCTGCTGACGCCGGCCCACCAGATGCCGACGGGTGTGCCGCTCGCTCCTGAGCGTCGTACGGCGGCTGTCGAATGGGCCCGCGATGCCGGTGCGGTGCTGATCGAGGACGACTACGACGGTGAGTTCCGGTACGACCGGCAAGCCGTGGGTGCCTTGCAGGCGCTGGATCCCGAGCGGGTCGTGTACACGGGCACGGCGAGCAAGAGCCTCGCGCCCGGGCTGCGGCTCGCGTGGATGGTGTTGCCACAGGCGATGATCGAGCCGGTGATCGCGGCCAAGCGGACCGCGGACCACCAGACCGCGACGCTGGACCAGTTGGTCCTCGCCGAGTTCATTGCCTCGGGTCACTACGACCGGCACATACGGCGCTCGCGCCTGCACTACCGGCGGCGCCGCGACCGCCTGGTCGAACTGCTGGCGGTCCGCGCACCCGAGGTCAAGGTGGCCGGGATCTCGGCCGGTTTGCACGTCCTCCTCGAGGTCCATGGCGACGCCGAGGAGATCGTCGCCCGGGCCGCCCGTCAGGGCCTCGGCCTCACCACCCTCGGCAACTACCACTTCGACCCGACCCCGGCGACCCGCCAGGCGGTCATCGTCGGTTACGGCACCCCGCCCGACCACGCGTTCCCGGGTGCACTGGATCTCCTCTGTCAGGTCCTCGGCGTCTGACCGTCGGCTGAGCCGGCGGCGTCGTCGTCGGAGTCGGGCTCCGCGAGGCGGAGGCCTTCGCCTCGGACGGTGAGGAGAAAACGAGGGTGCGAGGGGTCCTTCTCCAGAAGGTGGCGTAGCCGGCGGACGTGGGCATCGAGGCGGTCACCCGTTCGGTCGAAGGTGTCGCCGAAGACCCTGGCCGCGATCTGCTGCCGGGTGACGACCTCGCCGCCGGCGGCGACGAGCAGGGAGAGCAGGCGCAGTTGGATCGGTGAGAGCGCGAGGGGCCGCCCGTGCCAGGAGGCGGTGAACAGCCGTGGCTGGATCTCGAGCGGACCCCACACCAGCGTCCGGCCCCGGCCGGCTCGCATCATCAGGTCGCGAACGGTGAGTGCGGTCTGGATCTCGGCCTGGCCCTGGCACAGCCATCGGCTGAGCAGGGGCCAGTCCGGCTCGACCAGCCGTAACTCGGCGTAGTTGTCCTCGACCTGGAGCAGGCCGTCGACGTCGGAGTCGGCCAGCCGCTCGGCGTGGTCGGCGTCGACCGCGAGCATCGGCACCAGGCCGACCAGCCCGAGTGACACGACGAGCCGCCAGCCTTCCTCGGGCTGCTCGTGGCGGACGACCAGCCGGATGGCCTGCTCATGGTTGTGTCGGCGCATTCTCAGACACCCCCAGCGCCTGTACGGACGGAACCTCCCCCGAGGTTTACGCACCGCTCACCGTAGGTCTCTGTTGGGTCATGATCCAGATCTCGCGTGTCGGAGAGTTGCACGGAGTCCACGCTCCGCTGTCGGTACCTGTCGGCGAATTGCCGGATTGTGACGGCTGGTGGCGGCCCAGTGAAGGGAACCGCCCGGTGACGCGCGGCGAGGGGGATGGCCAGCCTGGGCTGATCTGCTCAGCGCCAAGAGGGGGCCGCGATGTACGCCGTGCGATGGAATCGGGTTCTGGTCGGCATGATCGTGGGAGCGCTCCTGGTCGGGTCGAGCTCCTTGCCCGTGCTCCCACGACCACCCGCGGCGTACGCGGCCGTGGCGGTGACGCTCGATGCCCCGGCGACCCGGCACAGCGACGGCGCCGAGCTCTCGTGGAGCCGCTTCGTCCCGGACACGACAACGGGCTTCACCAGCTACGAGGTCCACCGGTCGGCGACCGCCGGCTTCACGCCGTCGGCCGGCACTCTGCTGACCACGATCAGTGACATCGGGACCACGCGGTACCGTGACACGACGGCGAAAGCCGCTACGGCGTTCTCGTACAAGGTGAAGGTCGGCTCGCTGGTCTCGGCCGAGCAACGCGTGACCCTTCCGGTCAGTGGCAGGACCGACAAGACGCTCACCGCCCAGGCGTCGTACGTCGCCCAGGACACGACGACTCCGGTCACCTGCTACAACGACTACAACTACGGCGGCGCAAGCTGGTTGCGGATCGGTCCGGCGACCAACGGCGTGGTGCACCGGCCGGTGCTGCGGTTCGACCTGCGGGACATCCCGCCGACGGCGACGGTGACCTCCGCCACCCTGTCACTCAACTACGCCGCGACTGCCAACAGCGCCGGTCAGCTCACCGTTCACCGGCTCAAGCAGCCGTGGACCGAAGGCACCGGCACCGGCCAGTGTGACGGGACCGGCGTGACCTGGAACGAGACGCAGAGCGGTGTGAAATGGGCTGCCGCCGGCAGCGCGTACGACCCCGCGGTCAACGCCTCGGTCGCGGCCAAGGCACGGACCACAGCGGGGACCGACAGCTTCGCCATCGGTGCGATGGTCCAGCGCTGGGTCTCCGGCACGCCGAACCACGGCTTGCTGCTGAAGGCCTCGACCGAGACGTTGCCCACCGCCCAGCAGTACTTCGACTATCGCAGCGACGACTACTCCGTGGCCGCCGAGCGTCCGCGTCTGATCCTCAGCTACACCGACGCCACGGCGCCGCGCCCGCCGCGTGCGGCCGTCGCGGAGCCCGCCTCCGGCCAACTCGTGTCCGGGACCGCCGCGGTCCTCACGGCGGCCGCGGGTGACGACCGCCGCGTGGACAAGGTCGAGTTCCTGGTGGACGGCGTGGTCGTCGCCACCGACACCGCGGCCCCGTGGACGACGACATGGAACTCCACCGGCGCGACCGCTGGCAGTCACACCCTGGCCGTCCGCGCGACCGACGACGCCGGCAACGTCACCACGTCACCGAACAGCTCGATGATCGTGGACAACTCGGCCGCACCGTCGGCCGCTTCCGTCACCTCGCCGGGCACCGGCGCATCGGTGAGCGGCACCGTCACGGTCAACGCGTCCGCCACCGACGACGTCGCCGTGACCAAGGTCGAATTCCTGGCCGACGACGAGGTGTTCGCCACCGACACCGTCGCGCCCTGGTCCGCGAGCTGGAACACCCTCGACACGTTGCGTACGGCGTACGACGGCTCGCACGCCCTCACCGTCCGCGCGTACGACGCCGCCGGCCGCGTGCGGGTGTCGACTGCGGCCGCCGTGACGGTGGCGAACACGGCGGGCACGGCGTACCAGGCGGGGTACGACCTGAACGTGCTCGGCAACGCCGACGATCCGTTTGCGATCCCGCCCACCATCCTGGGCAACGAACTCGCGGCGGGCGTGGACTCCGGCACTGCGACGAAGGACCTGGTGAGCGCACCGGTCGACAGCACCCAGGCGTACCAGTCCGAAACGGCGACGCAGTCCGCCGAGGACACGATCGTGGTGCCGCCGCCACCCGACATGGTGTCGGCGAACGCCTTCCAGGCCGACGTGACGGTGACCAACAACAGCACGGTGACCTGGCGCAACACCGGTAGCACCGACCTGCAGCTCTGGTACCGCTGGTACACCAACGACGGCGTCGTACTGTTCGAGGGCCCGGGGACGGACTACTTCCCGCAGACCGTTCAGCCGGGGCAGAGCAAGCGGATCCCGATCACCGTCGAACCCCCGGCCATCCCGCTGGGCACCGATCTGTCCCAGGTCCGGTTGCGGTTCGACATCTACGACCGGAACGCGACGACCCTGAACAAGTGGTACGCCGGCCGGGGCAACAAGCCGGTCGACCATCCGGTCATCGTGGAGAAGAACCTGGAAGGCGCGCTCGGCCTGGAGAAGTACTGGCAGTACGAGGGCGAGCCGGGCGGCGCCGGCCTGAACGTGCTCACCAACGTTGCCAACGGCAACATGCTGTGGCGCTGGTCACCGTTCTACGCGCCCGGCCGCGGCCTGGCCACGATGCTCGACCTGACCTACAACTCCCTCGAGGACCACTCCGAGTCGCCGGCCGGCAACAACGTCTCGCTGTCGATCTCCGGCCTGACCCGGTGGGGCTACGGTCTGGACATCCACCCGAACAACGCCGACCAGATCAGCGGGAAGTCCCGCAAGTACGTCGTCGTGACCGACGGCGACGGCACCACGCACGAGTTCAAGGGCACCACGAACGCCGACGGCACCACCACGTGGACCGAGCCGGCCGGAGTGAACCTGTACCTGCGGTCGACGACGGATCCGGTCAAGCACTGGGCGCTGACCCGGCCCGACAACGTGACGTTCTGGTTCGACGCCGACGGCTACCCGACGTACCTCACCGACCGCAACGGCAACCAGTTGCGGTTCGAGCTCCAGGACACGCCGCCCGGTGAGGACCCGGGCGGGCCGAAGCGGCGGATCGTCAAGGTCCACGACGCGGCCGGCCGGTTCTTCGAGGTCGACTACTACAGCAAGGCGGAGGCGAAGAAGGCGCACGTCCGCGGCAAGATCCAGCGCATCCTCGACCACTCGCGTTCGGCGCTGGACTTCGAGTACTACGACGACGGAAACCTGCTGCGGATCACCCAGCGCGGTGGCCTGCAGGCCAACGGCACGCGGCTCGCGGACCGATCGTTCGTCTTCACCTACACGGTCCCGAACGGCACCGGCCCGGCGATCCCGGACGCCGCGGCCCGAGTCAACCCGGACCCGCACACGCCGAGCCAGTCGACCCGCCTGTTCAGCATCGGCGACCCGCGCGGCGCCGAGACCACCTTCGCCTATTACGGTCCGTCCGAGGGCGCGCACCTGCGCTGGAAGCTGAAGAGCCGGACAAACCGGTCCGGCAAGACGACCACGTTCGCCTACAACATCACCAGCCGCGTCACCACCGTCAACGCGCCGCTGAGCCGGGACACCGACTACGCCTACGACACGCTCGGCCGGGTCACCACGATGACCAACCCGAACGAGGAGACCACGGCGCTGCAGTGGACCACCGACAACCAGGTGGCCCGGGTGACCGAGCCGACCGGCGCCTATCGCGCCTTCACGTACGACCACAACGGTTACCTGCGCACCCAACGAGACCAGGTGGGCGCTGTCACCACCCTCGAGTACCAGTACCGGGCCCTGGACGCCCGGGACACCGCCGGGCACTGGGGTGTGCTCACCAAGAACATCCCGCCGAAGGGCGTCAGCCACCAGACCACCTGGACACCGGATGCGGCCGGCAACCCGGTGACGATGCGGGACCCGGCCGGTTTCGAGACCCACTACACCTGGAACCTGGCCGGCTCCACCGCGCCCGGCACGGTGGCGCGCATCGACCGTCCACGCGGCGGGCCGATCACCTACCAGTACGACGCGTCCGGCCAGCCGAGCCGGATCGACGAGGCCGGCATCCGCGTTACCACAATGGGATACGACGCGGACGGCCAGCTGGTGTGGGTCCAGGACCCGAACCACCAGGGCGACAGTGGTGCCGACGTCCGGGCGTACCGCTCGTACTTCGACTACGACGCCTTCCACCGGCTGGGCCGGCAGAGCGCCCCGAAGTCCACCTCCACCGACCGCGGCAAGCTGGTCTGGTCCTCGGCGGGGTTCGATGCCAACGACAACATTGTTCGCCAGGTCGATCCGCACTACGGCGGCGTCCTGGACGACGACGAGAGCGCCGGCGTCCGGACCGCGTCGTACGATCCGATGGACCGCCTGCTGTCGCAGGTGAACCCGGACAAGTCGGTGGACCCGCTCGGCGAGCGGACCGAGTACCGGTACGACGACGCCGGCCGGATGGTGGAGACCACCAAGCCGAAGGGCGTGCTCACCGACGAGGCGACCAGTCCGCTCGACCACTCCACCGTGTACGCGTACGACGTACTGGACCGGGTGGTTCGGCAGACCGACCACGGCGTGTCCACCGACGTGCCGCGCAACACCTGGTTGTGTTACGACCTGGCCGGCGACCTGAGGTCGGTGACCTCGCCGCGAGCGGGTCTGAGCAGCCTCACCTGCCCGGCGGCGGCCGCGCAGCCGTTCACCAGCCGCTACACGTACGACGCCGCCCACCGGCGGGTCACCGAGACCGATCCTCTCGGCCACCAGACCCGGACCGCGTTCGACCTGCATGGCAACGTGACCGGGCGCGAGCGCGACATCGAGAGCGGCCGGGTCCAGAAGACCACGACGACGTACGACGTCCGCGACCTGCCGGTCCGGGCGGATCAGAACCTCGACGCCGCCAACGGCAAGACGATCACGTCGCTGACCTTCTACGACGCCAACCGGAACAAGACCAAGACCGTGTCGCCGCGCGCCTTCGACGCGGCCGGACGGCCGGCGTCGTACACCGAGGCGACGTTCTCGCAGTTCGTCACCAGCCACGAGTACGACCCCGTGGACCGGATGGTGAGGACAGTCCAGCCGTTCTCCACCGCGGAGCCGGAGCGGCAGTACGTGCACGTCGCCTACGACGCGAACGGGAACATCCTGTGGCAGTCGTTCCCGGTCGTCACCGCTGATCCCAGCCAGGTGCGCGACAGCGCGAAGACCACGATGACCTATTTCGACCCGGGCTGGATCCGCACCACGAAACGGCCGACCGACCCGCAGGAGGTCTACGACTACGTCGCCCAGGGCTGGCAGCAGGTCATGACGCCGGACGTGAAGGGCAAGCCGGGCACGCCGAACACCGAGCGCCAGATGCGCTGGGACCACTTCCTGGACGGCATGCTGAAGACCCGGACCGACCGGGACGGCAACGACAGCACGTACAGCTACGACGCGAACAACAACATCACCCGGGCCCTGGACGCCTCCGGTGTCAGCGACGCGAACGATCTGCCGGTCGAGACGCAGGCGACCTGGACCGGTTTCGACCAGCCGGGCAAGGTCCGGCACCGCAAGGAGAACGCCGCCACCTGGAAGTTCAGCCGGTACACCTACGACCCGAACGGCAACGTCACCGAGCGCCTCGAGAACGGTGAGGAGAGCGCCTCGACCGGTGCGGAGTCGAAGCGGCCGCGGCAGCATCTGCTGACCTACGACGGCGCCGACTGGCTGGCGGAGCAGCGGGACCTCGGCACCGACGACCAGTGCAAGGACGACCAGCGCGTCGTGAACACGTACTGGGCCACGGGCTGGGAGAAGCAGCGCGACATCTTCCGGGCCAAGGACGGCTGCACGGCCGACGTGTCGACCTGGAAGCAGCGCCAGCGCACGACCTGGCGGCACTTCGACAACGGCAAACTGCAGGACCTGAAGACCCACGCGTACAACGACGACGGCACCAGCCGGGTGACCGAGTCGCACGACATCGGCTACCACGAAGGCACCCGCTACGAGAACGGCAACCGGACGACCGACCGGTTCATCCTGGAGCGGGCCGAGGCCAAGAGCGGTGTCACCACGTGCGTCGGCACCACTCCGTGCCTGGCGGACTGGGACTACGACCCGCGCGGCAAGGTGGTCAAGCACCAGAAGAAGGAGAACAACGTCGCCCGCTACACCCTGGACCAGCCGGGCATGCTGCTGACCGACGACACGATCCGGGCCGGCAACGTCACCACCGAACAGGACGACGGCGACACCGTCAGCAAGTTCTACGAGTCGAACCAGCTCAAGAAGCTTCAGGTCGGCGGCAGCACGTCGTCGGCGGACTTCCGGTACGACGACTACGGCAACGTCGACTGCGTCACCCTCGGCGCGCAGGCCAGCTGCCCCAACGGCGGCTCGACGATGATCACCGACTACAGCTACGACCCGCTGAACCGGCTGTCCACGCAGCGGCAGTACTCCGGCGGCTCGGTATCGGACTCGGCCGAGTACACCTACGACGCCCTCGACCGGGTGACGCGGGAGAAGGAGACCCACTCCGGCGACGCCGCGAACTCGCGGACCACCGACTTCTCCTTCGAGGGCCTGACCAACAACGTCACGGAGGAGAAGCAGACCGGCGGCACCAACCCGAAGACGAAGACGTTCTCGTACGACGCGTTCGGCCACCGGATCTCGATGACCGACACCGTCAACGGGTCGACCCAGACCGACACGTTCACCTACTCCTACGACGTCCACGGCTCGGTCAGCCAGCTGATCGACAGCTCCGGCAAGGTGCGGGCGTCGTACGGGTACGACGCGTACGGCGGCCAGGACTCGCCGGACGACGACGCCCAGGGGCTCACCACCGGTGACCTCAACGACAAGGCGCCGCTGAACCCGTACCGCTACTCCGGACGCAGGCTGGACTCGGGATCCGCGACCGCCACGAAGCCGGCCACGAGCATGGACATGGGCGCCCGCCGGTACGGCGTCGACACCGGGCGGTTCCTGCAGGAGGACATGTTCGGCAACGCCCTCGGTGACCTGCGGCTGACGCTGGACCCGCTGAGCGGCAACCGCTACGCACTGGCGGCCGGCAACCCGGTCAGCTTCGTCGAGGTCGACGGTCACATGCTGATGGCCGACGGCGGCGGTGGCGGCACGTCCGATCCGACCACCGGCGACGACTCCGGCGGTATCGGCAACATCGTGGAAGGCGTCGCCAACGTCGTCGACAAGGTGGCGACCCAGGTGGAGAACCTCGGCGAGCGGGCCCAGGAAGCGGGCCGGGACATCCGGACGATCTCCGCTGCCGTCAGCCGCCTCGGCAAGGAACTCGGGGACAACGTCGACGACCTGATGGACCGGCTGCCCGGTCTTCGCCGGTACGCCGACCGGGCCGAGGACGCCCTGCGCGCCGGTGCCTCCCAGGCCGCCGACAAGCTCCGCTCGTGGGGCCCGGCGATGGAACGCTGGGGCTCCAGGATCAAGAAGGCCGGGTTCATCGGCGGTCTGGCCGGCAACGCCCTGGACTTCACCGGCCAGGTGTTGCAGGGCAAGCCGGTGGGTGAGTCGCTGGTGCGCACCGGGGTCAAAGCCGGTGCCCAGGCCGCCGGCGGCTGGGCGGGCGGCGCCCTTGGTGCCGCTGCCGGAGGCGTCTGCGGTCCCGCCGCGGCCGTCTGCAGTCCGATCTTCGCGGCCGGAGGCGCCGCAGCCGGCGCCTGGGTGGGTGAGAAGGTCGGTGGCTACATCGGCGACGTCATCTACGAAGGCGGGTTCGACAAGGTGGGTGAGGACGTGTCGAATCTCGCCGGAGATGTGGCCGAGGGAGTCGGTAATGTAGGTGAATCCATCAGTAGCGGGGTGGAGGACGCATGGAACTCGGTCTTCTGAGCTCCGGCCGGTCGGAGGTGACCTGATGTACTGGCTCCGGTGGTTCGGTTTCTCGATGCTCGGCATCGCCATCGCGGCTCTGCTGGTCATCCCCTGGCTGCGGGCCAACGGGCGAGCCGACGAGACCGGTGACGCGATCATCGGCTCGCTCGTGGCCGGCGGCATCGCCGCCGCCTGCCTGCTGTGGCGCCGCGATCGGCCGTCGTAGCGAGGGCGGGATGTTCGGGATTCAGCGCTACGCCCGTCCGCGTGGCCAGGGCCGTGATGCCTGGCCGCGCGGAGCCGTGCCCGGTTCGCTGCTGATCGCCCTCGCCGCCGTCGTCGTCTGCCTCTGGGCGCTCGGCCGGGCCGCACAGCGGAGTCCGGCCGCGGTCTCGGTGTGGATCGCGCTCGGCGGTGCAGTCGCCGGCCTGTTCGCCGGCTATCTGGCGATCCGGGCGGTCACGAACCGCTGGCTGGCCGGAGACCGGGAGGAGGGATTCGCGGCGAAGGCCGTGCTGCTGTCACTGGCGGTCGCGATTCCGCTGGCGGTGCTCGGACTCGTGCCGGCGACCCGGCCGTACGCCGTCGCGGCGTTCGCCGGCGGGACCGTCGGGCTCATGCTCGGCAACCTGCACGCCATCTACCGGAGCACCCGTCCCCGCAACAGCGGTTGAGTCAGGGGCCCCGATCAGTTGACGGCGGCGGCCAGTGCCTGGATGTCGGCCGGACCGACCCGGCAGCAGCCGCCGACGTACGACGCTCCGGCCTCCACCCACCCTGACGCGAGCGTGCCGGGGTTGGTGGCGTCGCCGGTCCAGCGGCGGCCGCCGGCGTCCCAGGTCTCACCGCTGTTGGGATAGGCGACGGCGGGTTTGCCGGTGACGGCGACCGCGGTTTCGACCGCGGCCCGGACGTCGCCGGGGGCGCAGCAGTTGATGCCGACAGCAACCACCTGGTCGACCGCGGCGACTGCGAAGGCGTCGGTGAGAGGTTGACCCGCCCGGGTGTGCGAGCCGGTGATCGAGTAGGAGAACCAGGCCGGGAAGTCCAATTCGCGCAGCAGTTCCGCAAGCACGACCGCTTCGTCCACATCGGGGATGGTCTCGACCGCCAGCAGGTCAGGGCCGGCCTTGATCAGCAGCTCCAGCCGGGGCCCGTGGAAGTCACGCAATGCCGTCGCACTCACGCCGTACAGGCCGCGATACTCCGATCCGTCCGCGAGCACAGCGCCGTACGGCCCGACCGACGCCGCGACCAACCGCTGCCGTCCGTCGGTCAGCGAGTCCCGGACCTCACGTGCGATCCGCACGCTGTCACCGATCAACCGCTCGGCCTCGACGCGATCGACCCCGGCACGCTCGAAGCCGGCGACACTCGCCTGGTAGCTGGCCGTCGTCGCGACCATCGCGCCGGCTTCGTAGTACGCCCGATGCACCGCGGCGATCTCGTCCGGAGCGTCCTTCAGCAAGCGCGCGGACCAGAGCTCGTCGGACAGGTCGTGCCCGCGGTCCTCGAGCGCGTTCGACAGACCGCCGTCGAGAACGATCGGCCGCTCAGATGCCATGGATCAGCTCGAAGACCTCGTTGGCGCAGCCCCAGGACAGCGTCACACCGGAGCCGCCGTGGCCGTAGCAGTGGATCACCGGTTCGCCGGTGGTGGTGCGGACGAGCTCGCAGCGGATGGACGGCCGGGCCGGGCGGAGGCCGACGCGGTGGCGCAGCACCTCGGCCTTACGCAGTTGCGGAACCAGCTCGGCCGCGCGGGTGAGGATCTGGTCCGCGGTGGCCGGGTCGACGGCGAGGTTCCAGTTCCCGGGCTCACTGGTACCGCCGACGACGATGTCGTTCTCCCGCGGGATCACGTAGGTGAGGTCGTCGGGCGCACGGTCGGCGATGAGCCATTCGGTCACCCCGCACTGGGCGACGGTCATCACCTGGCCGCGTACCGGGATGACGGTCGGGTCGGCGGCGGTCAGCCGGGCGCCGAGGCCGGTGCAGTTGACGACCACGTCGGCCGTGGTCGGCAGTGCCGACAGGGCCGCCCGGGTCAGGGTGCCGCCGGCGTGCTCGAGCCGCTTGACCAGGAACCGCAGGTAGTCCGGCATCTCGACCACCGGCGCGGTGAACGCCCAGCCGTCCTCGAAGCCGGCCGGCGGCGAGGCGACCCTGGTCAGATCCGGCAGTACGTCGGCCCAGCGCGGATCCGGCGTCCGGTGCACCAGGAACTCGCGTCCGTGCCGCATCCGCACCGACGGCTCGATCTCGGCCAGCTTGGCGAACTCGTCGTACGACGTCCTGGACCAGGCCGCGACACGGTCCTCGGGGGCGGACAGGTACGGGTACCAGATGGCGGCCGCGACCGCCGAGGTCGTCTCCAACGGCAGGTCGCGGGCGAACACGGCGACGTCGTACCCGCCCTCGGCCAGCCGGACAGCACAGCTCAGCCCGATCACGCCCGCACCGACCACGATCACGCGCATTCACTCATTGTGACCCGCGGGTGGTCGTCGCGCCACGGTGACCTCAGCGCAGGTCGACTGCCAGCGAGTAGAAGCGGGTGATCTGGCTGGCGCCGTTGTTGTCGTCGGACAGCAGGTAGAGCTGACGCCGGCCGCCGGGCAGGTGCCCGCCGAGCGCGAGGGCTTCCACGTTGTCGAGCAGCGGGTTCGGCTGCGGCTGCTTCGCCACGGCACCCGACGGCGGGCAGTTCACCAGGTCGAACAGGAGCTTCTTCTGCAGGAACACCGTGTCCGGCGCGTCGGCCAGCGACGTACGCGCGGTGACGTCGGCGGCCCGGCGCAGCGACACCGTGAACACGCGGATCGTGTTTCCGACACCCGGGACGAACGTGCGCTCCATCGACAGCAGTTCGTCCCGGTCCACCACGGCCAACTCGACCAGGGACAGACCCGGATCCGTCTTGTAGGCGTACTGCGCGACCGGCTCGTAGTCGCGGCCCGGCAGACCGGCGTACCGGATGATCCGGTTCCGGGACCGTCCGTCGGCGTCCGTGCCGTCGGGTGCAAGCGGGCCTTCCATCCCGGCGAACAGCGACAGGCCGTCCCGGCTGACCGCGAGCGACTCGAAGGTCGCGTTGTTGGTCGCCTCGCCGGCCGGCGCGACCTGGAAGCGGGCGGGCACCGGCAACGAGCCGGTCTGCAACCCGTCCGACAGCCGGAACCGCCGGATCGACGGCTCCCGCTCGGACGTCGTCAGGATCGTCCGCTCGCCGCGCTCGACGACCAGTCCTTCGCCGTCGAAGTCAGCACCGGTGTACGGCGTACCGTCCGGCCGCCGCAGGATCGTCATCCCGTCGACGCTCACCGTCGGCGTGCTGGAGATCCTCAGGTCGAAGACCCGGGCCGGCGTGCTCGCGACGTTGTCGACCAACGCCACGGCGCTGTTGCGACCGGTCACGTCCAGCGCGGACAGCCCGGCCACGCGTTGTCCCTCGAACTCCGTCTTGTCCAGCCCGTCGCTGAACCCGAGGAACCGTGCGTCCGGCGAGCAGTCGCCGCCGGTGTGACCGGCAGGCGTCGCCGAGGCGGTCAGCGTGGTGGTGAGAGCGGTCAGGACAACAGCAGCGGCGAGCGGCTTCTGCCAGCGCATGACATTCCTCCGGCGAGGTCTGGGCGACTGCAACCGATCGAAACCTACCCCGGGCAACACCAGGTGAACATCAGCGCACCAGACAGGGCCGCTTCGGGTCGAAGACCCAGTCCTTGATCAGGTACTGCATCGCCACCGCGTCGTCCCGGCTCCCGAGCCCCTTGGACAGATAGAGCTCGTGCGCGGCCTGCAAGGCGTCGCGATCCAGTTCGACGCCGAGCCCAGGAGCAGTCGGTACGGCGATCGCGCCGTCGACGATCCGCAGTGGCTCCTTGGTCAGCGCCTGGCCGTCCTGCCAGATCCAGTGCGTGTCCAGCGCGGTGATCTCGCCCGGCGCGGCCGCGCCGACGTGCGTGAACATCGCCAGCGAGATGTCGAAGTGGTTGTTCGAGTGCGAACCCCAGGTCAGCCCGAAGTCGTTGCACAACTGCGCGACCCGCACCGACCCGGCCATCGTCCAGAAGTGCGGATCCGCCAGCGGGATGTCGACCGCGCCGGCCCGGACCGCGTGGGCGAGTTCGCGCCAATCGGTCGCGATCATGTTGGTCGCCGTCCGCAGGCCCGTCGCCCGGCGGAACTCCGCCATCGTCTCCCGGCCGGAGAATCCCGGCTCGGCGCCACACGGGTCCTCGACATATGCGAGGACGCCGCCCAGACCCGAGCACAGCGCGATCGCCTCGCGCACCGGCCACGCGCCGTTCGGATCGACCGTGATCCGCGCCGACGGGAACCGCCTGGCCAGAGCGGTCACCGCCTCGATCTCCGCCGTACCGTCGAACACTCCACCCTTCAGCTTGAAGTCGGTGAACCCGTACCGCTCCTGGGCCGCCTCGGCCAACGCCACCACCGCGTCCGGCGTCAACGCCGGCTGCCGCCGCAACGCCGACCACCGATCGCCGAACCCGTCACCGGTCAGATAGGGCAGATCAGTGCGCTGGACATCACCCACGTAGAACAGGTAGCCGAGCACTGGCACCGTGTCTCGTTGCTGACCGTCGCCCAGCAGCTCCGCAACCGGTACGCCGAGATGTTGTCCCAGCAAGTCGAGCAGAGCCGACTCGAGGCCGGTCACCGCGTGGACGGTCGTCCGCAGGTCGAATGTCTGGAGACCGCGACCACCCGCGTCCCGGTGGGAGAAGGCGGCAGCGACGGACCGGAGGAGCTGGCGGTAGCGCACGAGCTCGTGCCCGACGACGAGCTCGGCAGCTTCCCGGATGGTCCCGGCGATGCTCTCGCCGCCCGGAACCTCGCCCAGGCCGGTGTTCCCCGAGCTGTCGGTCACGATGACCACGTTGCGCGTGAAGAACGGCCCGTGCGCACCGCTCAGGTTGAGCAGCATGCTGTCATACCCGGCCACCGGCACGACCTCGACGGACGCGATGGTCGGCGTCATTTGATCCTGCCGATCAGCTCGGTGAGCTGGGCGAGTTCGTCCTCGGTGAGGTCCTGCAGGGGTGGGCGGACCGGGCCCGCGGAGCGGCCGATCGCGGTCACGCCGGCCTTCACGATCGAGACGGCGTACCCCTTCGTCCGGTCCCGGATGTCCAGGTAGGGAAGGACGAACTCGTTCAGCTTGCGGTACACGGACTCGCGGTCCTGCGCGAGCACGTCGGCGTAGAAGCCGAGGGCGAACTCGGGGACGAAGTTGAAGATCGCCGACGAGTAGGTGCTGACGCCGAGTTGGAGCAGCGGCAGCGCGAAGGTCTCCGCGGTCGGCAGGCCGCCGATGTAGGTGAGCCGGTCGCCGAGGCGGGCGTAGGTGCGGGTCATCATTTCGATGTTCCCGACGCCGTCCTTGAGGCAGACCAGGTTGGCGTTGCGGTCGGCGAGTTCGGCGACGGAGACGTCGGTGAGGATCGCGTTGGCGCGGCTGTAGACGGTCACGCCGAGCGACGTACTGCGGCAGACGGCGGACACATGCTCGATCAGGCCACGCTGGCCCGCCTCGGTCAGGTACGGCGGCAGCAGCAGTACCCCGTCGGCACCGGCGGCCTCGGCGGCCTGAGCCTGAGCGATCGCGGTCCGGGTCCCGCCGGTGGCCGGGGCGATGACCGGTAGCTTGCCGTCGACCTCGGAGACCGCCGTGCGTACGACGGTGTCGATCTCGGCCGCGGTCAGGGAGAAGCCCTCACCGGTCCCGCCCGCGGCGAACAGGCCGGCCACGTCGTACTGGCTCAACCAGGCTAGGTGCTCGCGGTACCCCTGCTCGTTGAAGCTGAGGTCCGCGTGGAAGTGGGTGACGGGGAAGGACAGCAGTCCCGTCTTGAGCTGGGCGGCGAGGTCGGCGGGGGAGTAATGGGTCACGCCCGTCAGCGTAGGAACGGCGGTGGATACCTGTCCAAGATCATTCGTGGATCTCATGATGCTTGGGGAGCATCGTCAAGACGCGCTGAAGGACCGGGTTGGTTGATTCGCGGTGCCAGATCGCGTGGAGTTCGACAGGCTCACCCGGTACGTCGAGATCGCAGTACGCCACGCCCTCGACGCCGAGACCGCGTGCCGACGCGGGGACGAACGCCACCCCGCGACCGGTCGCAACCAGCAGGATCACGGTGAGGATCTGTTGAACCCGCTGCTCGATCCGGGGATGGGAGGCGCCGAGGAACCCGACCGTGAGGTCATGAAAGTAGCGGGCCTGCCTGGGGGAGTAGCCGATCACTTTCTCGTCCGCGAAATCGGCAGGCGCCAACGGACGGCCGAGCGTCGCGAGCCGATGGTTGCCCGGCACAACGGCACACAGCGGCTCGCGGA
The DNA here is from genome assembly GCF_054784135.1 of Kribbella swartbergensis. Taxonomy (NCBI): domain Bacteria; kingdom Bacillati; phylum Actinomycetota; class Actinomycetes; order Propionibacteriales; family Kribbellaceae; genus Kribbella; species Kribbella swartbergensis. The sequence goes on from NZ_BAAGPM010000026.1 coordinate 68,023, forward strand.
ACACCACCCGCGACTCGAGCATCCGAGCGTCGAACGGCGGCCGGCCCAGACCGAGGTCCAGTTCACCGCGCAGCAGACCCTCGAGCTGTGCGGCCGTCACCCGCTCGTGCAGGATCACGTCGACACCGGGCAACTCCTCGGACATCCGGCGCAGCAACGGGCCGAGGGTCCGGATCGCCGACGTGGCGGTGAAGCCGAGGCGCAGCGTCCCGGCCGCGCCCTGGTCGATCCGGCGGGCCAGGTCGCCCGCGGTCCCGACCAGCGTGAGCAGCCGGCGGGCCTCGGTCAGGAACGCCCGGCCCGCCTCGGTCAGCACCACCCGGCGGTTGTCGCGCTCGAGCAACCGGACCCCGACCGCCCGCTCCAGCTTCTGCACCTGCCGGCTCAGCGGCGGCTGCGTCATGTTCAGCCGCTCGGCGGCCCGCCCGAAGTGCAACTCCTCGGCGACGGCGACGAAGGCGCTCAGTTGGTCGAGCGAGAACGAACGGTCGTGGGCGGGCGTCATCAGGTGCCCGGTTCCGTCAGGCGGTGCCGGGTGTTCGACAGGTGCACGCGCGCCGCGGCCCGCGCCGCCTCGGGATCGGAACGGGCGATCGCGTCGTGGATGTTCTGGTGCTCGAGCACCACCCGGGTCAGGTGAGTCGCGTCCGACATCTCGTACGCCGAATCGAGGCGGGTGCGCGGCAGCATGATCATCATCGGGCCGAGCGAGTCGATCAGGTCGGTGTAGAAGCGGTTCCCGGACGCGGCCGCGATCTTGCGGTGGAACGCGAAGTCCGCCTCGACCGACCGGGCCGGGTCGTCCCCGATCCGCCGGAAGTCGTCCAGCGCCCGCTCGATCGCCTTCAGCTGACGGTCGGTACGACGTACCGCCGCCAGCCCGGCCGCCTCACTCTCCACTCCGATGCGGAACTCGAGCAGCTCCAGCACGTCCCGATGCGACCGTACCTCCCGCAGAGCGAGGTGGTCCGTTGCCTGAGGCACCTCCAGGACGAACGAGCCACGCCCCTGGAACGTCTCCACCAACCCGGCAGCCTGCAACCGTGACACAGCCTCCCGTACCACCGTCCGGCTGACCCCGAATTCCTCGACCAAGGAGCTCTCGGTCGGCAGCCGGTCTCCCGGGGCGATCTCGCCGCTGAGGATCCGGTCCTTCAGCCGCTCGACCAGCTCATGCGCAAGCCCTCGCCGGGCGTCGCGATCCAGCCCCTCCGGCGCGTTCACCGGGTGCCGAACTCGCAGGCGTCGACCGTCCAGGCGGCGCACCGGTCGGACGTGGTGAAGCCGAGGCCTGGGCGGTCGGGCACGAGCATCCGCCCGTCCAGCGTCTCGAGGCGTTCGTTGAACAGCGGGTCGAGCCATTCGAAGTGCTCGACCCAGGGCTCGCGCGGGTACGCCGCGGCCAGGTGGAGGTGGATCTCCATTGCGAAGTGAGGGGCCAACTGGAGTCCGTTGTGGTCGGCGAGCGCGGCCAGGCGGAGGAACGGGGTGATGCCGCCGATCCGGGGCGCGTCCGGCTGGATGATGTCCGCGGCCCGCGCCTCGATCATGCGGACGTGTTCGGTGACGCTGGACAGCATCTCGCCGGTGGCGATCGGGGTGTCGAGTGCGGCCGCCAGTTGCGCGTGCCCTTCGGCGTCGTACGCATCCAGCGGCTCCTCGATCCAGACCAGGCCGAACTCCTCCAGCACCCGCCCGAACCGCAGTGCCGTCGGCCGGTCCCACTGCTGGTTGGCGTCGACCATCAGCGGTACGTCGTCGCCGAGGTGCTCGCGGACGGCCCGGACCCGTTCCAGGTCGATCCGGGTGTCGGGCTGGCCGACCTTGATCTTGATGCCGCCGATGCCGTCCGCCAATGACTTGGCCGCGCGTTCCTTGACCTCCTCGATCGGCGCGTGCAGGAACCCGCCGGAGGTGTTGTACGCGCGGACCGAGTCGCGATGCGCGCCGAGCAGTTTGGCCAGCGGCAGATTCGCCCGCTTCGCCTTCAGATCCCACAGCGCGATGTCGATCGCCGCGATCGCCTGGGTGGCCACCCCGGACCGGCCGACCGACGCACCGGCCCACAGCAACTTGTCGTACACCTTGCCGATGTCCGACGGGTCCTCGCCGATCAGGTTCGCGGCGATCTCCTTGGCGTGCGCGTACTGCGCCGGCCCGCCGGCCCGTTTCGCATAGCTGAAGCCGATCCCGTGCCGGTCCTGCGACGTCGCGATCTCGGCGAACAGCAGCACGATCTCGGTCATCGGCCGCTGCCGGCCGGTCAGCACCTTGGCGTCGCTGATCGGCCGTTCGAGCGGCAGCACGACGGACGAGAGACGGACATGGCGGATCTGGTCGCTCGGCATCCAGTCATCATACAAGTCATAAACCTGTATGACGACTGCCCGGGCGACCGGATCCGCCCGCGGGGTCCTACTCGACGGTGACCGACTTGGCCAGGTTGCGCGGCTTGTCCACGTCGTGGCCGAGGGCAACGGCCGCGTAGTACGCGATGATCTGCAGCGGGATGGTGAGCAGGATCGGGTCCAGCTCCGGCTCGTTCTTCGGTACGACGATCTTCGCCGCCACCCCGTCCGGGATCTCCACGCCCGGGTGCGTCACGACGTACAGCGGACCGGACCGGGCGCCGATCTCGTGCAGCGCGCCGATGTTGCGGTCCAGCAACTCGTCGTCGGGGACGATCGCGACACTCGGCACGTCCGGCGAGATCAGCGCCAGCGGGCCGTGCTTCAGCTCCGAGGTCTGGTACGCCTCGGCGTGCCGGTAGGAGATCTCCTTCAGCTTCTGCGCGCCCTCGCGGGCCACCGGGTAGCCGCGGGTCCGGCCGACGAAGAACAGGCTCTCGTGCTGGGCCAGCCGGCCGGCGATCTTGGCCAGTTCCTCCTCCTGGGCGACGATCTCGGCGATCTGCCCGGGGATCTTCTTCAGGCCCTCGATCAGCCGGCGGCCGTCGGCGGGGGAGACGTCGCGGATCCGGCCGAGGTGGATGCCGAGCATCGCGAACGCGACCGCCATGTTGGTCAGCGCCTTGGTGGACGCCACCGAGACCTCGGGGCCGGCGTGCAGGTAGACACCGCCGTCCACCTCACGGGCGATGCTGGAGCCGACCGCGTTGACCAGGCCGATCACCCGGCCGCCCTTGCGCTTCAGCTCCTGGACCGCGACCAGGGTGTCCAGCGTCTCGCCGGACTGACTCACGGCGATGTACAGGGTGTCCCGCTCGACCACCGGGTTGCGGTAGCGGAACTCCGAGGCCGGCTCGGCGTCGGCGGGGATCCGGGCCACCTCCTCGATGAACTGCGCGCCCATCTGGCCGGCGTAGTACGCCGAACCGCAGCCGAGGATCTTGACCCGCTTGATCTCCCGGGCCTCCCGCGCGTCCATGTTCAGGCCGCCCAGGTGGACGGTGTGGAAGCGCTCGTCCAGGCGGCCGCGGATCGCCCGGCCGACGGCGTCCGGCTGCTCGTGGATCTCCTTCATCATGAAGTGCTCGTGCAGGCCGCGCTCGTACTCGTCGGCCTCCCACTCGACCGTCTTGGCGGTCTTGGTGGTCGGCGACGCGTCCTGGGTGAAGGTGCGGTAGCCGTCGGCGCGGACGGTGGCCAGCTCGCCGTCGTCCAGGTAGACGACCTGGCGGGTGTAGCGGATCAGCGCGGCCGCGTCGGAGGCGACGTGCATCTCGCCGTCGCCGATGCCCAGGATCAGCGGGCTGCCGTTGCGGGCGACCACGATCCGGTCCGGGAAGTCCAGGTCTATCACGGCGATGCCGTAGGTGCCGTCGATCCGGCGCAGGCTGGCCAGCACCTTCTCCTCGAGCGTGTCGCCCTCGGCCTGCTCGATCAGGTGCGCGAGCACCTCGGTGTCGGTGTCCGAGCGCAGCTTGACGCCGGCGTCCTCCAGCTGGGCGCGCAGCGCGGCGGCGTTGTCGAAGATGCCGTTGTGCACGACGGCGATCCGCTCGTTGCCGCTCACGTGCGGGTGTGCGTTGTCCTTGCTCGGGCCGCCGTGGGTCGCCCACCGGGTGTGGCCGATGCCCAGCTTGCCGCCGAACCGCTTCGGCAGCGACGCCTCCAGCTCGCGGACCCGGCCGGCGTCCTTGTGTACCTTCAGCTCACTCGACCCCAGCACGGCGACACCCGCCGAGTCGTAGCCGCGGTACTCCAGTCGCGCCAGTCCGTCCACCAGGATGGGCGCGGCCGGCTTGGTGCCGACGTACCCGACGATTCCGCACATGTGTTCATGCCTTTCGGAGGTTGTCGTGGGAGGGGCCCGCCGCTCGGCGGGCGCACGGGATGGTCGCCGTCAGCCGTAGACGATCCGTCGCAGCTGGCGGGCGGAGAGTTCGGGTGAGCGGACCGGCCAGTGCCGGAGCTCGGTGCCGATGCGGGCGAAGATCTCGTCGTTGCGGGCGCCGTAGGTCTGCAGCTCGCGGTGCCGGCGCCGAACGTACTCCTCGGTCGTCTCGGTGAAATAGGCCAGGACGTCGGCGACCACGCGGCGCGCGTCGTCCGGCGGGAGGCCGGTGGTCCGGCTGATCTGTTCGGCGAGTTCGTCCACCGGACCCGCCGCCGCCTCACTGATCACCCGTCAACTGTGCAGTGTTTCCAGGGTCAACGCAAAGCATCTGCCCGAAATCGGGCAAATTTCACTGAATTGACAACGGGTGCCCACACCGGTGCCGGGCGTGGACCTTACTCCTGTCGTCCCACGTGAGGGAAATCCCCACGTCGGTGCGCCGGGTCTTGCCGGTTCACGGAGCCGGGCGTAGGACTGCCATGAACGGGGCGACCGTCGGGGGGGCCTGGGGGCTGGGTCCGGCCGCGCCCGTCGAATCCGCTCGATCGGGGAGGTCCCTGTCATGCCGAGATCACCTGTCGTGGCCGCTCTCGCGGCCCTCGCGCTGGTCACCGCCGGTGCCGCCACCGCGACCGCCGAGCCGGCGGCCACGACGTCACTCCGGGGCGGGTCGATCGCCCTGTCCGGATCCGACGCCCGCACGTTCGCCGTACCACCGGGGATGGTGAAACTCTGGTCGGCACAGCGTGCCGACGGAGGTACCCAGACCCGTTACCAGCAGATGGTCGGGTCGGCCTCCGTCCTCGGCGGCCAGCTGACCGTACTGACCGACAGGTCCGGCGCGACCGCCGCGGTGATCGGCGCGTACTTCCCCGGTCTGCAGGCCAAGAACAGCGCCGTGGTCTCGGCCGCGAGCGCCCGCGGAGTCGCGGCGAAGCGGGTCGGTGCCGACGGCAAGTGGTCGTCGACGCTGCGGATCGACCCGAAGGACGGCCGGCTGTTCCACGAGGTCGTCAGCCAGCGGATGGAAAACCGCTGGGTGCACTGGATCGACGCGGATACGGGCGCGGTGAAGAAGCAGTACGACGCGGTCGCGCACGGCGACGGTGTCGGAGTCAAGGGCGACACCAAGCAACTCGACACCACCCGGGCCGGGAGCACGTACGTCCTGCGGTCGGCGGACGGGCGCCAGGTGACGTATGACGCCGGCAACCGGGCCGTCCTGCCCGGCGCCCTGATGACCGACAGCGACGACCACTGGAACTTCAACCTGCCGAACCTGCTGTCGCCCAGCCAGGCACCCGGTGTCGACGCGCACTACTACGCCAACGTGACCGACGACTTCTACCGCGAGGTGTTCAAGCGGAACAGCCTGGACAACAAGGGCATGCCGGTCGTCTCGACCGTGCACTTCGCGAACCGGTACTGCAACGCGTTCTGGAACGGCGAGCAGATGGGGTACGGCGACGGCGACGGCAAGACCTGCATCTCGCTGTCCGGCGGCCTCGACGTGGTCGGGCACGAGCTCACCCACGGCGTCACCCAGTTCACCTCCAACCTGATCTACGAGAACGAGTCCGGCGCGCTGAACGAGGCGTTCAGCGACATGATGGGCAACACGATCGAGTTCTACGCGGCCCAGCGCGGTCTGGACCCGGCCGTGTCACCGGACTGGCTGATCGGCGAGGACATCATCCTGTCGCCGGACGCCGCACCCGGCTTCCGGAACATGGGCGACCCGCGTGAGGACGACGACCCGGATCACTACAGCGAGAAGCTGGTCGGTGAGGCGGACAGCGGCTTCGTCCACAGCAACAGCGGGATCCCGAACCACGCCTACTACCTGGCCGTCACCGGTGGCCGGAACGCCGGCTGCGACACCGTCGGGTCCAACGGTCACACCCACACGGCCGACTGTGACGTCGTGGTTCCCGCCGTCGGGTTGAACACCGCCCGGAAGGTGTTCTACGACGGGTTCACCAGCCTGCCGGAGTACGCGAACATGTGCGACGCGCGGAACGCCACGGTTGCGGTCGCGGGCGCGAACCGGGCCGCCATCAGCGCGGCCTGGGCAGCCGTCGGCCTGCACCAGGGCTGCACGCCGGGCACCCCGCCGCCACCGCCGTGTGTCGGTGATCCGGACGCCACCATCCCGTTCGAGTCACCGCACCCGTACGGCAACAACGGTGACTGCACCTGGACCTTCGACAACGGGTCCGGCGGGTTCGCGTTCCACTTCAGCCTGCTCGACACCGAGAAGGACTTCGACTACGTCATCGTGTACGACGGGAACGGCAACGAACTCGCCCGCTACACCGGCCTGCACCGCAACGGCGCCACCTCACCGTGCATCAGCACGTCGACCGGCTCCGTCCGCCTGCTGACCGACCCGGCGGTCACAGCCCAGGGCTTCATCGTGGACGCGGTGGTCGCCTGCTGAGAGGAGTCAGAACAGCCGGAGTACGTCGGACTCCATGCCGCGCAGCGCGTCGTAGTCGACGGTCAGGCACTCCAGGCCTCGGTCGGTAGCCAGGACCTTGGCCTGGGGCTTGATCAGCTGGGCGGCGAAGATGCCGCGGACCGGGGCGAGCATCGGGTCGCGGTTGAGGAGTTCGACGTACCTGGTCAGCTGCTCCACGCCGTCGATCTCGCCGCGGCGCTTCACCTCGACCGCGACGTGCCGGCCGTCCGCGTCCCGGCAGAGCAGGTCGACCGGCCCGATCGCGGTCGGGTACTCGCGCCGTACCAAGGTCCAGCCCTCGCCGAAGGTGTGGACGTGCTCGGCCAGCAGCTCCTGCAGGTGCGCCTCGACGCCGTCCTTGATCAGTCCGGGGTCGGTGCCCAGGTCGTAGGCGGTGTCGCTGTGCACCTCCTCGATCGTGATCCGGAGCTCCTCGCCGGCCTTGTTGGTGACGCTCCAGACGCCCTCTTCTTCCGTGAGCCTGCACGGCGGGGACATCCAGTTGAGCGGTTTGTACGACCCGCCGTCGGCGTGGATCAGCACCGATCCGTCCGCCTTCACCATCAACAACCGCGGCGCCATCGGCAAATGAGCCGTCAGCCGCCCGGAGTAATCCACAGAACAGGTAGCAATCACCAAGCGCACGAGAAAGCACCGTAGTCGACAACCGGCGCGGAACCTATGCCGCCGGGCCGTCCGGGGTGGCAGGCTGGTGGGCATGATGCCGAAGGTCAGCGAGCGGGCGATCGCCGAGTACGACGGGGTCGCGGCCGGGCTGGAGTCGTCCGGAGTGGTCCGGGGCAGCATGTTCGGCATGCCCTGCCTCAAGATCGGGCGCAAGATGGTCGCCGGGCTGTACGGCGACGCGATGACGTTCAAGCTGCCGCCGGAGCCGCGGGAGCGGGCGCTCGGTCTGCCGGGGGCGGAGCCGTTCGACCCCGGCATGGGCCGTCCGATGAAGGAGTGGGTGCTGATCCCGCTGAGCCAGGCCGCGGTGTGGCCGGACTACGCGGCCGAGGCGTTGGGGTACGTGCGCGAATGAACCTCATGTGTCCCGCGCGGATCCTGTTGCTGCCCGGTGATGTGGTCGAGGCGGCGGTGGGAGATCGGATCGCACAGGTGTATGCGGGGCCGTTCGAGGCGGCCGCCGGGGCTCGGTTGGCGGAACGGCTCGGGGTGCGGCTGACCGTCGTACCGGAGCTGGTACGGCGGTCCGACGACGAGCTGCAGGCGATCGCGGACCTGCACCGGGGCGAGACCGTGATCGTGCTCGGGGTGGATCTCGGGCTGCGGCTGCCCGCGGTCGTCGAACACAACGGCGACGGGTGGACCCGTGTCCCGAGCGACAACGAGCTCACGCTGGCGACGTACGAGCAGGCGGCGGAGAAGTTCCGGGATTCGATCCCCAAGGAGCCCGGCCCACTGCTGATGGAGCTCATGGACCTCCTCGCCGAGCGGGTCGGCCCCGGTGCCCGCGTGCTGGAGCTCGGCAGCGGGACCGGCCGTGGCGCGCTCGAGCTCGAGCGCCGGGGCATGACGGTACGACGGACCGACGCGGCCGCCTCGTTCATCCAGATGATGCGGGCCGACGGGTACGACGCCGACCGGCTCAACGCACTCACCGACGACTTCGGCGGTCCGTACGACGCCGTGTTCGCCAGCGCCGTGTTCCTGCACTTCGATCGCGCCCAGCTGGCCGACGTACTCAGGAAGGCGGTCCGGGCGGCGCCGCTGCTGGCCTTCACCACGCGGGAGGGCAAGGGCGAGGAGTGGTCGAACCGGTTCCTCGACCTGCCCCGCTACTTCGTCATGTGGCAGGAGGAGCCGCTGCGCGGGCTGCTCGCCGACACCGGCTGGACGGTCGATCACCTCACTCGCGACGAGGGCCGCAACGGCGGGTGGTTCCAGGTTCTGGCGAGCCGCGCCGTGTGAGGTTGGCCTCCCGGGGTGACTCAGCTCATGGGCGGACCACTGGGCGGACTGGCATAGTTCGGAGCATGGCTCGGGAACTGAAGACGGTCGGTGTGGTCGGTCTCGGCACGATGGGCGCCGGGATCGCGGAGGTGTTCGCGCGCAACGGGCTGACCGTGGTCGGCGTCGAGCGCGACGAGGCGGCGGCGGAGCGCGGCCGCGGGCACATCCAGCACTCGACCGACCGTGCGGTGAAGCGCGGCAAGCTGTCGGTCGAGGAGCAGCAGGCCCTGTTCGACCGGGTCACCTTCGCCACCGACCTGGAGGCGCTCGCCGACTGCGACCTGGTCATCGAGGCCGTGGTCGAGCGGCTCGAGCTCAAGCGCGAGGTGTTCTCAGCGCTGGACAAGATCGTCCGCGAGGACGCGATCCTGGCGACCAACACCTCGTCGTTGTCGGTGACCGAGATCTCGGTCGCCACCGAGCGCCCGGGCCGCGTCGTCGGCATGCACTTCTTCAACCCGGCGCCGGTGCAGGAGTTCGTCGAGGTGATCAAGACGGTCGTCACCGAGCCGCACGTGGTCGAGGACGTGCAGGAGCTCGCCCGCCGGCTGGACAAGGTCCCGGTGGTCGCGGCCGACCGGGCCGGTTTCATCGCCAACGCGCTGCTGTTCGGCTACCTGAACCACGCGGTCTCGATGGTCGAGTCTCGCTACGCCACCCGCGAGGACGTCGACGCGGCGATGCGGCTCGGCTGCGGCTATCCGATGGGCCCGCTGGCGCTGCTCGACCTGATCGGCCTCGACACGGCGTACGAGATCCTCGACACGATGTACAAGCAGGGCCGCAACCGCCTGCATGCGCCGGCCCCGATCCTCAAGCAGATGGTCACCGCCGGCCTGCTCGGCCGCAAGACCGGCCGCGGTTTCTACACCTACGAAGCGCCCGACTCCCCGGTCGTGGTCGACGACGACCTCACCCCGAAGCCCAGCGGCAAGGAGACCGTCGTACGCCCGGTTCGCCAGGTCGGCGTGGTCGGCTCCGGGACGATGGCGGTCGGCATCATCGAGGTCTGCGCCAAGGCCGGGTACGACGTCGTCTACGTCGCCCGCGGCACCGAGAAGGTCGACCGGGTCCGGGCCGCCCTGGAACGCTCGCTGGAGAAGGGCGTCCAGCGCGGCAAGCTGTCCTCCGACGAGCGCGACGCGGCCCTGCGCCGGATCGTCGGTACGGCGAAACTCGACGACCTGGCCACCGTCGACCTCGTGATCGAGGCCGTGGTCGAGGAACTGAGCGTCAAGCAGGCGCTGTTCGAGACGTTCGACGAGATCTGCAAGCCGGGCGCGATCCTGGCCACCACCACCTCGTCGCTGCCGGTCATCGACCTGGCGATGGCGACCAAGCGGCCGGGCGACGTGGTCGGCCTGCACTTCTTCAACCCGGCACCGGTGATGAAGCTCGTCGAAGTGGTCAGCACCGTGAGCACGTCCCCGGACGTGGCGGACACGGTCGCCGAGCTGGCCGTTGCCGCCGGCAAGCACCCGGTGCGGTGCGGTGACCGGGCCGGGTTCATCGTGAACGCGCTGCTGTTCCCGTACCTGAACGACGCGGTCCGGATGCTCGAGGCGCACTACTCGAACGTCGACGACATCGACGCCGCGATGAAACTGGGCTGCCGCCTCCCGATGGGCCCGTTCGAGCTGCTCGACGTGGTCGGCCTGGACGTCGCGCTGGCGATCCAGCGCACCCTGTACCTGGAGTTCCGCGAACCCGGCTTCGCCCCGGCCCCGCTGCTCGAGCACCTGGTCACCGCGGGCTACCTCGGCCGCAAGACCGGCCGAGGCTTCCGCGACTACAGCTGAGAGCATGCTGCTCGGCGCTCCGGACTCCTCGATGGTTTGTGTCCGTTCGTGCCTCTACGCTGCTGCCATGATCTCTCGTTCAGTCGTGGCGGTGCTGGTCGCGTTTGCTTGTGCCGGTTTGGCTGCCTGTGCTCCGGAGGACGAGCCGGCCGGTTCGACGACACCGTCCGCGGCCGATGCTTGTACCAAGGACAAACTGGCGCTGAAGGTGCCGGGGACGTTCTCCGTCGGGACCGACAAGCCGGCGTACGAGCCGTGGTTCTCCGGCGACGACCCGAGTAACGGCAAAGGATACGAGTCGGCGGTCACGTACGCGGTTGCGGAAAAGCTCGGCTTCCAGCGCGCCGAGGTGAAGTGGCAGACCGTGCCGTTCAACGCGGCGTTCGCGCCCGGGCCGAAGAAGTTCGACGTGGACGTCAACCAGATCTCGATCTCCGAGGATCGCCGCAAGGCCGTCGACTTCTCCACCGGGTACTACGACGTCCGGCAGACGGTGATCACCACGGCGGGCAGCAAGATCGCCGGCGCGAAGTCGGTCGCCGAGCTGGCCGACGCCAAGCTCGGGGCCCAGGTGGGGACGACGAGCTACGTGGCCCTGCGCGACGTGATCAAGCCGAAGCAGTCACCGGCCGTGTTCGACACCAACGACCTGGCCGTGCAGGCTCTGAAGAACAAGCAGATCGACGGCATCGTGGTGGATCTGCCGACCGGCTTCTACATGACCGCTGCGCAGCTCGACGGCGGCAAGATCGTCGGCCAGCTTCCGGCTGCCGGCCAGACCGAGCAGTTCGGCTTCGTGCTGGAAAAGGGCTCGGAGCTGACGCCGTGCGTCTCGCAGGCCGTGGATGCGCTCAAGGCCGACGGCACACTCGCGAAGCTCCAGCAGCAGTACCTCACCGCGGAAGGCGCGCCAGAGCTGTCGTGAGCCTCGTGGGGGAGTGGTGAGGAGTTCCGACGGCTGGCAGCCGTCGCAGCTACAGCTCGAGCGGCTCGCATACCGGCGGCGGCGCACGCTGCGGTCGGGTGTGATCGCCGGGATCAGCACCGTGGTCCTGCTCGGGCTGATCGTGCTCGGCATCGGGTCCACGCCCGGCTGGCCGCGGGTCCGGGAGACGTTCTTCGACGTCCACCGGGGGTGGGACGCGTTGCCGGTCGTCGCCCAGGGCCTCTGGCTGAACATCCGGGTGATGCTGGTCTGTGCCGTCCTCATCCTGATTCTGGGACTGACCCTCGCGATCCTGCGGACGCTGCGCGGACCGGTGTTCTTCCCGCTGAGGATCTTCGCCGCCGCCTACACCGACGTGTTCCGCGGGCTGCCGCTGCTGCTGGTGATCTTCCTGCTGGGCTTCGGCGTGCCCGCCCTCCAACTGCGGGGGCTGCCGAACCAGGCCGTCATCTGGGGCGGTGCCGCGCTGGTGCTCACGTACTCGTCGTACGTCGCAGAGGTCTTCCGGGCGGGAATCGAGTCGGTGCACCCGTCCCAGCGAGCCGCCGCGCGCTCCCTCGGGCTGTCGCACCGCCAGACGCTGCGATTCGTCGTATTGCCACAGGCTGTTCGGCGGGTGCTGCCGCCGCTGCTGAACGACTTCGTGTCGCTGCAGAAGGATTCCGGCCTGATCGCGGTGCTCGGCGTGATCGACGCCATCCGGGCCGCGCAGCTGGAGACGGCCGAGGACTTCAACTTCACTCCGTACGTCGTGGCCGGATTGCTGTTCGTCGCGTTGACGATCCCGCTGACGCGGCTGACGGACTGGGTGGCGCGCAGGCAGGGCTGGTACGGCGGGGGAGGTGGTCCGGTGTGAGCCTCTTGTCGATCCGCGGGGTGCGGAAGGCGTTCGGGGCGAACGTCGTGCTCGACGAGTTCGACCTCGAGGTGGAACAGGGCGAGTGCGTCGTCCTGATCGGTGCGTCCGGCTCGGGCAAGTCGACGTTGCTGCGCTGCGTGAACCTGCTGGAAACGGTCGACGACGGCGTCATCGAGCTCGACGGCACCGACATCACCGATCCCCGCGCCGAGGCCGACCGGATCCGCGCCGGCATCGGCATCGTCTTCCAGGCCTACAACCTGTTCCCGCACCTCACGGTGCTCGACAACGTCACGCTGGCGCCGATCCGGGTTCACCGGGTACGCCGTGATGTCGCGCGAACCCGGGCCCTGGAGATGCTGGAGCGGGTCGGGCTCGCGGACAAGGCGATGGCCAAGCCCGACGAGCTGTCGGGCGGGCAGCAGCAACGGGCCGCCATCGCCCGGGCGCTGGTGAACTCGCCGAAGCTGATGCTGCTCGACGAGGTCACGTCCGCGCTGGATCCCGAGCTCGTCGGCGAGGTGCTCGATCTGCTCCGCGAGCTGAAGGCCGACGGCATCACGATGCTGATCTGCACCCACGAGATGACGTTCGCCCGGGACGTGGCCGACAAGGTCTGCTTCCTCCACCAGGGCCGCCCGCTCGAGGTCGGGCCGCCCCAGCAGGTCCTCGCCGATCCCCGCGAACCCCGCACCCGCGAATTCCTCAGCCGCATCATCTCCTCGGGCCGCCTCTGAGCCGGTACCGCGGACGTTCGTCAGAACGTGACCAGCGGGTCACCGATGAAGTCGGCGATGAAGTTGACGAAGAAGAACCCGAAGAACAGGAAGTTCAGCAGCAGGATCAGGTAGTGCCACGGGCGCGGCCGGGCCGGCTCCGGCAGCTTGCTGTTCAGGTACATCAGCAGGAACGGGTAGATCAGCGCGCCCAGGTTCGACATGTTCGCCGACCACTGGACCAGGCCGACCGGCACGGCCAGGTGGATGACGATCGAGATCACCACCAGCAGCAGGATCATGAACGGGTAGTAGAACTTCCGCGGGTCGCCCTCGATGTGCGCCCGCAGTTTCGAGCTGCTGGCGTGGGAGGCGTCGGTGGTGACCCGGACCATCGCCTCGAAGATGCCGAGCTGGGTGCTGAACAGGATCAGCACACCCATCAGCAGGGCGATGTAGAACACGAAGCTGCCGTACTCGCCCCGCAGTACGTCGGCGACGAAGGTCGGCACGTTGGCCTGGGTCGGCCCCTCGCCGCGGATCTCGACGGCCCGCGTCATCAGGATCGTCGGCAGCAGCATGCCGAGCATGGCGCCGACGAAGAAGACACCCCACATGTCGATCAGCAGCAGGCGGTACCAGCGCCGCCACAGGCCGCGGTTCTTCTCGTCGTCCGGGAACGTGACACCGCTGGCCAGGACCTGCTTCCGCTCACCGCGCATCCCGGCGAGGTAGCCGGCCCGGTGGCCCATGCCGTAGCCCTTGTCCCGGTAGTGACCGAGGACGTACCAGTTCAGTCCGGAGGCGAGCGCGGTGAACCCGGCGAGCGCCCCCAGTTGCGTCGCCGAGATCCCGTCCGGCGGGGCGGCCGGGGTGAAGAAGCCGCTGATACCGTCCCACCAGATCCGGCCCGGGACGAGCACGATGTCGATGATCAGCAGGACGACGAGGATCGTCACCACCATCATCCAGTTCGCGAGCTCCAGGGCACGGCTGATCCGGCGGGCCGCCGCGGTGATGGCGAACACCAGGACGAGCAGCAGGATCGCGTAGATCCTGGGTTCCTCGGCGTCACCGGAGCCGGCCACCCGGCCGTGCACCAGGGCGTACACCCCCTGCCCGGCCGATGCCGCCCAGCCGCCGGCGATGAACGCGAAGATCACCAGGAACACCGAGACCGGAACCCAGAAGAACCAGCCCGGCGGGACGCGGCCCCACCCGACGACCGGCACCTCGCCGGTGGCCACGACGTACCTGGCGCACTCGACGTTGTAGAAGGTCTGCAGCAGCGCCGACACGGTGATGATCCAGCCGACCCCGACGAAACCGTACTGGCCCACGCTGAGCGGGCCGAGCAGCCATTCGCCGCTGCCGACCGAGATCCCGAGCGCGATCAGGCTCGGTCCGACGGCGAACTGGATCAGCTCGCGGGGACCCAGGCGGCGGACCTTGAAGACCTCCTCCGGGGTCGGCAGGTCCTGCACCGTCAGATCGGGGCGGCTGACGCCGAGCGGGTAGGTGTTCTCCGACTGCGTGATATCGGCCATCTGACTCTCCTCCGGCCAAGCGGACGGCTCCGACCGTCACGCCCTGTCCTGATGGTCACGCGCCGTCGCGGGGTTGGCAAGACCGTGCCGGGACCGAGACCTAGGGTGGGGGCGTGAAGAGACGGTTGCCCGCGCCACGGTCGCTGTTGGCGGATGCGGAAGGTCAGTGGGTACGGCGCTGGACCGGTGACGACTGGTTTGCCGAGGCCGACCGTTGGGTGCGGGAGCGGTTGGCCAGGGCCGGGACCGCCGTGACCGGGGAACCGGTGCCGTACAAGATCCGCTTCTGGGCGGCCGTCTGGTGCTACCCGACCGACCGAGGGCTCTTCTGGTTCAAGGAGAACAACCCCGGTCAGGCCTTCGAGGCCGCGCTGGTCGGTGCGATGGCGGAGGCGCTTCCGCAGCACGTTGTCGCACCACTAGCGATCGACCCGGACCGCGGCTGGCTCCTGACCGCCGACCAAGGCCTGACACTCGCCGATCAGAATGGCGCCGAATGGCATCGGCTCGTCGTCGAGTACGCCGCCTTCCAGCGCGACACCGTTCCACTCGAGCAGCCCTTGCTCGCCAGCGGGCTGACCTCCCTCGCGCCGTCCCAGCTGACCGGAGCCGTCCACGGCATCGCCGACTGGTTCGGCTCGTTGGCAGCCGATCATCCCCTGCGCCCCGACGCGGCGACGTTGTCCGGCCTGCGACGGGCCGCCGAGGCCGTCGCCGAGGTGGAGAAGTGGCTGCCGGGCGTCGTCCCGATGGCGCTCGATCAGAACGACCTGCATGCGCGAAATGTGTTCCGGCCCGATCCCGGCGGTCCGTTCCGGTTCTTCGACTTCGGCGACGCGATCTGGGGTCATCCGTTCGCCACGCTGGCCAGCGTGCGTGACGACGTCGACGACGCGGTCGTGACGGCGTACCTGGCGGAATGGTCGGACCTGGCGCCGATCGCCGTACTGCGCAAGGAGCTGGAGATCGCGGAGCCGCTGCACACCGTTCACCGGATGGTGTCCTGGCATCGTCTGCTGCGCCACGCGGACGAGATCGAGTGCGCAGCCTGGACCGAAAACGTCGACCACTGGCTCCGTGAACTCGTCCGGGCCTACGGCTCCACGTCGTAGCGCCGCAGCTAGGGCAGGAACGGCGTCAGTGTGGTGAGGAAGTCGTCGAGGCGTTCGGCGTGGACCCAGTGGCCGGCCTCGGGGATTTCGGCGTACCGGACCTGGGGGAAGTACGACGCGATGGTCGCGCGATGGTCCTGCTGGACGTAGTCGGACTTGCCGCCGTAGATGAAGAGTGTCGGGCCCTCGTAACGCAGCCCCTCGACGGCCGGCCAGCCGGAGATCGCCGGCAGTGCGGCCTCGATCACCGGCAGGTTCGGGCGCCAGCGTGCGCCCGCGTCGTCGAGGATCAGGTTCTGCAGCAGGAAGGCGCGGGTGCCGGGGGACTGGACCGCGCCGGCCAGTTGGGCGTCGACGTCGGCCCGGCGCTGCACTGCCGACAGGTCGGCGTTGCGCATGGCGCGGGCGTACTCGACGAAGGCCGGGGGATACGCGACCGGCGCGGCGTCGACGACGACCAGCCGCTCGACGACCTCGGGGTGCTCGAGCGCGGTGAGCATCGCGGTCTTGCCGCCCATCGAGTGACCGACCAGGGCGACCGGCCCGGCGCCGAGCGACTCGATCGTCTCGCGGACGTCCTCGGCCATCTCCGGGTAGCTCATCGTCTCGGTGTGCGGTGACGAGCCGTGGTTGCGCAGGTCGAAGGCGAACACGCGATGGTCCCCGGACAACCGCCGGGCCGCGGTCATCCAGTTCCGGCCGGAGCCGAACAGGCCGTGCATGACCACGACTGGCGTACCCGTTTCGCCGTACGACGTGACCGGAAGCTTCATGTCCTGCCTTTCAGCGGCGGCGTTGCCAGCAGGCGGAGTGCCAGTGGCGTCGCTCGTCGAGGGACTGGGCGCCGCCGATCGCGGCGAGCAGGCTGGGGTTCTCCGGCCAGACCACGACGTGCGGCGTGGCCGGCGGGATCAGCTGGTCGCACCCCGGGCAGCGGTAGGGCTTGCTCGACGCCGAGCCGGACACGCGGCGGACGAGCCAGTCGCCGTCGGACCGAGCCTCCCGCGCCTGGGTACCGCCGAGCAACGGCCGGTCGTTGACGGGCCGTTGCCACTTCGACGGTTTTCTGCGCGACATAGCCCCTCAAGGCTAGCCGTGTGGGGCAGGTCACCCGGGGGTGCCTGCCCCACCACCCGGTCAGCCCCGGGCGACGGCGTACGCCGCGGTGCCGATCAGCTCCATCGAGACCTGGAGGCGCTCCAGGCTGACGTTCTTCGCGATGGTGTCCTCCGGCGAGTGGTACGGCGGCTCGAGGAAGGCCGGCGAGATCTCACCGCGCCAGGAGAAGTTGGCCGACGCGATGCCGACCTCCTGGAACGACTGGTGGTCCGACGCGCCGCGCTGCACCGGGCCGACCATCTGTGGGTCGTACCCGAGCCGCTGACCCGCCGCCCGGACCGCGTCCGTCGCCGTGTTCGCGAGGCCGGTGAACGACAGCAGCCAGTACGTGATCGCCGGGTCCCAGCTGGTCGCGACCATGTCGTTCTGGAACACGGCCTTGTGCCGGTCCCGCTGCTCCTGCGACAGCTGCGCCACGTGGTAGCGGGAACCGATCAGGCCCTGCTCCTCCGAGCCCCACAGCGCGAACCGCAGCGTGGCTTCCGTCGGGATCCGGCTGAACACCCGGGCCAGCTCCAGCGTCAGCACGGTGCCGGAGCCGTCGTCGTTCGCACCCGGTGCGCCGATCACCGAGTCGTAGTGGCCGCTGACCACCACGATCGGCGAGTTCGGCCCGCCCTTGCCGCGCCGCTCGCCGATCACGTTGTTCGAGATCAGCCCGCGGTGCGCCTTGGTGCTGATCCGCAGCGGCAGCGAGTTCACCACCGCGAGGGCCTCGCGGATCAGCCGCTTCTGCACCTGGGCCACCCCGATCACCGGGATCGGCGCATTGGTCAGGCCGGCCGGCGAGAACGCCTGCGCCCGGCGCGGGAACACCAGGTCGGCCGGAAGCAGGATGACACCGACAGCACCCCGGGCCGCGGCCTCCGCGACCAAGGCAGGACGGGCGGCCGCGTTGTCGTCGGCGATCACGATCGACCCGGCGACGGTGGCCGGCCAGACCGGAGCGGTCGCCGGACCGACGTCGCGGACCGGACCTTCGACGGTGACGTCCAGCTTGCCGCCGGGCGCGGCGCCGGCCTGCCAGCACAGGTCGTTCGGCAGGATGTTGCGGACGTCCTCGATCTGGGCGAGGAACTTGTCCGCGACCGGGAACGGCTCCAGCCGGGTGTGGTAGCCGAACTTGTCGAGCTGGCCGGCGATGTAGTCGGCCGCCCGCTTCTCGCTCTCCGTACCGCCGATCCGTGGCCCGATCTCCTCGGACAGGACCTGCAGGTGGCGCAGCGCCCTCTCCGAGGACAGGGTCGACACGATCTGCCGGTCGTACCGGTCCAGGTTCGGGCGGTTCACCGCGCCGGGACGCTGGTCGTCGGCGGCCCAGGCCGGAGCGGCAGGCAGTGCGGTGGCGGCGGTCACTCCGGCGACGGCGCCGAGCAGGCCGCGGCGACTCAAACCGGATCTTTCGGTCATGCAGGTCTCCTCACAAGGTGGTGCGGCCCCGAGAGCAGAGACCGTAACCGATCAATCACCCGGGGCGCTGCATCTCGTGAGGTTTTTTCCTGAGCAGTGAGGGGAATCCCGCACCTGGAGCGGCGTACGGCGTACTACGCCTGCTGAGCCCGGAGGTCTTCGCCGACCTCGTGCAGGTGCTGCAGACCCAGCCGGTACGACTCGACCAGGCTCGTGCTCAGATACGGCATCCCGATCCGGGCGCAGTACGAACGGACGATCGGCTGCGCGAACCGCAGGTTCGCCCGCGGCATGCTCGGGAACAGGTGGTGCTCGATCTGGTAGTTCAGGCCGCCCATCATCCAGTCGGTGACCAGGCCGCCGTTCACGTTCCGCGACGTCAGCACCTGCTTCTCCAGGTGACCCCAGGTGGTGTCGGCGTCCGGCATCTCCATGCCCTTGTGGTTCGGCGCGAACACGCTGCCCAGGTGCAGGCCGAAGACCATGTGGTGGATCAGGGCGAACAGCACCGCCTGGCCCGGCGACATGATCAGGAACAGTGCGCCGAAGTACAGCACCAGGTGAGCGGCGATCAGGCCGAGTTCGAGCCGGGCCTCGCGACGCGGCCGGCCGAGCAGGAAGCGGATGCTGGAGACCTTGAGGTTGAACCCCTCGAGGGTGAGCAGCGGGAAGAAGATCTTGGCCTGGTTGCGGCTCAGCCAGCCGTGCAGACCGGTCCGGCCCTCCGCCTGCTCCAGCGTCCAGACCAGCACGCCCTCGCCGACGTCGGGGTCCTTGTCGGTGTGGTTCGGGTTGGCGTGGTGACGGTTGTGCTTGTCGTTCCACCAGCCGTAGCTCATGCCCAGCAGCACGTTGCCGTGCAGCATGCCGATCCAGTCGTGCAGTTTGCGGGAACCGGCGATCTGCTGGTGGCCGGCGTCGTGGCCGAAGAACGCCGCGCGGGTGGTGAGGATGCCGAGCGGGATCGCCAGGAACAGCACCCACCAGGAGGTGCCGAGGATCGCGACCCCGGCCCAGGTCGCGGCGAGCAGGGCGACGTTGATCCCGATCGCCATGACGTAGGCCGCGGTCCGCCGCTCCAGGAGTCCGGCGGCCTTGATCTCGCGCAGCAGCGGCGCGAAGTCGCTGCCTTTGGTGACAGTGGGGGGTGAAGCCGTTGGCTGAGCCATCAGGTCCTCGTCTCGAAGCGGTGGGGGCCTAGGCGTACAGCCACGGCCAGCGTACGGCATCAACCCTCGTCGCCCTAACGGCCGAAAACATGAGTGCTATCACCCGAACACGATGTGGGGACAGTGCCCCGGCAACGGTGGATCTAACACCCCTGAGACCCGGATCACCTTCGGTCATGATGGTGGGTGGACGGGCCACGCCGTACGGGCCCCCGAACGGGAGAGACACGATGACCACCATGGCCACCCCGGCGCCGCCGCTGCGGTACCCCAAGCTCGCACAGCCCTGGATCGCGCTGTTCCTGGCGATTCTGGCCGAGATCGGCATCGCCTTCTTCGTGCTCAACGTGGTGGCCGTCCCGCTGATCGCGGTCTGGGTCGGCATCCCGATGCTGCTCGCGTTCGTGCCGGCCACCCGCTGGTTCGCGAACTGCCACCGGACCATGCTGGCCGGCTTCCTCGGCGAGCCGATCCCGCGCCCGTACAAGAAGCCGCCGGTGCCCGGCATCCTGATGTGGCTGCGGACCACGCTGACCGACCCGGCCACCTGGCGTGACATCGTCTGGCTGCTCGTCAACGCGGTGCTCGGGTTCACGTTGAGTCTGCTGTCCGCGGTGCTGTTCCTGGCCACGCTGTTCTACCTGGTCTATCCGCTGCTCGTCGGCGTCACTCCGGAAGGTGTCTTCACCGAGCCGTTCGGCGGGCTGATCACGGTGAACTTCTGGACCAGCTTCCTGCTGTTGCCGCTGGCACTGATCGCGTTCATGATCTGGCACGCCGCCGGCGAGCGGCTGCTGAAGGCGAACGCGTACATCGCCCGCTCGCTGCTCGGCCCGACCGAGAGCGCCAAGCTGGCGCTGCGGGTCCGTGAGCTGGCCGAGTCCCGCGCGGAGACCGTCGACACCCAGGCGGCCGAGCTGCGCCGGATCGAGCGCGACCTGCACGACGGCGCCCAGGCCCGGCTGGCCGCGCTCAGCATGAATCTGGGTATGGCCGAGGAGATGGTGAACCGCGACCCGGCCCAGGCGGCCGCTCTGCTGACCGAGGCCCGCGAGTCCGCCAGTACGGCGTTGTCCGAGCTGCGTGACCTGGTGCGCGGCATCCACCCGCCGGTGCTCGCCGACCGCGGCCTGGAGGGAGCGGTCAAGGCGCTCGCGCTGACCTGCCCGTTCAAGGTCGACGTCACCTTCGAGATGCCCGGACGGCCACCCGCGCCGGTCGAGTCGGCGGCGTACTTCGCGGTGGCCGAGGCGCTCGCGAACGCGGTGAAGTACTCGGGCGCGACCACCGCCTGGATCCAGATCACCCACGAGCAGGAGCGGCTGCACATGATCGTCGGTGACGACGGCGTCGGAGGTGCGGAGGTCAGGCCCGGTGGCGGTCTGTACGGTATCGAGCGGCGGCTGGCCGCCTTCGACGGTACGTTGACCGTGGTCAGCCCGACCGGCGGGCCGACCACCGTGATCATGGAGCTGCCTTGCGAGTCCTCATCGCTGAAGACCACGCCCTCCTCCGGGACGGCCTGATCCGCCTGCTGGAGGCGCACGACTTCAAGGTCGTCGAGGCAGTCGACAACGGCCCCCGGCTGGTGCCGGCCCTGGTGGAACACCGTCCGGATGTGGCCGTGGTCGACGTACGGCTGCCACCCACGTTCACCGACGAGGGTCTGAAAGCGGCGATCGAGGCGCGCCGCCAGGTGCCCGGCCTGCCGATTCTCGTGCTGTCGCAGTACGTCGAGCAGCTGTATGCCCGCGAGCTGCTGACCGGGGGCGGCGGCGCGGTCGGCTACCTGCTGAAGGATCGCGTCTCGAACGTCGCCGAGTTTCTGGACTCGGTACGACGGGTGGCCGCCGGCGGGACCGCGATGGACCCGGACGTGATCGGCCAGCTGCTGGCCCGCAACACCCGGGACGAACCGATCGGCCGCCTCACCCCGCGCGAGGCCGAGGTCCTCGGACTGATGGCCGAGGGCCGCTCGAACGCCGCCATCGCCGGCGCCCTCTTCATCACCGAGAAGGCCGTCAGCAAACACACCAACAACATCTTCGCCAAACTCGACCTGCCCCCGTCGGAAGACGACAATCGCCGGGTGATGGCAGTCCTCACCTACCTGTCCTCCCGCTGAGTTGCGCGGAGCTGTTCGGGTAAGCGTTTGTCGGTAATCCGTTGACCTTTGACTGAAGGCGTCGGTAAGTTTTCAACCCAGTCCTGCATGATCCACGATCTGGGTGGTGGTGGCGATGGCGGTCCGGACCGGCGCGGAGCGTCTGGCCGGCGAGCCGGGGCTGGTGGGCGACGGACGCCTTGGGCTGATCACGAACTTCACCGGCGTCCTGCCCGATCTGCGACCGACCGCGGTCGCGCTGCTCGACGCCGGCCTCCGGTTGACCGCCCTGTTCGGACCGGAGCACGGTCTGCGCGGCACCGCCCAGGCCGGCGCGAGGGAGGCCGAGGGCATCGATCCCGACACCGGACTGCCGGTCTTCGACACCTATGATCGGCAGGGTTCCGCGCTCGACGAACTGTTCGCGGACGTGGATGTGCTGCTGTTCGACATCCAGGACATCGGGACGCGGTTCTACACCTACATCTGGACGATGTACGACTGCCTGCAGTCGGCCTCGCGCCTCGGCAAGCGCTTCGTCGTCCTCGACCGGCCGAACCCGCTCGGCGGTCTGCGCGTCGAGGGTCCGCTGCTGGAACCGGGGTTCGAGAGCTTCGTGGGCCGCGCGCCCATCCCCTTGCGCCACGGCGTCACGGTCGGCGAATTGGCGCTGCAGCTGGGCGAGGCCGAGGTCATCCCGATGGACGGCTGGGCCCGCGACTCGTGGGGGACCGGTGCGGTCTGGGTGCCGCCGTCGCCGAACATGCCGACCCTCGACACCGCCCTCGTCTATCCCGGCACCGGGCTGTTCGAAGGCACCAACCTCAGTGAGGGCCGCGGCACCACCCGCCCGTTCACGACGATCGGGGCGCCGTACCTCGACGAACGGTTCGTGCCGGCGCTGCGCGACTTCGAGTTGCCCGGCGTCGTCTTCCGCCGTACCTGGTTCGAACCGGTCTTCAGCAAGTACGCCGGTGAGGTGGTGCCGGGTGTCCAGCTTCACGTCGTGGATCCGGCGACGTACGAGCCGGTGCGGACCGCGCTGGAGATGCTGCACGTGATCGCGCAGCTGTATCCGGACGACCTGACACTGCTGCCGTCGCTCGACAAGCTGTGGGGCTCCGACTCGTTGCGCACGGCACTCGAAGCCGGCGACGACCCGTTGACGCTGTTGCCTGCGGCAACACTCGACTGGGTGCGGCCCGGCGTACTGCTCTACGAAGGGAGCGAGCGATGATCCGGTCCTTCGAAGTCGGCGACGGGCCGGTGCTGGCCGAGGCGTGGACGGCGGCGGCACCGGCGGATCCGATCGGGTACCGGCGCTTCCGCAATCTCTTCCTGCTCGACCGGAACTTCGACCCGGCCGGGCTGAAGGTTGCCGTGGACGACGATCAGGTGGTCGGCGCGGCATACGCCGTACGACGTCTGGTCGCTGCCTCCGGCGACGACCTCGAGCCGTCCTCCGGGTGGATTCCGTTCTTCTTCGTGCACCCGGATCATCGCGGTCGCGGACTCGGCCGGGAACTGCTGACGGCGGCTCTGGACTGGCTTCGGAGCGTCGGGCGGACCGAGGCGTACTTCTCGTCGTACACGCCGAACTACTTCCTGCCCGGTCTGGACGTCGATCGGTATCCGTCCGCCGAGCGGTTGCTGTCGGCACTCGGGTTCGAGCCTCAGTACGACGCCGTGGCGATGGACCGGAGCCTGGTCGGCTATCAGATCCCGGCCGAGGTTCGTGCGCAGATCGCCGGGTTGACGGCTGCCGGCTACACCTTCGGTACGCCGGACGGCGACGAGCTGACCTCGCTGATCGCGATCGCCGGCTCGGAGTTCAACCCGGACTGGGCCCGGGCGATCCGGGAGGCAGTCGTCGGCGGGATGCCGCTGGAGCGGATCGTGCTGGCGCGGGATCCCGCCGGCCGGGTGCTCGGCTGGGCGATGCACGGCACGTACGAGGGCGTCATCGACCGGTTCGGGCCGTTCGGCGTACTGCCGGCCTCTCGTGGCACCGGGCTCGGCAAGGTGCTGCTGCATCTGACGCTGGAGCGGATGGCCGGGCTCGGCGCGCACAGCGCATGGTTCCTCTGGACCGGCGAACAGTCGGCCGCCGGGCAGCTCTATCTCAAAACCGGATTCACCATCACCCGCAAGTTCACCATCCTCCGGGCGCCACTGAAGTGAGGAGTTGCCTGTGACCAGAACAGTGCTCGCCGTCGGAGCGCACATCGGCGACATGGACCTGACCGCCGGCCCCACCCTGGCCAAACTGGTCCTGGAAGGTGCGAACGTGACCATCGTGGCGCTGACGCCGGGGGAGCGCGGCCACCCGCGGCTGGCGCCGTCGGAGTACAAGAAGCAGAAGATCGCCGAGGGCGAGGAGTTCGCGTCGGCCATCGGCGCCGACTTCGTCGTCCTCGACCACAGCGACGGCTTCCTCCCCGACACCGACGAGGTCGCGACGGAACTCGCCACCATCATTCGCGACAAACAGCCCGACACCCTCATCACCCACTGGAAGCACAGCATCCACCGCGACCACGAACACGCCGCCCGCCTGTCCGAACGCGCCCGCTTCCTCGCCGGCCTCCCGTCCGAAGGCGTCGGCAGGCTGGACGACTACCCGCGCCACTCGGTCCGGACCTTCCTGCACGCGGAGAACTGGGAAGACATGGAAGGCTTCCAGCCGACGCTGTACGTCCCGATCCCGGACGAAGCCTTCTATCGCTGGGTCTCCGCCATCCGCCACCAAGCCTTCGCCCGCGGCGAAACCTACGGCTTCCGCTACATCGACTACTACACAGCCCTCATGACCACCCGAGGCTGCCTGGCCGGCTACCCCCGAGCCTGCGCCTTCCGCTCCACCCCCACCCCCGAAATCACCAAACTCCCCGCCCCGTAGCCGGAACGGACACCAGGCTTTTCGCAACTCTCTGTAACAACCCTGGGCGTCGGCCGATGGAGTCAGTGGGGGTGTCATCACTCAGGGCAGGCGAATCGGGCGTCGGCTGGTGGCATCGAGGGGGAATGATGGGCGCAGCAATTCAGGGGTATCTGGCCACATCCGGGATCCTCGCGCTGGTCGGGGGTGTGATCGGCTGGTTCGTCTTCAACCAGGTGGCGACCCCGGCACCGAACTGCATCCTGCCGGGTTCGGACACGTGCCTCGAGGCGTTCGGCATGACGTTCGTACCGTTCGTCGTCTTCACCGCCGCCATCGGCGGCGCCATCGGCCTGGCCGCCCAGTTCATCAAAGGCGAGCTGTTCTAGGCGGCGCCGGCGTACTAGGAGGCGTCGGCTTTGCGGACCCAGACTTCTCGGATGATGAGGAGGAGGGCGGCGGCGCTGGGGATGGCGAGGAGGGCGCCGACCACGCCGAGGAGGGCGCCGCCGAGGAGGGCGGCGATGACGGTGACGGCGCCGGGGATGTCGACGGCGCGGCGCATGATGCGGGGCGCCACGATGTAGTTCTCGATCTGCTGGTAGACGATGCCGTACGCGAGGCAGGCGACGCCGATCCACAGGCCCTCGGTGAAACCGATGAGGGCGACGATGACGACACCGATGAGGCCACCGACCATCGGGATGAACGCGGTGAACATCACCACGATCGCCAGCGCCAGGGCGTACTCGCGCAAGCCGACGATCTGCAGGAACACGAACATGAAGAACCCGGCACACGCCGCGACCAGGAACTGGCCGCTGACGTAGCCGCCGACCCGGCTGAGGACCTCGTCGCCGAGGATCGAGACGCGGGTACGCCGGCTGGCCGGCACCAGGCTGTACGCCGCCCGCTTCACCGACGGGAGGGACGCGAGGAAGTACAGCGTCAGGATCAGGATGGTGAAGCCGGAGAACAGGGCGTTCGCCACCACCTTGCCGACGCCGAGGATGCCGCCGAAGGCGCGCTGGGCCAGGGCCGGGTCCTGGATGTAGTCCTGGGCCTTCTGGATGAACTGGTAGCGGTCGTTGAGTTCGTTGAGGGTCTCCGACTTGGTGAGCAGGTCGAGCCACTCGGGTGCGTTCTTGATCAGGCTGTTGATCTGTTCGGTGACGACCGGGACGATCGCGAAGCCGACGCCGGCCACCGCGAGGATCATCAGCAGGAACACCACGCCGACGGACAGGCCGCGCTTCAGGCCGCGGCGCATGAACCACTCGACCAGCGGGTTCAGGCCGACCGCGATGAACATCGAGACCAGCAGCAGGATGAGGACCGATCGGGCCTGGCCCAGGGCGTTCCACAGGCCCCAGGCGACGAGTACGCCGAGAGCCGCGAAGAACCCGAACATGAACGGGTTCGACCGCCGCAACGGCGGCCCCGGCCGGCCCATGCCGACATCCGGATGCCGCTCGTCGATCAGCAACTCCCCGGCAAAATTCTCCTCCCCCTGCCCCGCCTCAACCTCATCCGCAGCCCTACCAGCCGACCGCGCAGCCCCCGCCGCCTCATCAGCCTTCCCAGCAGCACTCTCCGCCTCGTCCGCCGCGTCGTCAGCCTTCCCAGCAGCACTCTCCGCTTCGTCCGCCGACTCATCGGCCTGGTCGGCGGACTCGTCCGCCTGACGCGCGGAGGTGCCGGCCGTGCTTGCAGCACTCTCGGCGTCGTGGGCTGAGTCGCCGGCCTTGCTCGCAGCTCCAGCCGCCTTGTCCGCAGAGTCGTCGGCGGTGTCAGCAGCACCCGCCGCCTTGTCGGCGGAGTCATCGGCCTTGCCGGCCGAGGTGTCTGCCTTTTCGGCGGAGGATTCGGCCGCGTCGGCGGAGTGGTCGGCTTCTTCGGCGGAGGTTTCGGCTCGGGTGGCGGCGGCTTCTGCCTCGGCGGCGGCGGACTTGGCCTCGCGGGCTGCCTTTGCGAGGTCCTGCTCGGGCGTCGCTGTGGAGTTTTCGTCGCCGGGTGGCGTCACATCTTGTCCTTCGGGGATCGCGCGCCGGAGGCGGCCTCGTCGGTCTTCTCGTCGTCGGCGGGCTTGGCGTCGCCCGGCGTGGCCGAGGCGTCGACGACCGCCTGGACCCGAGTCTCCTCGTCCGCGAGGTCATTCAGCCGGAACTCGTCGATCTTGGTCGCGTCGGCCGGCTCGGCGTCCACCGGACCACCGGCGGTCTTGCCGGCCAGCTCGTCGGAGACCTTGGTGTCGACCCGCAGCGGGGTGTCGATCCGTGTCTCGTCCACGCGCGCGTCACCGGCAGCGACGCCCACGAACGGGCTCGACCCGGTGAACGGGCCGTCCTCCTCGTCGTCCTCGCCGGACGAGGCCGCGGCCTTCGGCGCAAAGGGGCTGTCGGCCGGAGCGTCGTCCTTCGGCTTGGCTGCGAACGGGCTGTCGGCGGGTGCTTCGTCCTTGGCCTTGGGGGCGAAGGAGCTGTCAGCCGGGGCCTTGTCCTTCGCGTTGGGGGCGAAAGGGCTGGTGGCGGGCGCTCCATCGTCGGTCTTCGCCGGGTACGGGCTCGAGGCGGCCCGGGGCGCGAAGGGGCTGTCGGCCGGCGCTTCCGCCGAAGCCGGAGTCGCGGCAGACGCGGGAGCCGAAGGCGAAGCCGAAGCCGAAGTCGCGGCCGAAGCCGGAGTCGCGGCCGAAGCCGGAGTCGCGGCAGACGCCGGAGCCGCAGGCGAAGCCGAAGTCGGAGCCGAGGCCGAAGTCGGAGCCGAAGTCGGAGCCGAAGTCGGAGCCGAGGCCGAAGTCGGAGCCGAAGTCGGAGCCGAGGCCGAAGTCGGAGCCGAGGCCGGAGCCGAGGGCGAAGCCGGAGCCGAGGGCGAAGTCGGGGCGGTGGACGCAGGAGTTGCCGGGGAGGAGTTCTGCGGGCGGGCGAAGGGGCTCACGTACGCCGGGGCGGCGGTTTCGGAGTCGAGTTCGGCGGCCTGGCGGGCGATGTTGCTGGCGATCTCGTTCAGGCCGGCGATCTGGGTGAGGATGCCGTCGCGGCGCTTCGCCAGCCGCTCGGTCTCGCGGGCGATGATGGTGCGCGACCGCTCGGCCTCGTCGGCGGCGTTGGCCAGCTCGGCCTCGGCCCGGGTGCGGGCGGTGGTGAGCAGCTGCTCGGCCTCGCGACGGGCGCGGGCCAGCGTCCGCTCGGCCGACTCCTCGGCCTCGGCGCGGATCTTGCGGGCCTGCTCGGTCGCCTCCGCGACGCGCCGCTCGGAGGCTTCCGCGGCCTCGCGCATCTGGGTGGTCAGGTTTTCGGTGTCGGCGGCGATCTGCTGGTGCTTGTCGGCCAGCTCCTTGGCCTGCTGCTCGCGCTCGTCGGCCAGCCGGGCCCGGAGGGCGGCGGACTCGCGCTGGATAGCGGTCCGGATCTTCTCGGCCTCGTGCAGCGCGCCGTTCTTCAGCGTGCTGGCCTGCGACTCCGCCGTCAGCATCAGCTGCTCGGCCTTGCGCCGGGCGGTCTGCAGCACCTCGGCGGCCTCGGTCTCGGCGGTACGGCGGATCTCGGCGGCGTCACCCTCGGCGGTCCGGCGCATGCTGTCGGCCTCGTTCAGCGCGACGGTGCGGATGTCCTCGGCCTCGCGCTCACCGGCGGCCCGGGTGGCGGCGGCTTCCTTGGCGGCGGCGGCGCGGAGCTCGTCGGCCTCCCGGCGGGCTTCCTCGAGCGCCTCGGACGCCTGGTCCTGGGCCAGCCGGAGGATCTGCGCGGCCCGGTCGCCGAGACCGGCGTACGACGGGTTGGCGCTGGCCTCGAGCTGGCGCCGGGTCTCCTCGAGTTGCCGCTGCAGCGGGGCGACACTGCCCTGGAGCTCGTCGGCCCGGTTCCGCGCCTCGACGAGTTGCATCTCCAGCGCGCGGACGTAGTCGTCCACGGCCTGCTTGTCGTATCCGCGCCGGCTGACCGGGAAGCCCCCGGCCGCGGTCGCCGTACGGTCGAAGAACGGCAAGCTGGACTCGTCAGGCATTCCCGAGATTCCCTTCTGGCGGCTCGTTGTGAATCCTCCACCTTAAGCCTGTCAGAACCCGGCGTGACCAGCCAATCCGCCCCTGGGGACAGCTACCTGTCGCGGAACCGATTGATGGCCGCTTCGTGCTGGGCGCGCAGTTCCGGGTTCCGTACGCCGAGGCCCTCGGTCGGGGCCAGCGTGAGTACGCCGACCTTGCCCTGGTGCAGGTTGCGGTGGACGTCGTACGCCGCCTGCGCGGTCTCCTCCAGCGGGTACACCTTGCTCACCGTCGGGTGGACCATGCCTTTGGCAATCAACCGGTTGGCCTCCCAGGCCTCGCGGTAGTTGGCGAAATGGGAGCCGATGATCCGTTTCAGGTTCATCCACAGGTAGCGGTTGTCGTACTCGTGCATGAACCCCGACGTGGACGCACACGTCACGATCGTCCCGCCGCGCCGGGCGACGTACACCGACGCCCCGAACGTCTCCCGGCCCGGGTGCTCGAACACGATGTCCGGGTCGTCACCGCCGGTCAGCTCCCGGATCCGGGCGCCGAACCGCTTCCACTCCTTCGGGTCCTGGGTGTTCTCGTCGGACCAGAACTTGTAGCCCTCGGCGGTCCTGTCGATGATCAGCGAAGCGCCCATCGACCGGCAGATCTCCGCCTTCTCCGGCGACGACACCACGCAGACCGGGATCGCCCCGCCGTTCAGCGCGAACTGCGTCGCGTACGAACCGAGCCCGCCGGACGCACCCCAGATCAGGACGACGTCACCCTGCTTCATGTTGGCGCCGTTGGCCGAGACGAGTTGCCGGTAGGCCGTGCTGTTCACCAACCCTGGGGACGCGGCCTCCTCCCAGGTCAGGTGGTCCGGTTTCGGCATCAGCTGGTTCGACTTCACCAGCGCCAGCTCGGCCAGGCCGCCGAAGTTGGTCTCGAACCCCCAGATCCGCTGCTCGGAGTCGAGCATCGTGTCGTTGTGGCCGTCGGGCGACTCGAGTTCGACCGAGAGGCAGTGCGCGACCACCTCGTCGCCGGGCTTCCAGGCGTTCACGCCGGGGCCGGTGCGCAGGACGACGCCGGCCAGGTCGGAGCCGACCACGTGGTACGGCAGGTCGTGGCGGGCGGTCAGCGGCGACAGCTTCCCGTACCGCTTGAGGAAGGAGAACGTCGACACCGGTTCGAAGATCGACGTCCAGACGGTGTTGTAGTTGATCGCACTCGCCATCACCGCGACGAGAGCCTCACCCGGTCCGAGTTCCGGTGTCGGGACCTCGTCGAGATGCAGGCTCTTGCGCGGGTCCTTCTCCTTGCTGTCCAGACCCTCGAACATGGACGTCTCGTCGGCGTGCACGGTGATGCCCCGGTAGTGGTCGGGTACGTCGAGCGCACCGACGGCAGCGGTGTCACCGGACAGAATCGCGTCGAGGATCTGCTTCACGTCGTACCTCCTGCAGCGGCGGTCTGGGGTGAGCGGAACTTACCGCTGAGTATGCACGTCTGGCTGTGCCCTGTAACACAGCCGGGCACGGGTGAGACGACCGTCACTTTTCCAGTCCACCGTTGTCAGTGGTCTTATCAGCGCAGGCGGGTGTGCAGCCGTACCTCGGTGAAGTCGTCACCCGACCTCAGCTGGACCAGGTCGCACAGCTGGTTGGCCAGCCAGACCCCGCGGCCGCCGAGCCCGTCGAGCGGCGGCAGCACCCGGCCGACGAGCAGATCGTCGATCCGCCCGCGGTCGGCCACGTCGCAGATCAGCGCGCCGTCCTCGATCCAGACCGACAGCGTCCCGCGACCGCCGCCGAACCGGATGCTGTTCGTGCAGATCTCGTGCAACGCGAGCGCCAGGTCGTCCAGCCGGTCCCGGGACACCCCGAACGACGATGCCCGCGCGTTGACCCACTGCCGCACCTGCCCGAGCTCGGCCAGGCCGAATTCCCACCGTTCGGCCCGGTCCGGTACGCCGCTCAGCGCCGTACGGAACGTCTTCTCCGCAAGGGCTTGCGCGCCCGAGTGGGTGGCGGTCGGGTCGATCCCGACCGAGGCCTCGAACGGGCAGAGCAGCCGGAAGTCCTTGTCGTGCGCGAACGCCACGTCGAGCAGCGCCTCGTGCAGCAGGGCTTCGTCGTACTCGGCCGCGCTGCGACCGGCGTAGGCGGGCTCATCGAGGCCGCGGACCGGGCGGCCGGCGTTGCGCTCGAGCACGTCCCGCCACAGCGGGATGAGCCGGGCCGGGTTGCGGCCGGCCTCGGTCATGTCGATGAAGCCGACCTGCTCGGCGTCGGCCCCGAGCGCCTCGCGCAGGCCGGCGATGCGGGCAGGCGGCAGGGCAGCCACGATCGCCTCACCTGTTGCCAGGCCGTCGCGGACGAAAGGTGTCGCGAGCCGCACGAACTCCTCGTCCGATCCGTAGACGAAGGCGCCGTGCCGGAACGCCGTCGGCACACCGTCCAAGGAGTCGGTGGCGCTGTCCCTCAGCACCCGAACAGCGTAGACCGGGAACTGCCGATGAGCAGTGGTTCGGCGCGTGCCGTCACTGCCCGTCCGGGGGTGGTGACGGTGAGGTTTCCTCAGCTGTGCCGAGCGGGCTCGACGAGCTCGACCAGGACACCACCGGCCGAGCGGGGGTGGATGAAGTTGACCCGCGATCCGGCCGTCCCCCGCTTCGGCTCGTCGTACAGGAGCCGCGCGCCGCGTTCCCGCAGCGTCGCCGAGACCGCGTCCAGATCCCGCACCCGGTAGGCGAGCTGCTGGATCCCCGGCCCGCGCTGGTCGAGGAACTTCGCGATCGGCGACGTCTCCGACAGCGGTGCCAGCAACTGGATCGACGACCCGGAGTCGCCCACTCTCAGCATCGCCTCGCGGACACCCTGTTCCTCGTTGATCTCCTCATGCGCGACGGTCATCCCGAACACGTCCGCGTAGTACCGGACGGCCTCGTCGAAGTCTGCGACGGCGATGCCCACGTGGTCGATCGCCTCGAACAGGGTCTCGGTGGCGGTGAGGTGGTCCATAGCGCCAGCGTGGACCAGCCGGCTGGGCGAAGCCAATGGAAAGTGGCCGATGCGACACTGAACGTGTGGCGGGGGATGTGGGCATCACCGTGGTCATCGGTCTCGGCCGGCTGCTGGCGGCCGTGCGGCCCTGGCGCGCGCCCGGCGCCTTCCGTGAGCACGGCCTGACCCTGGCCACCCTGACGACCCTTGCCGCGCGCAACCATCCGGGCGACGTCGCGCTGATCGACGACGAGGGTCCGCTCACGTACGCCGGCCTCGAGCAACTGACCCACGAACCCGTGACCGCCGAACGGATCGCCGTCCGCGAGCCGAACGGGAGGTCGTTCGTCGCCGCAGTCGTGTCCGGGCTGCGGGCCAACGCGGACGTCGTCCTGGCCGACCCGCGTGCACCGGCTGTCGAGGTGGGGACGCGACGGGCCGGGCCGCGTGGACAGGTCGTGGTGATGACGTCCGGAAGCACCGGTACGCCGAAGGCCGTCGACCGGAAGATCAGTACGGCGCAGGCTGTGCCGATCGCGACCCTGGTGCGCCGATTGCCCTTGCGGCGTGGGGTTCCGATGGTCGTCACGCAGCCGTTGTTCCACGGGTTCGGGCTCGGGTTCCTCGCGTTGGGGCTGGCGTTCGGGATGCCGGTCGTCGTACGGCGGCACTTCGACCCTGACGAGGTTGCCGCCTTCCTGCGCGACCACCCCGGCGCCCTGCTGACTGGCGTACCACCGGTCCTGTCGAAGGTCGCGCGGACCGGGGTCGAGGTGCCGCTCAGTGCCGTGGTGAGTGGGGCCGGGCAGTTGCATCCGGCCGTCGCGGATCGGCTGACCAAGGCGTTCGGGCCGACGCTGTTCAACCTCTACGGATCGAGTGAGCTGGGCTGGTCCACCCTCGCGACGCCGGCCGATCTGCGGGAGGCGCCGGGCACGATCGGTCGCCCGGCGGCCGGCGTGCAGGTGGCGATCCTCGGCGATGACGGCCGACCGGTGCGGGCCGGCGAGGTGGGTCATCTGTGGGTCGGTGGGCGCTTGGCCGGCCGGATGGCGGACTCCGGTGATCTCGGGCACCAGGACTCGGCCGGGCGGTTCTTCGTCGACGGGCGGGCCGACGACCTGATCGTGACCGGCGGGGAGAACGTGTTCCCGGTCGAGGTCGAGAACGCGCTGCTCAGTCACCCGGCCGTGGCCGAGGCGCGCGTGGTCGCCGTACCGGACCAGGAGTACGGGGCCCGGCTCGAGGCGCACGTCGTACGCCGGGGCCCTGTCGACGCCTGGGAGTTGCGCAGGCACGCCGGGACCCGGCTCAGCCCGGCGAAGGTGCCGCGATCGATCACGTTCGTGGACGGGCTTCCGGTCACGTCGACCGGCAAACCGGTTCGACATGTGACCTGATCGACAGCGGCGTACCAGTGCCGTCGCAGGTATCGTGAAAACATGTCTGACGCCACTCGCAGCTCGCAGAACCAAACCGTCATAGTCGCCGGCGCGCGCACCCCGATCGGGCGGCTGCTGGGTGGCCTCAAGGGCTTCACCGGCGCCGAGCTCGGCGGGTTCGCGATCAAGGGCGCACTGGAGAAGGCCGGAGTCGCACCCGACCAGGTCGAGTACGTGATCATGGGCCAGGTGCTGCAGGCCGGCGGCGGCCAGATCACCGCCCGCCAGGCCGCGGTCAAGGCCGGCATCCCGATGGACATCCCGGCCATCACCATCAACAAGGTCTGCCTGTCCGGCCTGAACGCGATCGCGCTCGCCGACCAGCTGATCCGCGCCGGTGAGTACGAGATCGTCGTCGCCGGCGGCATGGAGTCGATGACGAACGCGCCGCACCTGCTGCCGAAGTCCCGCGAGGGCTTCAAGTACGGCGACGTGCCGCTGGTCGACTCGATGGCGTTCGACGGGTTGTGGGACGCCTTCACCGACCAGGCGATGGGTGCGCTCACCGACCAGGCGAACGCCGAGGGTCTCGAGCTCAGCCGCGAGGAGCAGGACGAGTTCAGTGCCCGCTCGCACCAGCTGGCCGCGGCGGCCTGGAAGAACGGCGTCTTCGCCGACGAGGTGGTGCCGGTCGAGGTGCCGCAGCGCAAGGGCGACCCGATCGTCGTCGACAACGACGAGGGTGTCCGCGCGGACACGTCGGTCGAGGCGCTGGCCAAGCTCCGGCCGGCCTTCGGCAAGGACGGCACGATCACCGCCGGGTCGGCCTCGCAGATCTCCGACGGCGGCTGCGCCGTGGTCGTGATGAGCAAGGCGAAGGCCGAGGAGCTGGGGCTGAGCTGGATCGCCGAGATCGGCGCGCACGGCTCGGTCGCGGGCCCGGACTCGACCCTGCAGAACCAGCCGGCGAAGGCGATCGTCAAGGCCTGCCAGAAGGAAGGCATCGAGCCGGGCGCGCTCGACCTGATCGAGATCAACGAGGCGTTCGCGGCCGTCGGTATCGCGTCCGCGCGCGAGCTCAAGATCGACCTCGACAGGGTCAACGTGAACGGCGGTGCGATCGCGCTCGGCCACCCGATCGGCATGTCGGGCGCCCGGCTCGTGCTGCACCTGGCGCTGGAGCTGAACCGCCGCGGTGGCGGCGTCGGCGCCGCGGCACTGTGCGGTGGCGGCGGTCAGGGCGACGCCCTCATCGTCCGCGTACCCCAGAGCTGATCCGGCTGATGCCGCGACGTACCGCCCCCGTCGGAGAGTTGGTCGAGCGGGCCCGGGAGGGTGACTCCCGGGCCGTCGCCCGGCTGATCTCGCTGGTCGAGGACGAGTCGCCGCTGCTCCGCGAGGTGATGGCGGCGCTGTCGCCGTACGCCGGTCACGCGCACATCGTCGGCATCACCGGCTCACCCGGTGTCGGCAAGTCCACGTCGACGTCCGCGCTGGTGTCGGCGTACCGGCAGGCCGGGAAGCGGGTCGGTGTCCTCGCGGTCGACCCGTCGTCGCCGTTCTCCGGCGGCGCGTTGCTCGGGGACCGGGTGCGGATGCAGGACCACGCCACGGACACCGGGGTGTTCATCCGGTCGATGGCGTCACGCGGTCATCTCGGCGGGCTGGCCTGGTCGACCCCGCAGGCGCTGCGGGTGCTCGACGCGGCCGGGTTCGACGTCGTCCTGGTCGAGACCGTCGGCGTCGGGCAGTCCGAGGTGGAGATCGCCGGGATGGCCGACACGACGCTCGTCCTGCTCGCGCCGGGAATGGGTGACGGGATCCAGGCGGCGAAGGCCGGCATCCTCGAGGTCGGCGACATCTACGTGGTTAACAAGGCCGATCGGGACGGCGTGCAGAACGTCACCCGGGACCTGCGGGCCATGCTCGCCCTGGCCGAGCGGCCGGAGGGCGCGTGGTCGCCGCCGATCCTCAAGACGGTGGCATCCCGCAACGAAGGGGTCGCCGAGGTGGTCGCGGCGATCGAGGAGCGGCTGGCCTGGATGACGGCGAACGGCGTACTGGACGAGCGCCGGCGCGGCCGGGCCCGGGAGGAGATCGAGGCGATCGCGATGACCGCGCTGCGGTCCCGGTTCGCCCACCTGCACGGCGACGCCCGGCTGGACGTGCTGGCCGCCAAGGTCGCCGAGGGCAACATGGATCCGTACACCGCCGCCGACGAACTGATCGACGCCCTCTGAGCGGTACGGCGACAGGCCCCGAAAGTGCCGGATTCTGCAACACTCGACCACGGTGTGTCACATTGTGTCGACGGAGGGGCCGGAGTGGTTCCAGGACCGGATTCGGGCAGAGAACCGGGATTTCCGCGTCACGGTGCGATCCGCGTCTCACGGCGGCGCGCCGGTGGCTGCCATGCCCCAGAATCCGTTACAGAATGGGTCTTGTAGCTGGTGAGCATTGTGCGGTGGGCTGTGTTCAGTCAGTGACAATTGGTGACGGTCCGTGATACAAACACACAACACAGTCGACCGAGTGGTTGCGAACGAGGAGTGGTGACATGCCGAAGAAGCTGTTGATCTGGTCGGTCATCGCCTTTGCCGGCTTCTATCTGTTCACTCAGCCGGCGAACGCCGCCGACGCGGTGGGAGGCGCGTTCTCGGCCGTCGGCGACGCGTTCCAGAGCGTGATCACCTTCCTGACCGCACTGTTCAACTGATCTGCTGTCCGAGTGTCCCGTGCCGAGTGATCGTGCGGGACACTTGGCTGTACGGAGCCACCAGGTTGGGTGGCCGACAGCGGGTTACGGTGCCGATTGCGGTGTAGGGGAGTGAGCGGATGGCCGGAATAGGCCTGTTCCGGATCTTCGACCCGAAGGTCCGGCGCCATCTGATCTCGGACGAGGGCGAGGTCGTCATCGACGAGGTCAGGCACCACTGGGTGGTGTTCATCGTGCCGATGCTCGAGGTCGTGCTCGCCGCCGTGCTGCTGGTGACGCTGGTGACCACCTCCTTCGGCGGTGAGCAGGTCGTGCTCGCGATCGTGCTGGTGCTCCTCAGCCACGCGTTCTGGCAGTTCCTGACCCAGCACCGGGACCGCTTCGTGGTCACGAACATGCGGGTGATGCGGATCCGCGGTGTCTTCTCCCAGACCGTCGCCACCACCCCGATCGCCCGGATCCTCGACATCACGCTGGCCAAGCCCTGGGTCGGCCGGGTCTTCGGCTACGGGCACTTCATCTTCGAGTCCGCGGCCCAGGACCAGGGCTTCCGGGAGATCAAGTTCGTCAGCCGCCCGGACGACCGTGACCTGACCATTCAGCGAGTCATCCAGCGCACCGGTCTGCGCGCATCGGCCAGCGTCGACGTCGTGCAGGGAGACGACGACACCGACGACGACGGCACCGGCCCGATCGGGATGGACACCGCGGCGGAGGTCACCGCGACCACTGCACCCGCGCCCGCTCCGTCGGCCCGCCCGGCGTCGTCGGGCGCCAAGTCGATCTTCAACAGCGAACAGGGCAACTGGAACGATCCCGACCGCGACTGAGTCCGTCAGCGGGCCAGGTCGAGGAACCGCTGCCGGCGGCGTGCGCGATGTGCTCGTTCCGGATCCGTGGCGGGACCAGCAAGCGCCTTGGTGAGCTCTGCGGCCGCTTCGGCGTACCGGTGGTCGCGTGCGAGTAGTTCGGCGCGTACGGCGTACCACCGAGGGCTCGGCGGGAGCTCCTCCAGCAACGCGAGTCCGGCCGCCGTGCCGTTGGCCTCGGCGGCGGCGACCGCGCGGGCCAGCAGGGCCGATGTGCTGGGCGCGATCGCCACCAGCAGGTCGTACAGCCGGAGGATCTCGCGCCAATCGGTGGCCGCGTAGCTGGGGACGCGGGCGTGCTCGGCGGCGATGGCGGCCTGGAGTTGGTAGGCGTCGGCCTGCTGATCCGAGCGGAGCAGCGAGTCGTTCAGCAGCGCGATCCCGCGGTCGATCGCGGCCGTGTCCCACAACGTCCGGTCCTGCTGATCGAGGGTGACCACGTCGCCGTCCGGGTCGAGCCGGGCCGGGCGTCGTGCCTCGGTGAGCAACAGCAGAGCCAGTACGGCGGAGGGCATCGGCTGCTCGGGAAGCAGTTCGTGGAGTAGCTCGGCCAGCCGGACCGCCTCGGCGCAGACGTCGACGTCGTACGCCGACTGTCCCTCGACCGGCGCGTGTCCGGAGGTGTAGAGGCTGTGGATGACTCCGCAGACGGCCGGCAACCGCTCGGGCAGTTCGTCCTCGCTCGGCACCCGATAGGGGATCCGCGCCGCGGCGATCTTCTGCCGGGCGCGGGTCAGCCGCTTCATGGTCGCGACCTCGGTGGTGAGCAGTACGCCGGCGATCTGGGCCGGCGACAGACCGCACAACGTCCGTAGGGCCAGGGCGATCCGGGTCGACGGCGACAGTGCGGGATGACAGCAGGTGAAGATCAGCCGGAGCAGGTCGTCCTGCACCACGCTGTCCGGGACTCTCCCGTCCGGCCGGCTGAGCTCCATCAGTTCCAACCCATCCCGTTCCTTGCCGGCGCGGAGCCGCTCGCGACGGATGATGTCGATCGCCTTCCGGCGCGCCGTGACGGTCAGCCAGGCGCGTGGTTCCGGCGGTACGCCGGTGACCGGCCAGGCGCCGAGGGCCGCCAGGGTCGCTTCCTGGACGGCGTCCTCGGCGAGCTGGACGTCGCCGACGGTCCGGATCAGGGTCGCCAGGATCCGCGTCCCCTCGACCCGGATCGTCTCGGCGAGAGCGTCGTCCATGCTTCGACGTGGTCCCTATTTGGCGAGGATGACCGGCCGGACCTCGACGGCGCCGTTCCACGCGGCCGGGATCTGTGCCGCGATCGCGATCGCCGCCTCCAGGTCCTCGGCCTCGATCAGGTAGTAGCCGGTCAGCGCTTCCTTGGTCTCGGCGTACGGCCCGTCCGTGGTGACGACCTTGCCGCCGCGGGCACCCTCCACCCGGACGACGGTCGCCGTCGGCGTCGGATGCAGCACGGCACTCGCCTTGACGCTGTCGGCGTGGTCCACCCCGAACTGCCGGTACTCCGCCAGCTCACTCGCCTGCTCGGGCGCCCACCAGTCGACGTCCGCGGTGTAGGTCAGTGCAAGGTACTGCGCCATCGGAACACTCCTTCGTCACAAGGCCCACTGTGGCCCCTCGGCAACTGAACGAACGGCCGGTCGCCACCAGGACATCCCTCAGGTCGTGCATTCCGCGAGCCGGGCCCGGAACTCCCGAACGACGTCCTCGTCGCCGGCGGACTGGATCGCGGACGCGTCCAGCCGGCCCCACAACCACAGGAACACGGCGTCGGCTGCCCCGAAGACCTCCGCGGCCACCTCACCCTCGGCCTCCGGACTGACCACGACACTCGTCGCGTCGGCGCGAACCGTCCACGACCGTTTCCCGGCCGTGATCCGCACCGCCGCGTCGACGGGGTGCTCGGTGTCGCCCTCTTCCCACCAGGGGCCGGCGAGGGTGGGGAAGAGCACCTCGTCGATGCCGTCGAGAGCCAGTTCCGGGTCGATCGGCGTGACCACGTCGTGAGCCTGCTCGACGTCGATCCGGTGCACCACGGTTTCGAGCGCCATCCGCCGGTACCAGAACCCGGAGGTCTTGTCGTCCGGGTTGAACGTCCAGGTCGCCCGTCCGGTCCCGGCCTGCTCCAGCGCGTCCACGACCGCCGTCCGCGCTTCGTCGTACAACTCGAGCGCGTCGCGGTCGCCGAAGTCCGGCGGCCACGGATCCGGCAGCGCCGCGAGCCGCAGCACCTCGACCTTGTGCAGGTAGACGGTCGCCACGTGCCGCACCACCGACTCCACGGTCCACCCGGGACAGTTCGGCACCGCGGCGCCCAGCCCCATCCGGCCGACCTCGGCGAGCCGCGCGGACTCCGCCCGCAACTGCGCGAGGTAGAAATCGGCCTGTTCCGTCGAGAGCGTCATACGGCTGAGCATGACACCCCCGGCAGACACTTTCGGATACTGCGAGCCCGCAGCGCCTCTCGCCGGCCGGCGGCTAATCTTCGGCACATGGCAAGGAAGAGGGCGTTGCCGTTCGATCCCATTGACGAGGCGTCGCGGCAGTGGGGCCGGCGGTGGGGTGCGGTCGAGCAGATGCGGGCCGTCACGTCGCTGATGCGCGCCCAGCAGATCGTCATCGGCGAGCTCGACGAGATCCTGAAGAAGCACGGCCTGACGTTCGCGCGGTTCGAGGCGCTGGTGCTGCTGACGTTCTCCCGGCGCGGGTCGCTGCCGCTGGGCAAGATGGGCGAGCGGCTGCAGGTGCACCCGACGTCGGTGACGTCGATCGTCCGCCGGCTGGAGGCGGCCGGGCTGGTGACCCGGACGCCGCACCCGGACGACGGCCGGGCCGTCCTCTGCGAGATCACGCCGGAGGGCCGGGAGGTGGTCGAACGGGCCACCGCGGACCTGGTCGCCGCCGACTTCGCCCTGTCCGGCCTGACCGACGAGCAGCTGAAGATGCTCTGGTCCGTCCTCGAACCGCTCCGCCACAACGCCGGCGACTTCACCTGACCCCACGCCTGACCCAGGGCGCGACCCGCCAGGGATTGGAAGTAGTTGGACGTCCTAGTATTTTGGGACCAGGTCCTGAGGAGGTCTGACTGATGGATGCCGAGCAGATCGCGGCCGGCCGGAGCCGGTGGCAGCAGCGCTACGACGCGGCGCGCAAGCGGGAGGCGGATTTCACCACGCTCTCCGGCACCGAGGTCGAGCCCGTCTACGGGCCTCCCGAGGGGGTCGACGACCCGCGGATGGAGCGGATCGGCTGGCCGGGGGAGTTCCCGTTCACCCGCGGGCTGTACCCGACCGGGTACCGCGGCCGCACCTGGACGATCCGCCAGTTCGCCGGCTTCGGCAACGCCGAGCAGACCAACGAGCGCTACAAGATGATCCTGAACGGCGGTGGCGGCGGCCTGTCGGTCGCCTTCGACATGCCGACGCTGATGGGACGCGACTCCGACGACCCCAAGTCGCTCGGCGAGGTCGGCCACTGCGGCGTCGCGATCGACTCGGCCGCCGACATGGACCGGCTGTTCAAGGACATCCCGCTGCAGGACGTCACCACGTCGATGACGATCTCGGGTCCCGCCGTACCGGCCTTCTGCATGTACCTGGTCGCCGCCGAGCGGCAGGGCGCCGACATCACCAAGCTGAACGGCACGCTGCAGACCGACATCTTCAAGGAGTACATCGCGCAGAAGGAGTGGCTGTTCCCACCGGAGCCGCACCTGCGCCTGATCGGCGACCTGATGGAGTACTGCGCCGCGACCATCCCGGCGTACAAGCCGCTGAGCGTGTCCGGCTACCACATCCGCGAGGCCGGCTCGACCGCCGCGCAGGAACTCGCGTTCACGCTCGCCGACGGGTTCGGGTACGTCGAGCTGGGCCTGTCGCGTGGGCTCGACGTCGACGTGTTCGCGCCCGGCCTGTCGTTCTTCTTCGACAGCCACCTGGACTTCTTCGAGGAGATCGCGAAGTTCCGCGCGGCCCGGCGGATCTGGGCCCGCTGGCTGCGCGATGTGTACGGCGCCAAGACCGAGAAGGCCCAGTCGCTGCGCTTCCACACCCAGACGGCCGGAGTCTCGCTGACCGCACAGCAGCCGTACAACAACGTCGTACGCACGGCCGTCGAGGCGCTGGCCGCCGTCCTGGGCGGGACGAACTCCCTGCACACGAACGCGCTGGACGAGACGCTGGCGCTGCCGACCGCGGAGTCGGCCGAGATCGCGCTGCGGACCCAGTCGGTGCTGATGGAGGAGATCGGGGTCACCAACGTCGCCGACCCGCTCGGCGGGTCCTGGTACGTCGAGGCGCTCACCGACAAGCTCGAGGAGCAGGCCGAGCAGATCTTCGCCCGGATCAAGGAGATGAGCCCGGACGGCACGATGACCGGCGGCATCCTGCGCGGGATCGAGGACGGCTGGTTCATGGCCGAGATCGCCGACGCGGCGTTCGAGTACCAGCAGAAGCTGGAGAAGGGCGAGAAGAAGATCGTCGGCGTGAACACCCTGACCGACACGGTCTCCGGTGAGCTGTCGATCCTCCGGGTCAGCCATGAGGTGGAGATCGAGCAGTGCCGGGTGCTGGCGGAGCGCAAGCTGCACCGCGACGAGGACCGCGTGCGTCGTACGCTGGCCGCTCTGGTCGAGGCGGCCGGAGGGACCGGCAACCTCATCGAACCCATGCTGGAGGCGGCGCGTGCGGAGGCCACGATGGGGGAAATCTGTCACGTTCTTCGGGAACTCTGGGGCGAGTACCGAGAGCCCGCCCGCTTCTGAGGACAGTCCGGCAGAGCCCGGGCCGGCAACACCCGGCCCCGTCGTCGGGCGCGCCGACGGTCGCGGCGTGGTCGTCTGTGGTTCCGACCGCACCATGCTGCGGGTCGTCACCGAACTGGTCGGCTCCGGCGAGCGGGTCACCGCCATCGTCAACCCGGCGTCGCGGCACTACGAACGGATCGGTGAGCTCGGCGCGCACGTGATGGGCGTGCGGGTGGTCAGCGAGGCGCTGCTGCGTCGCGCGGGAATCGATGCGACGGACGGCGAGCCGTCGAGCGCACGTGCGCTGGTGCTGCTGGACAACGACGACGTCCGCAACGTCCACACCGCGTTGACCGCGCGGGACATGGATCCGGACCTGCGCATCGTCGTACAGATGGTGAACCCGCGGCTCGGTGCCCAGTTGCACAGCCTGCTCGGGGACTGCGTGGTGATCTCAGGGCCGTCGCTTGCCGCGCCGGCGTTCGTCTCCGACGCGCTGGAGGACGACGAGCTGACCTGGCTCGATCTCGGCGGCCGCCGGCTGGTCGCCGGTCAGGCCGAGCTGATCCGCGAGCCGCATCTGGCCGTACTGGCCGACACCACGTCGTCGGCGACGCCGGATCTGCTGCCGATCTCGAGCGCCGACCCGACCGGCGACATCGTGCTCGGCACCGGTGTCCGCAGCGTCTGGCGGACCAAGGACGTACGGCGGGCCGGCTGGCTGATGGCGATCCGCGACGTCTTCGACCGCCGGGTACGGCGGATCGCCGCGGTGATGGCGTTCCTCGTGGCGATCGGGACGGTGCTGACGCACTACATCGCGCACCCGAACATCGACTGGTGGCGTGCGCTCTACCTGGCCGCGGGTGCGG
The DNA here is from genome assembly GCF_054784135.1 of Kribbella swartbergensis. Taxonomy (NCBI): domain Bacteria; kingdom Bacillati; phylum Actinomycetota; class Actinomycetes; order Propionibacteriales; family Kribbellaceae; genus Kribbella; species Kribbella swartbergensis. The sequence goes on from NZ_BAAGPM010000026.1 coordinate 109,956, forward strand.
TGACATCGGCCGGGATCGAGGACGACACGTTCTCCGAGGCGGAGCCGTGGGCCAAGGTCGCCGCCGTCCTCGTGCAACTGACCGGCATCGTGCTGATGGCGCTGCTGACCGCGGTGGTCGTCGACTCCCTCATCGGCGCCCGGCTGTCCCGGGTGATCGGCGGGGTTCGCGGCCGGCCGCGCAACCACGTCGTCGTCTGCGGTCTCGGTACGGTCGGTGCGCGGGTGCTGGAGATCCTGGCCGAGCGTGGCGTCGCGGTCGTCGGGGTCGAGCAGGACGAGGACGCGCCCGGCGTCCAGACCGCGCATCGGCTGCGGATCCCGGTGGTGATCGGGGACAGCAGCAACGAGGAGACGCTGCGGTCGGCCGGTGCCCAGCGCTGTCAGTCGGTGCTGGCGATCACCAACGGCGACATCACCAACCTCGAGTCCGCGATGGTCGTCCGCGAGCTGAACCCGGAGGCGCGGATCACGATGCGGATGTTCGACCACGACCTGGCCCAGCGGGTCGAGCGCAGGCTCGGCCTCGGGCACAGCCGGTCGGTGTCGATGCTGGTCGCGCCGGCGATCGCGGCGGCGGTGGCGAACCGGCGCAACCAGGTGACCGTGCCGGCCGGTCGCCGGGTGCTGCTGCTCACCGAGGTGACGGTCGAGCCCGGATCGATCGCGGTCGGCCTGCGACTGGGCGAACTGGACGAGGCGGGCGGCCTCCGGGTCCTCGCCCGCCAGGACGGGACCACCTGGGACTGGTCCCCGGCGTACGACAAGGTGCTCAGGCCGCACGACCGGATCGCCGTCGCCGGCACCCGCAGCGGCCTGGCCAGGCTCCTGCTGGCGACCCGGGCACAACGCGCCGAGGCCGCGTCGGGGAGGATGGACCCGTGAACGTGAACCGAATGCGAGGGCAGTCGTGAGTCAGTCGAACTTCTCCCGTCACGGGGCGATCGATCTGTCGTCCCTGCGCAAGCCCGGGGCGCCCGCCGGCCCCGCCGGCGCATCGGCCGCAGGTGGTGCTCCGGCTGCCGGCGGCGGCGCGTCGGGCTCGTATGTGCTGAACGTCAGCGAGGCGACCTTCCAGGCCGACGTCATCGAGCGGTCGCTGCAGGTCCCGGTGGTGGTCGAGTTCTGGTCGCCTCGGTCGCAGGCCTCGACGGCGCTCAGTCAGGTGCTGGCCCGGCTGTCGACCGAGTACGGCGGCAAGTTCCTGCTGACCCGGATCGACATCGACGCGAACCCGCAGCTGGCCCAGGCGGTCGGCGTCCAGTCGGTTCCGCTGGTGATCGCCGTACTGCGGGGTCAGGTGGTCCCGTTGTTCCAGGGCGCGCCGGCGGAGGCGGAGGCCCGGCAGTACCTGGACCAGTTGCTCAACGTCGCGGTCGCGAACGGCATCACCGGCCGGGCCGAGCCCGTCGGCCCCGCCGCCGACGGCGAGGACGAGGCCGGGCCCGCTCCGGACCCGCGGTACGAGAAGGCGGAGAACGCGGTCGGCGCCGGTGACCTGGACGGCGCGATCGCGGCGTACGAGGAGCTGCTGAAGGAGACCCCGAACGACGCCGAGGCGAAGTCCGGGCTGGCCCGGGTCCAGCTGGTCAAGCGCACCCAGAACGCGCCGGCCGACATCCGGACCCGCGCCGCGGACAACCCGACCGACGTCGAGGCGCAGAAGCTGGTCGCCGACGTCGACCTGATGGGCGGTCACGTCGAGGACGCGTTCAACCGGTTGATCAACACCGTCCAGGCGACCTCGGGCGACGACCGGAACGCGGCCCGGCTGCACCTGCTGGAGCTCTTCGAGGTGGTCGGCACCGACGACGAGCGGGTGGTCAAGGCACGGCGGCGGTTGATGGCCGCGCTCTTCTGAGCTGAATCCGATCAGACCCCTCGGCCGGTGGCCGAGGGGTCTTTTCGTGTGTCCGTTCCCGGCCGTGTGTGAACTCTTGCAATCCACGCGATGATGGTTTGAGAATAATTCACATGAGCGTTCTCGCCGAGTCGCCGCAGCCGAGCCTCGAGGCCCGGATCAACGGGCTGCTGCCCGCGCTGAGTCCCGCGCAGGCCCGGATCGCCACCGAAGTACTGCGGGATCCGGCCGGCGTGGCTGCCTCGACGATCGGTCAGCTCGCCGCCCGCTGTGGCACCTCGCTGCCGAGCGTGACGCGGTTCTGTCTCGCGCTGGGGTTGTCCGGGTACGCCGAACTGCGCCTGGCACTCGCGGCCGAGAGCGGGCGCACCAGCAGCAGCTGGGAGCGGGGGACCGGTGCCGAAGTCCGGCCTGACGACTCGCTGGACGACGTCCTGCGGACCCTGCTGCGCGCCGACACGCGCGCACTCGAGGACACCGTCGCCTCGATCGACGTGAACGCGCTGGGCCGTGCGGTGCAGGCGATCTCGGACGCACGGCGGATCGACATGTACGCCGTCTCGGGCTCGGCGTCGGTCGCGGAGGATCTCCGGCTCCGGCTGCACCGGATCGACCGGGCCGCGAGCACCTGGAGCGACGTGCACAACGCGCTCACGAGTGCGGCGCTGCTCGGTCCGGGTGATGTTGCCCTGGGCATCTCACACAGCGGCGAGACGGTCGAGGTGCTGGAGCCGTTGCAGCGCGCCGGTCGAGGCGGTGCGACAACTGTTGCCGTCACCAACTACCCGCGGTCACCGCTGGCTTTGTGTGCTGACGTCGTACTGCTGACCGCTGCTCGTGATGTCACGTTCAGGACCGGCGGGATGTCGGCCCGCCACGTGCAGATGCTCGTTCTCGACGCCCTCTATCTCGGGGTGGCTCAACGCGACTACCCCTTGGCCGAACAGGCCTTCGATGCGACCGCGGAAGCCGTCGCGTCACACCGCAAGCGCCCCTGATCCGCCCCTGAACAGCTCCGTCCACCCGCCCGTGAGGAGAACCATGCAAAGCCCGCACCGCTCCCTTGGTCCCAGCCGTCGCGCGCTCCTGCTCGGCGCCGGCGCGACCGCCTTGACCGCCGCCGCGTCGACCACCTCGGCCGCAGCGTCGACCACCTCAGCCGCCGCTTCCGGCCCACCGGCCGCCGCCGCCGCGGCCGGCGCCGCCCTCGACCCCGCCGCCGGGTCGGTCTCGCCGGCTGTGATCCCGTCGCCGGACGACCTGCCGCTGACCGGTGGCCCGGAGTTCCCGATCGGGTTGTTCTGGCCGCCGCACCCGTACGCCAGCACGCCGGAGCGGTACGCCGAGATCAAGGCGGCCGGCTTCGACTTCATCATCTCCGGCAACTACGCCGGCGACGGCAACATCTTCCGCTACCAACTCGACCTGGCCCGCACCGCCGGGCTGCAGATGCTGATCTCCGACGACATCCAGATCCGCAACATGTCGCGCTGGTTCTCGATCTCGGACAACCCGGCCGACTTCCTCAGCGTGACCCCGGCGGAGGCGCGGGCGCTCTACATCCGCGCCCGCGACGCCTACGGCCCGTTCTCCTCACTGGCCGGTTTCAACCTGTACGACGAACCCGGCGCGGGCTGGTTCGGCACGCTGGCGAAGGCGGTCGCGGTGTCACGCGAACTGGCTCCGCGGCTGCTGCCGTACATCAACCTCTTCCCGTCCAACGACCCGGCGTACTACCGCAGCTTCGTCGACGTGGTGAAGCCGTCGCTGATCTCGTTCGACCGGTATCCGCTGCTGTCCGAGGGCCGGGAGGACGGGAACTACTTCCACAACTGGGCGATCGTCCGCGACGCCGCGCTGCACGGTGACATCCCGGCGTGGGTGTTCATCCAGACTCTTGCCTACGACAACCATCGCGAGCCGACCGCGGCCGAGCTGCTGTGGCAGGTCAACATCAGCCTCGCCTACGGCGCCAAGGGCATCCAGTACTTCACCTACTGGACTCCGGAGGCGGCACGCGGCGAGGGCTTCGGCCCGGCGCTGATCACGGTCGACGGCCAACGCACACCTCGGTACGCCGCCGCTCGCGCGATCAACACGACGTGGCTGCATCAGGTCGGTCGCGAACTGAAGCCGCTCGTCTCCGAATCCGTTGTCCACGCGAACGAGACACCGCTGCCGAACGGGACGGTGGGGTTCACGCCGACGGCGTTGATCTCTGCCGTCTCCGGATCGCCGGTCGTGGCCGGAACCTTCCGGTCTCGCGACGGTTCGGCCGATCGTTGGGTGTTGGTCGCCAACCGGTCGCACTCCGCCGAGGCGCGGGCGACGCTGACGCCGAACGCCGGTGGGGTCGCGGCGGTAGCGGTGTTCGACCCCCGGACGCAGACCTACGCGCAGCGCGGTGTCGGGGACATTCCGGTGAAGCTGGCCCCCGGCGCCGCCACGCTGCTCAGGCTCCAGGCTCGCTGAGGCCCGTGTAGATCCCCAACGCGCGGAAGCGCAGAGCCGGCGCCGCGTACTCCTCCAGCGCATGGGCGGTCCATCCGACCATCCGTGCCAGCGCGAACAACGCGTCGCCGGCATCTGCCCGGAACTCGAAGGCGTGCATCATCGCCGCCACGGCGAGATCGCTGTTCGGGAACGACGGCATCCGGCCGCTCAGCACCTGAACCGTCTCCACGACCGGGTGGTCGCCGAGCATTCCGAGCAAGACCTCGGCCCGCGGGTCGCGCTCGCGGTAGATCCGGTGCCCGAACCCGGGCACCGGTTCGCCGGAGCGGAGTTGGTCGGACAACGCCTGGAGAGGATCACGCTGCGCTCGCTGGAGGAAGTCGTACGCCAGCGTGGGCGCGGCGCCGTGGTACTGACCGTCCAGTGCGCCAAGTCCTGCCGATATGACGGCGTACAGGTTCGCCCGGGCGCTGGCCGCGACCCTGGCCGCGACCGTCGACACTGCCAGCCCGTGGTCGGCCAACAGGATCAGGGCGGCCTCGAGTAGCTCTGGCCGTGGTCGGTGTGAGGACAGCTTCGGCCAAAGTCGCTTGCCGAGTGAGTCCTGGGCGTTTGCAGTCGGCCCAGGCAGCGCGGCGACCAGTGCGCCGATCAGCTTCTCGGCGGCCAGGGTTACCGATCGGGGTGTCAGGTCGAACCGCATCGGATCGGCGGCTCCCAGTACGGCGACGGCCACGCGCAGACGGTCCGTCAGGCGAGCTGAGTCGGGGAGGACGCTCATCGCGGACCGGGCGAGTTGGACGGCGTCCTGTGGCGCGGGAAAAGGCTGCTGTTCGGCTAGTTCGCCGGTCCAGAGCAGGTGTGCCACGGACTCGGCTGTCGAGCCCGCGGCGAGCTCTCGGACGGAGTGGCCGCGGTAGTAGAGCTCGTCGTCCCGCAGGAGCGTGAGCTCGGTCTCGATCTGCTCGACGACACCGGAGTGCTCCACGGACTTGCTCGCCAGCCGCTCGACCTCCGAGGCCGCGAACAGGCTGCCGCGGCGGCCACGAGCCCGGACGCTCGTCAGCAGCCCGCGGCTCGCGTACGCGTAGATCGTCTCCGGCTTCACCTTCAGCCGGCGGGCGACCTCGGCCGTGGTCAGGTAATTCTCGTCACTCTGCTGGCTCATCCAGCGCTCCTCCGAGCGTCTGCGGGGTTCTCGCCCGGCTCATGTTGACTGGATCAATATTGACAATCATTGATTGCGTGTCAACTCTGAAGACATGTCAACGACAATCAATGTCCCGCCTGGTCTGCGCAACGTTGTCGTCACCGAGACGACCCTCGGTGACGTGCGCGGTGACGAAGGGTTCTACCACTACCGGCAGTACTCGGCGATCGACCTAGCCAAGTCGAAGACCCTCGAGGACGTCTGGTACCTGATGTTCGAGGGTCACCTCCCGACGACCGAGGAGCGCGATCGCTTCGTCGCCGAGGTGGCGCCGTTGCGCGTGCTGCCGGACGAGGTTCGCGCGGTCCTGCCGGCGATTGCCACCGCCGGCCCGGAGTTCAACCCGCTCGCCGGTCTGCGCACCGCCTTGTCGCTCCTGGCCGCCGTACGGAATCTCCCCAAGCTGTGGGATGCCGATCCGGTACGCCGCAAGGCCGACGCGATGCTGGTGTGTGCGGTGACTCCGACGATCCTGGCGGCGCTGTACCGCCTCCGCGAGGGTCAGGAACCGCTCGAGCCGCGGGCCGACCTCTCCGCCGCGGCCAACTGGCTGTACATGGTGACCGGCTCCGAGCCCAGCGCCGTCCAGGCCGCTGCCATCGAGGCCTACCTCGTCGCGACCGTGGACCACGGCTTCAACGCCTCGACGTTCACCGCGCGGGTGATCGCGTCGACGGGTGCCGACGTCGTGGCCGCCATCGCGGGTGCCATCGGCGCCTTCTCGGGTCCGCTGCACGGTGGAGCGCCGGATCGCGCGCTGGCGAGCCTGGACGAGATCGGCACGCCCGACCGGATCGACGCCTGGGTGCGCGAGAAGGTCTCGGCGGGGGACCGGATCATGGGCTTCGGGCACGCGGTCTACCGGACCGAGGACCCGCGGTCGCTGATGCTGCGCGACATCGCCCGCGGCCTGGGCGGGGACCTGGTGGACTTCGCCACCACCGTCGAGCAGCGCATCGTCGACGTACTCGCCGAACTCAAGCCCGGCCGCAACCTCTACGCCAACGTCGAGTTCTACGCCGGCGTCGTGATGGAACTCTGCGGCCTGCCCCGGCCGATGTTCACGCCCACCTTCACGGTCAGCCGCGTGATCGGCTGGTCGGCCAACATCCTCGAACAGTCGCTGGACCCCAAGATCATCCGCCCGGCCGCCACGTACGTCGGCCCGCAGCCACCCGTACCGGTGCCGTAGCACGATCGCAGGCCTGTTGGCGGGCTTTCTGTCCGCCCACAGGTCTGTCAGGCGGCGGGTTTGAACTGCATGGCGTTGTCGGTGACCGGGCCGAAGCGCAGGAGGAGCAGGTCGCGGGGGTAGTTCTGGCGGAGGCGCCAGGGGCCGCGGGTGCCTTGGCGGGGGAGGACCGCCGCGGCTCGCCGGATGTAGCCCGACGACAGGTCGACCACGGGGCGGCGTGGGGCGTCGTACTCGGACGGGTCGATCTCGGGGACACAGATACTGCTGCCGGTGGCGGTGAGGTGGTTGAGCAGTCGGCAGACGTACTGCGACGTCAGGTCGGAGCGGAGCGTCCAGGAGTTGTTGGTGTAGCCGATGCACCACGCCAGGTTCGGTACGCCGTTCAGCCTCATGCCCTTGTAGACGAACCTGTCGTGCGGGTCCACCTGCCGACCGTCGACTGTCAGCTGGATCTTGCCGAGCGCAACCATCCGCAGTCCGGTCGCCGTGACGATCAGATCGGCTTCGAGTTCCTGCCCGGAGCGCAGTCGCAGACCGGACCGCGTGAAGGTCTCGATCTCGTCGGTGACCACGGACGCCGAGCCATCTCGCAGTACCTCGAACAGGTCCGCGTCCGGCACCAGGCAGAGCCGCTGATCCCATGGCTTGTAGCGCGGAGTGAAGTGCGGGTCCACCGGTATCGAGTCCGGCAGTTGCTTGGCCACAGTACTGTTCAGGAGCCACGCTGCATGTGCCGGCCACCTTCGGAAGGCGTTGTAGACCGCCGTACTGAAGGCTACGTTCTTTCCCCGGATCACCCGGTGTGCGACCTTCTCGGGCAGTACGGCGCGCAGCCGGTCGGAGAACGCGTCGCGAGCGGGTCTGGACGCGACATAGCTCGGGGAGCGCTGCAGCATCGTCACGTGCTCCGCCGTCCGAGCCATCGCCGGTACGAGCGTGACAGCCGTCGCACCGCTGCCGATCACCACCACGCGCTGACCGGTGTAGTCCAGGTCGTCCGGCCAGTGCTGCGGGTGCACTACTCGTCCTTCGAACTCACTCTGGCCCGGGAAGTCGACCACATGGCCCGAGTCGTAGTCGTAGTACCCGCTGCACACATACAAGAAGGAGCACGTGTACGACGCCTGCGTCGTCTCTACGGTCCAGAGTGCGTCCTCCGACGACCAGGACGCCCGTACGACGCGCTGCCCGAAGCGGATGTGCTTGTCGATGCCGTAGGTGGACGCTGTCTCGTGCAGGTACTCCATGATCGCCGGGCCGTCCGCGATCGCCTTGGCCGCCTTCCACGGATGGAACGGGAAGCCGAGCGTGAACATGTCGGAGTCGGACCGGATGCCGGGGTAGCGGAACAGGTCCCAGGTCCCGCCGATGCTGTCGCGCGCCTCGAGGATCGCGTACGACCGGTCCGGGCACTGCGTCCGGAGTCGGTAGGCCGCGCCGATCCCGGACAGTCCGGCGCCGACGACGAGGACGTCCAGGTGCTCCATGAATGCCTCCTGGGTGCCTGTTGAGTTCCTGGTCAAGACTACGCGGCGTGGGCAGGATGGTGCCGTTCGTGCACGTCGCGTCACGGTGAGGTGAGCCGGAAACATGACTGGGAAATTCGCGAGCGGTGCTGTCGATTCCGCCTGCCGCCGATCGTCAGCAAGATGTCCAGTACAAGCGCGAGGCAAGGGAGCCGGAAATGGCGCAGTACATGTTCCTGCTGTTCGACAGCGAAGAGTGGTACGACAACGTCACGCCGGAGGAGTGGCAGCAGGCGATGAAACTGCACGGTGCGTTCATGGAGGCCGTGGAGAAGGCGGGCGCGCGGGTCCTCGGCGGCGAGGCACTCGAGCGGTCCAGCACCGCGAGCACGGTGCGGCAGCGCGAGGGCGCCGAGCCGCTGGTCACCGACGGGCCGTTCATCGAGACCAAGGAGGCGCTCGGCGGCTTCTACGTGATCGAGGCGCGCGACCTCGACCAGGCGCTCGAGCTCGCCAAGCTCTGCCCGTCGGGGAACGTCGAGGTCCGCCCGGTGATGGACACCTCGGCGGACTCGCAGCCACCGGCCTGACGATGACGCACCAGCGGGTACGCCGACGGCTTGCAGACGCCGGCGTACCCCGGCTCACCGCCCGGGTGGTGTGACAGTGGGAGTGTCGGCGGTCGAGGTCGCGCGGGTGGTGGACCGGGCGCACCGGGAGAGCTGGTCGACCGTCCTCGCATCGGTGGTGCGGCTGACGCGGGATCTGGACCTGGCCGAGGACTGCACGCAGGACGCGTTCGTGCAGGCGTTGCGGACCTGGCCGGACGGCATCCCGTCGAATCCGGGCGGCTGGCTGACCACGGTCGCCCGGCGGCAGGCGCTCGACCGGATGCGGCGGGAGACGACCCTGCGGCGGAAGCTTCCGCTGCTGGTGGAGGATCCCGTCGCTCCGGGCGACGAGGAGCAGCCGACGGATCCCCTGCGGCTGGTGTTCACCTGCTGCCACCCCGCGCTGGCGCGGGAGTCGCAGATCGCGCTGACGTTGCGGCTGATCTGCGGCCTCACCACGCGCGAGGTGGCGGCCGGCCTGCTGATCAGCGAGCCGACGGCGGCGGCGCGGATCACCCGGGCGAAGAAGAAGATCGCCGCGGCCTCGATCCCGTACCGGATCCCGGCCGACGACGAGTTGCCGGCACGGCTGGACGCCGTACTGACCGTCGTCCATCTCGTGTACACGGCCGGGCACGTGGCGGCGGGGTCCGAGCTGACGCGCACGGATCTGACCGGGCGGGCGATCGAGCTCGCGCGGCTGCTCGTGCGGTTGATGCCGGACGAGCCGGAGCCGCAGGCGTTGCTGGGTTTGCTGTTGATGACGGAGGCGCGCGGAGACGCGCGGCTGAGCGAGGACGGGGAGTTGGTGCTGCTGGCGGATCAGGACCGGTCACGATGGGACGCCCGGATGCTGGCAGAAGGTGTGTCGAGGGCGACGGCCGCGTTGGAGCGCGGGCACGGTCGCTTCGCTCTGCAGGCGGCCGTCGCCGGACTGCACGTGACCGCGCCGTCGTGGGAGAAGACGGACTGGGGTCAGGTGGTGCGGATGTACGACGCGATGATGGTCAGCTGGCCGACGCCGATCGTCGCGCTCAACCGAGCCGCCGCCCGCAGTCTCGTGCCGGGCGCCGACCTCGGCGCGGTCCTCGCCGAACTGGATGCCCTCAGCAACGAACCGGCCCTGGCGTCGTACGCCTACCTGCCGGCCGCGCGCGCCGACATCCTGACCCGCCTCGGCCGCACCCAGGAAGCGGCCGACGCCTACCGAGCCTGGCGATCACCCTCACCGCCAACGAAACCGAACGCCGCTTCCTCACCCACCGCCTGTCCGCCCTCCCCAGCTGACCGCTTGAGATTCGGCCGGCATTCCCCAGCTCCTGCAAATGAGCTCGGTCTCACTCCGGCAGCTGGAGGGGGAGTCCGAATCGGGTGACGAGAGCGGGGTTGCTGAAGGCGTGGATGTGGCTGAGACCGGTTGGGGTGGGGGTGAGGACGGCGAGTCCGTACGCCCGGTATGTCGCGTGGTCGTCGCGGAGGTAGGCAGCGGCGGCGGGCTGACCGTTGGCGAACGTGCCGATCATGCGCCAGTCACCGGGGGAGCCGACCGCCTGCTCCAGCAGCCGCAGGCAGGTGACGCGGCCGGAGAACCAGGTGCTCGTACCGACCAGCTCGATCGCCGCGTCGGTCCGCAGGGCTCGTTCGAGCGCTGCGACGTCGGCCTTCTCGAAACCCTCGATGTAGGTGTCGAGCAGGGCACGCGCCTGCGGGTCCGTAGGCTCGACGACCGACGAGCGATCGGGCGCCGCCTCGTCCAGGCGGGCCCGCGCCCGTTGCAGCGTGCTCTTCACCGCCGCGACCGTGGTGTCGAGCATCACCGCGACCTCCGCGGCAGGAAAGGCGAGGACCTCCCGCAGGATCAGTACGGCGCGCTGCCTCGGGGCGAGGTGTTGCAACGCCGCGATGAGCGCCAGCCGGAGGCTCTCCCTGGTGGTCACGATCGTCGCCGGATCAGAGGACACCAACGCGTCGGGAAACGGCTCCACCCACGCCACATCGGTCGGTGACGCAGGGCCGGTGGGGTCGTCGCCGGGCGCGCCGAGCCCGGACGGCAAAGCCCGCCTGCCGCGCTGCTCGAGCGCGGTCAGGCAGGCGTTGGTGGCGATCCGGTAGAGCCAGACCCGCAGCGACGACCGTCCTTCGAAGGCGGAGTACGACCGCCAGGCCCGCAGGTACGTCTCCTGCACGAGGTCCTCGGCCTCGTCCACCGAGGCGAGCATCCGGTAGCAGTGCGCCAGCAGTTCCTTCCGGAACGGTTCGGTACGGCGTTCGAAGTCAGCCCTGCCCGTCATCACGCTTCCCTGTGTACAGCAGGTGAGGGCGAACCCAGTCGGCCATCCGCCGGATCGCGTCGTCGGCCTCCGGCGCCCGGCCGGCCGCCATCTGGAAGGTGTGCTGCATGTCGGGGAACACGTCGAGCCGCACCTCGACGCCCGCCGCCCGCGCTTGCGCGGCGAGTGAATGGGCGTCGTCCAGCAGCACCTCGTCGCCGCCCACCTGGATGTACAGCGGCCCGAACCCGGACAACTTTCCGTACAACGGATTCGCCAGCGGATCCCGCGGATCACCGTCCGGGCCCAGGAACGTCCCGGCGAGTTCGCGCACCAGGTCCCGGTGGAAGAACGCGTCCCGCTCGCGATTGACGTCGTACGACGACCCGGTCGCCTCCAGGTCCACCCACGGTGAGATCGCCAGTGTGGCGACAGGCAACGGCAGGCCGAGCTCCCGGGCCTGCAGTTGCGTGGTGATCGCCAGCCCGCCCCCGGCGGAGTCGCCGCAGAACGCGACCGCGCTCACGCCCTGGTCGAGCAGCCACCGGTACGCCGCGGTCGCGTCCTCCACCTGAGCCGGATGAGTGTGATCAGGAGCCAGCCGGTAGTCGAAGACCAGCGCCCGCGCCCCGACCGCCCGCGCGAGGTGCCCGAACAGCTTCCGGTGCGAGTACATCGACCCGCCGACGAATCCGCCGCCATGCATGCACAGCAACACCCGGTCCGGTACGGCGCCCTTCGGCACGATCCACAACGCGGGCAACTCCTCCACCGAGATGTAGTCCACTCCCGGTGGTTCGCGGGTGAGACCTGCCCACGTGTGGTCGGCGGCCTCCTGATCCACCGGCTGCTCCACGCGTGCCGCTTCCCAGTGCCGTCGTACCGCCTCGGATTCCTTGCTCGGCATTTTCCCTGTCCCTTCGTCGACAGTCACGGTCGCGTATAGAGACCGGAGAGCCGCCCGAAAGGAATCGGTGCCGTGCTCCACCGGAGTACGAGTGCGCTAATCCAGTTGGCGTGGCCGGGCAGGGTTTGGCAGAGTCTCGCGGGTGGAGCTGATCGGCCAGGGGATGGAAGGTGCCGTCTACGATCTCAGGGACGGCCGGGTTCGCAAGATCTGGTTCGATCGGCGGCCGGACGACGTACGCCCGCTGAAGGCGTTCCTGGACGAACTGCCGCCGCTGCCGTTCCGTACGCCGCGGATCCACGAGATCACTGCGGACGCGAACGGGCAGGCCGTCAGCGAGGAGGACCTGCTCACAGGCACGGCGCTGCACGAGGCCGGGCTCACCGAGGAGCAGGCGCTCGACGCGTTCGTCGCCGTGGTCGAGGCACTCGGTACGACCACACCGGGCCCGGCGAGCAAGGCGCTCCTGGTCCTGAACCAGCCGTTCTGGCGCGACGACCTGTCCTGGGGCGAGGCGCTGGCAGACCTGGTACGCCGACGTGCCGCCGAGTCCCGTCATCACCTCGAGCGCGACGTCGCCGACTTCGGCACCCTGCTCGAGAGCCTGACGACCCGGTTGGCTTCGATCGAGCCCGAGCGGCTCAGCGCCGTGCACGGTGACATCTGCCAGCCCAACCTGCTGATGGACGGCCCGCGGACGGCTGCGGTACTGGACTGGGGTTTCTACTCGACGGCCGGTGACAACACCTTCGACGCCGCGTTGGCGGCCGGTTTCTTCGACATGTACGGTCCGGACGCGCAGCGGCTCGACAATCTGCTGCTGGACCGGTTCGAGCGGCTCGGGCACGACCGGCAGCGGATGTACCTGTACCGCGCGGCGTACGCCATCACCACCGCGACGATCTACGACGCGGACGCCAACGACGGCCACTACGCCTGGTGCGTCGCCACTCTCAACCGGTTGGCTAGATGATCGGCTCGCCGCCGCGCAGGTTGTGAAGCATCGACGGGTTGCGGAGGATGCGCGGCAGCCGGCGCACGTTCAGCGGCGAGACGAGTCCCTCCAGAGCGTCGGGCGCGTGCCAGCCGATGGACCGGATCTCGAAACCGTCCGGGTGCAGGGTGTCGATCAGTGACGGGTCGTGGACACCGCCGTCGTACAGGATCTCGACGGCGTCACCCCAGCCCTCCCAGCGCGGCAGCCAGTCGATCGCGAGTACGCTGAGCAGCGGCAGAGCGACCCCGATCTCCTCCTCCATCTCACGGGACGCCCCGGTCGCCGGGTCCTCGTCCGGCTCGACCACACCGCCGGGCAGCTCCAGATCCTTCTTGTAGCTGACCTGACACAGCAGCACCCGCCCGGCGGTGTCCCGCACGACCACGTGGGCGATCACGCGCTTCTTCGGCAGCGTCGAGTCCATCAGGGCGGTCCAGCCCGTCACCGTGTCCGGACGTGGGTCGTCCTTCCGCATCCCGTACACGGCCACGTCGCGGCGCTCGTCGTCCACCAGCGCCGCACCCCGCAGTACGCCCTCGCGCCGGAAACCGGACCGGATCGCGACCCGGGCGGACGCATGGATCTCCGGATCCACCTCGACCTGCAGCCGCTCCAGCCCGAGCTCGTCGAAGGCATAGTCCGCCACCAGCCGGACCGCCCGCTGCGCGACGTCAGGCCCGCCGTTCATCGCCCAGGTGACCACGCCGACCCCGGGCGTCGTCCGGCGTACCTCGACGGTGCCGACCGGGCCGCTGTGCTCGACCTCGAAGATCACCACGTGCTGATCCTGCTGGGAGGGTCGCAGGCTCAGCTCACCATCGGTCAGCGGATGTACGGCGGTCACTCCGTGAACGCTACCCGGTGAAGCGAAGGTACACCGTCGCCAGGGGTGGGACGGACAGCTCGGCGCTGGTCTCCATGCCGTGCCAGCTCGGCCCGTTGGCCTCCACGCTGCCGAAGTTGCCCACACCGGAGCCGCCGTAGGCCTCGGCGTCGGTGTTGACCGCCTCCTCCCAGACACCCGAGTACGGGAGGCCGAGCCGGTAACCGTGGTGCGGGATGGCGGAGAAGTTCACCACGCAGGCAATGGTGGGCTCGCCGTCGTCGCCGTACCGGACGAACGAGAACACGTTGTTGCCGGCGTCGTTGGCGTCGATCCAGGTGAACCTGTCCGGCGCGTGGTCGGTCCGCCAGAGTGCCGCGTTCTCGCGATAGACCCCGTTCAGGTCGCGGACCAGTTGCTGCAGGCCACGGTGGTCGGTGTGGTCCAGCAGCCACCAGTCGAGTTCGCCCTTCTCGGACCACTCCGACTCCTGGCCGAACTCGCAGCCCATGAACAGCAGTTGCTTGCCCGGATGCGCCCACATCATCGCCAGGTACGCGCGCAGGTTCGCCAGTTGCTGCCAGCGGTCGCCCGGCATCTTGCGCAGCAGCGAACCCTTGCCGTGGACAACTTCGTCGTGGGACAGCGGGAGGACGAAGTTCTCCGAGTACGCGTACATCATCGAGAACGTCAGCTCGTGGTGGTGGTACTGCCGGTGGACCGGCTCGTGCGCCAGGTAGCGCAGCGAGTCGTTCATCCAGCCCATGTTCCACTTGAACCCGAACCCGAGCCCGCCCAGGTGCGTCGCCCGGGTGACACCCGGCCACGACGTGGACTCCTCGGCCACCGTGATGACACCGGGGACCCGCTTGTAGAGCGTCGCGTTCATCTCCTGCAGGAACGACACCGCCTCGAGGTTCTCGCGGCCGCCGTACTGGTTCGGCACCCACTGGCCCTCGCCGCGGGAGTAGTCGAGGTAGAGCATCGACGCGACCGCATCGACCCGGAGGCCGTCGATGTGGAACTCCTCGGCCCAGTAGGTCGCGTTCGCGACCAGGAAGTTGCGCACCTGCGGCCGGCCGAAGTCGAACACCAGCGTGCCCCAGTCCGGCTGCTCGCCGCGGCGCGGGTCCGGGTGCTCGTACAGCGGCGTCCCGTCGAACCGGGCCAGCGCCCAGGCGTCCTTCGGGAAGTGCGCCGGCACCCAGTCGACGATGACGCCGATCCCGGCCTGGTGCAGCCGGTCGACCAGGAACCGGAAGTCGTCCGGGTCGCCGAACCGCGAGGTCGGCGCGAAGTACGACGTCACCTGGTAACCCCACGAGCCGCCGAACGGATGTTCCATCACCGGCATGAACTCGACGTGGGTGAAGCCCATCTCGTTGACATAGGCAACGAGCTCGTCGGCCAGCTCGCGGTACGACCGGCCCTTGCGCCAGGAGCCGAGGTGCACCTCGTACACGCTCATCGGCTCGGCGTAGGCCTGCGACGCCGCGCGCCGCTGCAGCCAGTCGGCGTCGTTCCACTCGTACGTCGACTCGTGCACGACGGACGCGTTCGCCGGGGGAGTCTCGGCCAGGCTGGCCATCGGGTCGGCCTTCTGCCGCCAGACGCCGTCGCGACCGCAGATGTCGAACTTGTACCGCGTCCCCGGTCCGACCCCCGGGACGAACAGTTCCCACACCCCGGACCCGCCGAGGGAGCGCATCGGATGCGCCCGGCCGTCCCAGAAGTTGAAGTCCGCGGTGAGGCGGATGCCCTGTGCGTTCGGGGCCCAGACGGCGAACGACGTCCCCGTGATGGTCCCGGCCGGGCCGTCGTACCGGCGGACGTGCGCGCCGAGCACCGTCCACAGCTGCTCGTGCCGGCCCTCGCCGATCAGATGCAGGTCGACCTCACCGAGCGACGGCAGGTAGCGGTACGGGTCGTCCACCTCGACCGCGGGGCCGTCGGTGTAGCGGACCTCGAGGCGGTAGTCGGGCACCTTGTCGGTGTCGAGCACACCGACCCAGACGCCTTCGAACTCGTGCCGCAACTCGAGTCGCTGGTCGTCCCACAGCACCGTCACCGACTGGGCGAACGGGCGCAGTACGCGCACCGTGACACCGCTCTCGCCCAGGTGCGGCCCGAGGACCTGATGAGGATCGTGATACGTCCCGCCGACCAGTCGTTCCAGCACCGTCCGTTCGACCGGAACCGCCGTCACGACAGGTTCCTCGGCCGCCGCCGGCGGCGTCTCGAAAGGCTCGGTCACCGGTGCGGTGTCGCGCTCGCTCGATCCCATGAACTCCATCCTGCCCGATATTCGGCCATCTACCGCACCCCCGTACCCGACGAGGCGCGACGTACACGCAAGGTCGTCAGTGCCCGGCCAGTTGGGCGGCCGCGGCGAGGGGGATGGGGAGCCAGGTCGGACGGTTGCGCGCCTCGTACAGGGTCTCGTAGACGACCTTGTCGGCCAGGAACGCGCTCAGCAGCACCCCTTGCTGCCGTGGATCCGTGCCCGCCACCTCGGCGTACCCGTCGCAGAAGGCCTGCTGGTTCCGGTCCGCCCACTCGGCCGCCCGGTAGGCGATCTGCTGGTCTCCCTGGTGATCGGCCAGCAGCGACCGGGCCGCGTAGTCGAACGACCGCAGCATCCCCGCGATGTCCTTGATCGGGGTGTCCAGCGCCCGCCGCTCGATCAGCGACTTGGCCGGCTCGCCCTCGAAGTCGATCAGCTTCCAGCCGTCGATCGTCCGCAGCACCTGACCCAGGTGGAAGTCACCGTGGATCCGCTGCACCGGGATCGGCTGGCCGTACACCGCGAGCGCCTCGAACGCCCGGGCCAGCCCGGGGGCGTACGGCGCCAGCTCCGGGATCGCCGCGGCCGCCGCGTCGAGCCGGCGCCGCATCGCCGCGGCATGCTCGACCAGCTTCGCCGGCTCCCAGATGTCGGTGCCGAGCGCCTTCGCCAGCTCGGAGTGCACCTGCGCCGTACTCGCGCCGAGCCGGTGCGACTCGCCCGCGAAGTCACCGCCGACCTCCTCGGCGTGCAGGTCGCCCTCGGCGTACAGGTCACGGACCGACGAACACGCGAACGCCCAGCCGTCGGTCGCGTTCTTCTGGAACACCGTCATCATCGCCAGCTCGCCGGTGTCGGTCCCGCCGCCCGGCCGCGGCCAGGTGCCCCGCGCGGAGCCGAGCACCTCCGGAACCAGGTCGGACCCCGCCTCGGTGAGCGCCGACTCGATCTCGACCCCGGGATTGCTCCCGGGCTCGAGCCGGCGGAACACCTTCAGCAGCGCCACGTCGCCGAACACCAGCGACGTGTTGCTCTGCTCCACCGTGAGGACGAGCGACTGCGCGTTCTCCGGTACGACGGTGGGCCGCTCCGGAGCGTGGACGGGATGGAACTCCAGCCCGTCCAGCCGCCGTCCGTGGGTGAGCCCGTCCAGCCAGTACGGCGTCGCCTCCTTGTCGTGCAACGCGTCGTACACCCAGACCTGGGTGTCGCCCAGGTCCTGCTCCTCCCACTCACCGACCAGGGCGTGGCCGAGGTTCTCGACCGGTTCGCGGTGGTAGCTGAGCGGCAGCTGGTACACCCGGATCGGGAAGTCCGATCCGGGCGGGCCGGAACAGTAGACGAACCCGATCCGGACCGCGGGCCAGGCGCCCTCGTCCGACAGCCACACCGAGGTGGCCATCGCTTCGACGTGGACGTCGTGTCCCTTCTCGCCGAACCACCGCTGGCCCGAGCAGAAGGACTGGACCTGGTCCAGATGGGAAGTCACGAAATGCTCTCCTCATGGTCAGCCGGCCTGTTCACCGGCAGCCGGAACCAGTAGAAACCGTGCGCGCCGAGCGTCAAAAGGTAGGGCAACTCACCGATGGT
Source organism: Kribbella swartbergensis (assembly GCF_054784135.1). NCBI lineage: Bacteria > Bacillati > Actinomycetota > Actinomycetes > Propionibacteriales > Kribbellaceae > Kribbella > Kribbella swartbergensis. Next base: position 127,623 of record NZ_BAAGPM010000026.1, read on the forward strand.
CGGGAAGTGCACCCCGCCGAGCAGCTCGATCGGCTCCACGCCCTGCCACTGGCGCAGGTCCAGCTCGATCGGCTGCGGGAACCTCGACAGGTTGTTCACGCACAGCACCACGTCGTCACCGAACTCGCGGACGTACGACAGCACGCTGGGGTTGGAGCCCCCCAGGTCTGTGAAAGTACCCATGCCGAAACACGGGTGCTGCTTGCGGGTCTGGATCATCCGCCGGGTCCAGTGCAGCAGCGACGAGGCGTTCTCCATCTCGGCCTCGACGTTGACCGCCTGGTAGCCGTAGACCGGGTCCATGATGACCGGCAGGCTGAGCTTGCCCGGGGTGGCGGTGGAGAACGACGCGTTGCGGTCCGGTGACCACTGCATCGGGGTCCGCACACCGTCGCGGTCGCCGAGCCAGATGTTGTCACCCATGCCGATCTCGTCGCCGTAGTACAGGATCGGCGAACCCGGCAGGCTGAGCAGCAGCGCGGTGAACAACTCCATCTTGTTGGTGTCGTTGTCCAGCAGCGGCGCCAGCCGCCGGCGGATGCCGATGTTGGCCTTCATCCGCGGGTCCTGGGCGTACTCGGACCACATGTAGTCGCGGTCCTCGTCGGTGACCATCTCGAGCGTCAGTTCGTCGTGGTTGCGCAGGAAGATGCCCCACTGGCAGGTGTCCGGGATCTCCGGGGTCTGGGCCAGGATCTCCGAGATCGGGAACCGCGACTCCCGCCGTACCCCCATGAAGATGCGCGGCATCACCGGGAAGTGGAACGCCATCTGGCATTCGTCACCGCCCGACGAGCGGTCGCCGAAGTACTCCACCACGTCGGCCGGCCACTGGTTCGCCTCGCACAGCAGCACGCGGTCCTCGTAGTTCGCGTCGACCTCCTTGCGGACCCGCTTGAGGAACTCGTGCGTGCGCGGGAGGTTCTCACAGTTGGTGCCCTCCTGCTCGAACAGGTACGGCACCGCGTCCAGCCGGAAGCCGTCCACGCCCAGGTCGAGCCAGAACTTCAGCGCCTCGATCATCGCGTCGCCGACGGCCGGGTTCTCGAAGTTCAGGTCGGGCTGGTTGGAGTAGAACCGGTGCCAGAAGTACTGGCCGCGGACCGGGTCCCAGGTCCAGTTCGACGTCTCGGTGTCGACGAAGATAATGCGGGCGTCGGCGTACTTGTCGTCGGTGTCGGACCAGACGTAGAAGTCGCCGTACGGGCCGTCCGGGTCCTCCCGCGACGCCTGGAACCAGGGGTGCTGGTCGGAGGTGTGGTTCATCACGAAGTCGACGATCACCCGGATCCCGCGCGCGTGCGACTGGTTCAGGAACTCGGCGAAGTCCGCGATCGTCCCGACCTCCGGCATCACCCCGGTGTAGTCGGAGATGTCGTAGCCGCCGTCGCGCAGTGGCGACGGATAGAACGGCGGTAACCAGAGACAGTCCACCCCGAGCCACTCGAGATAGTCGAGTTTCTCGGTCAGGCCCTGCAGATCGCCGATGCCGTCGGCGTTCGAGTCCTTGAAGGACCGCACGAGGACCTCGTAGAAGACGGCCCGCTTGAACCACAGCGGGTCACTCTTCGTCAGTCCGTGGTGCTGCTCCGGCAGCATGTCGGTCACGCTCACCTCCATCGGGTGTCTCCAAACCTAGCGGTACTGCGGACTGTCGCCACAGATCGCGGCGACAGTGTGGGTGGACTTTCCCGGGCGTGCTCTGGTTCCCATACCCCGTTGCGGAGTTCGTACTCAAGGCAGGGGAGGATCGCAGGCTGTGTCCGGGGTGGTCCAGGTGATGTGGTGACGCCGTGGGGTGGGCGGTACCGGCCAGGCGTTGCGCTCAGTCTGACGGTCCTTTGCCAGTACAAGCAAATAGGGGCCTGATCGCCTTATCCGCGGGTCGCGCGGAGGGTCCTGCCAGAGGCGCTGCCGGGTCGTCAGCGCCGCGATCGCTCGTCGCGTTCGCGGCCTCGGCGGCTCGATCCGCGCCGGCCGCCGGACCGCTGGTCCGGCTTCTGCGGACTGACCGCACCCTGGGCGTGGGCTATCCCACGGTTGACCTGTTCCGGCGTCAGTTCGAGGCTCTTGCCCGACTTGCCCGTGCCGAACAGATCCTCGGGACTCATGCCGGCCTGCTTCGCGATGCTACGCATCGTCCCCGGTTTCAGGTCCTGGCCGCCGTGATTCGGGACGACGATCGTCTTGTCCGCCTTCCGGAACATCACGTGACTGCCCTTCTGCCTGACCTCAGCAAAACCGGCCGCTTCCAGATCCTTGGCCACTTTGCGGTACGGCTTGGGGCTCCAGCCGGCCGCCATCAGTCCACCTCGACGGTGAGGACCAGTTCCTCGGGTACTCCGACCTCCTCGACCAGGAAGGCGACGGCCTGGCGTAGGTCTTCGATCGCCTCTTCACGGGTGTTGCCCTCCCCGTTGGCGAACGCGTCCGGCGTCAGCGCCGCCGCGGCGCTCCAGCCGCCGGTCTCGTCCTGCTCGACGGTGTAGGGAACGTGGATCTGGCGCTTCATGCGGTCCTACTCCTGAGGGCGCGGGTCCGTGGACTTGCGGGGGCGGCGGGTGTACTTGGTGAAACCGGCGCGTTCGGCGTCGGCCTCGGTGCGGAACCAGACCTGGGGTTTGGTCCGGCCGTAGTACGGCGAGTCAGGGGTGTGGAACAGCATCGAGGTGGCGTTGCCCTTGATGGTGAACCCGTCCGGCGGACCCTGGTGCGGTACCGCGTCGGCCGAGCCTTCACCGTATCGCCCGGGCGGTACGTCGACGTGCACCTGCGCCAGTGTCCCGTCGGTCTCCTCGTCCTCCGCGTGGTCGAACAGCGTCGGCTCCGCGACCCGATCAGCCTCCATCCGCCGGCTGAACGCCGGCGCCTCCTCGACACGCCCAGTCTCCTCAACGGCCCCCACCGACTCGACGCGCTCCGTCTGCTCGACGGGCCGAGTCTCCCGCGCGGTTTCCGTCGGCTCGACGCGTGCCGTCTGCTCGACGGGTGGTGGATCCTCGACGAGGTCTGGTTCCGGGGGTACGTCGGTGGCGCGAGGCGGGCGTGGTTCCGCGGGCGCGTTTGCCGCTCCGACCGCGGCGCCGACGAGGACCTCTTCCTTCTCCTCCACCGGCTCCTCGACGACGGTGGCGTCGGCCGGCGCCGGGTGCTCACGCCGTACCAGCAGGAACCAGGTGATCGCGGCACCGAGCAGGAACGCGAGCAGGGACCACAGCCAGTTGTGGCGCAGCAGCCAGCTCATCGGCGCGCTCCCCGCGCCGGCAGCAGGCGATGTGCCAGCCACGCGGCCGCGCTGCCGAGCAGGAACGCGACCAGCAGCAGGATCCAGGTCTGTGCGATCAGCCAACTCATGAGTTCCCTTGCAGTACTCGAAGCTCGACCCGGCGGTTCGCGATCCGGCCGTCCGGGGTGTCGTTGGACGCGACCGGGAAGGCCTCGCCGTACCCGTGCGCGAGGAGCCGGTTCGCGGGGACGCCGAGCCGCACCAGCGTCGCCTTGACCGCGGCCGCGCGCCGCTCGGACAGCGGCAGGCTGTCGGCGGGGGAGCCGAGGTTGTCGGTGTGACCGGCGACCTCGACCCGGACGGACGGGCACGACTTCAGCAGCGCCGCGGCGCGGACCACGGACGGTTTCGACGCGTCGTTCACGATCGACGTACCGGACAGGAAGATGATCGGCTGCTGCCGGGTGAACTCCGACAGCCGGCTCCGGAACGTCCGGCACGCCTCGCTGACCTCCGGCTTCGGCGGCGCCGGGGTCTCCAGTTGATCGGCGATCACCGCACCCGGGACCGCTTTCGCCGCGGCTCGCGCGACCGTGGCCTTGGTGGCCTGGTCCGGCACCTTCCCGGTCAGCGTGATCGTCGTACCGTCGTACCGCACCGACGCGTCGCCGGTCCCGATCGCCAGTGCGTGGATCAGGGCCGACAGCGGGGCGGCGTCGGCCAGGCCGTTCGCCGCGTCGATCGTGGTCCGGTCGTCGAACTCGCGGTCCTCGCCGAGCACCTCGTCGACCTTGGCCGCGATCGCGTCCTTGACCGCCTTGTCCTTGACCGTCGCCTGCACGCGGATCGCGCTATTGGTCCGCCCGACCTCGAACGACGGCACAGCGGCGACCTCGGCGGGCGCCTCGGTCGGCGGGGGAGACGGTGTACCGCCTTCGACCCGGACCGCGCGGACACCGTCGACGCTCTCGAGGACGTCTTTGACCAGCGCCGGATCGACACCGGCGGGTACGGCGACGGTCGCGTCGCGGCCGTCCACCTCGACCTCGGTGCCGTGGATGCCGCGGGCCTGCAGTGCCGCCAGCGACCGATCCCGGAGTTCGTCCTCGGTGGTGCCCGCCTTGGCCGGAATCAGCACAGCGGTGAGCAACACGGGTACGGCGAGGGCCGCGAGCAGCCAGACGACGACCGGCCGCCGAACGTGTCCGGGCACTGTTCCTCCGTCGGATGCGGTCAGAGTGACCGTGCGCGAGGAGACTACTCCGCCGTGCGCTCGGTCCGCACACCCGGCCAGGGGAGCGGGCTGATGATCACGAGTACATTTTTATTCGGATTGTTTCTTTTCTTAAGCTCGTCCTCGGATGGTGTCCTGTCTCGGACAGGTCGCATATGTGCCAGCCCGGCGTGGAGGAAATCCCTTGACTTACTTCGCGCCGTAAAAGGTACTTGTGCCTGGCGTTTGACCAGGAGGGGGCTCGGATGTCGTCGGATTCGTCGTTGATCATCGGGGTGGCCACGTCCACGGCCGAACGGTTGCAACTCGTCCGGCTCCTGGGTGCGGCGGACGCCTTGCTGCTGGTGTCGAGCGCGGACCAGGCCCGCGCGTTCCTCGAACTCACCGCGACGACCTCGCCCGCGGGTCCCGTCGTACTCACGCCGACCGTGTTTCCGGCGGCAGACGACGAGACTGCTGCGGTTGCCCCGATCGAACCAGTGCCGAGGCCGGTTCCGGTGGCGGACGAGGAGCCGGAACTCTTCCTGGACGTGGACCGGCGGGTCGTGCGGTGGAAGGACCGTGAGGTGCCGCTGACCCGGCTGGAGCACGACTTCCTGCACTGCCTGGTGAAGGAGCCGGGCCGCGTCTGGACCTACCAGCGCCTGCACCACGCCGTCTGGGGCAACGAGCACCTCGGCCACGGGTCGCACATCCACTCGGTCGTCAAACGCCTCCGCCAGAAACTCGCCAACCTCGGCGCCACCGTCACCATTCACGCCGTCCGCGGCGTCGGCTTCCACCTCCTCCCGACCGCCTAGGCACCGAAGAACCGGCCCCACTCAGAATTCCGAGTGGGGCCGGTCTCAGGTGGTGAGTGCTAGCGGATGGACTTCAAGGCGAAGTCCTCGGTGACCGGTTCGCCGGCCACGAGCCGGGTGGTGCGGGTCTGGGGCCGGTAGCCGTCCTTCGCGGCGATCAGGGTGAGCGGGTTGTTGCGACGGTCCAGCCAGTAGGCGTAGTTGCCGTCCTTGTCGGTGATGAAGGTGTAGGACTGGGCCCACGAGTCGACCTGGACGATCGCCCCCGGGAGCGGAGCCGTGACACCGGACGGGCTGACGCCCGAAACGGTGCCCTGCAGCTTGCTCCAGGTCGTCGGCGGGGTGACGTTCATCGTCACCGCCACCGGTGCGACCTGGTACGGCGTGTTCTCGCCGATCGTGACCGACCCGCTGTAGGTACCCGGCTGGTCGACACTCGCGGCGAGCGTGACCTTGACCGTCGTCGACGCGCCCGGGGCCAAGGTCGCCTCGGTCTTGTCGATCGACAGCCAGCTCACGTCCGCCGACGACTCGGCGCAGTCCTCGAGACCCGGCAGGGCCTCGCTGTCCACCGTGGCGGTGAAGCCGCCGGAGGATCCGCCGACCTTGTAGAAGCCGCAGGCCGCACCACCGCGGTACCGCGGCAGGTTGGCGTTCGGCAGCGCCGACCAGGCATCGGCGGCCGGGTCGTAGGCGAAGCCGGCGTTGGTGACGGCACCGGCCTGGACACCGCCGACGACGAGCAGCTTGCCACCGGCGACGGCGTACGACGCCGCCCAGTGGTCCGACGGCGCGTCGGCGACCGGGGACCAGGCGTTGGTGCCCGGGTCGAACACGTACGCCGCCTTGTGCGATGTCGAGCCGTCGTTGCCGCCGGCGCAGTACAGCTTGCCGTCGATGGCGCCGCAGGACGCGAACGCGACCGACTTCGGGTAGTTCGGCAGGGTCTCCCAGCTGTTCGCCGCCGCGTCGTAGCGGACGACGGTGTTGCTCATCGGGAGGCAGCTGGAGGTCGTGCAGCCTCCGACGGCGTACAGCTTGCCGTCGACCACAGCTTGGCCGGCTGCGGCCCGCGGAGCCGGGTTGGCGGCCACCGGGGTCCAGGCGTTGGCGGCCGGGTCGTACGACCAGGTCTCCGCGGCCGGACCGGAGGCACCCCAGCCGGAGCCGGCGATGATCTTGCCGCCGACGACTCCGACGGTGATGGCGTTCCGGGCACCCGGCAGCGGAGCGATGGCGGTCCAGGCCAGCGTCGCCGGGTCGTACACGTAGCTGTTCGCGGTCGACGCACTACCGTTGCCACCGGCAATCGAATAGATCTTGCCGTCCAGGTTGACCACCCGGTTGTCCATCACGGTCGACGGGTAGTCGGCGATGTCGGTCCACGGCGCCGCGAGCGGCTTCGCGGCGGCCGGCGTACCGGCCGTCTTGCCCGACAGCAACTGAGCGAACGAGGTGGGCACTTCGAGCCGCTGCAGCGGGGCACCGGTGCTGTTCAGCACCTGGGTCTTGCTGGTGGTGGTGCCGTTCGCGTTCTGCAGCACGAAGCCGCCGTCGCGCTCACCGAACTTCACCTCGACCGGCGCGCCGCCGGTGTTGGTCACGGTGAACGACTTGGTCACCTTGCCGGTGGGCAGTTTCAGGTTGCCGCTGACGCTGCCCGGGGTGACGGTCAGCTTGCCGGCCGCCAGCGTGTAGTCGGCCGTCGTGGTCCAGTCCGCCTCGACCGGGACGGTCTGCGACGAACCGACGTAGTTGCCGGCCTTGGCGGTGAAGCCCTGGTCGCCGGCTTCGGAGGTGTAGAGCCAGTAGAAGCCGTCGTTCAGGCCGGTGTCCTCGGGCGTCGCCACGGTGGTGCCGGTCTCGGCGGCGTTGCCGTCACGGGTGACGACCGCACCGTTCACGAAGCCGTTCGTGTTGGCGTCCTTGACGTTGCCGACGACGATGCCGCCGCCGACCGGCTCACAGCTGACCTGGCTGCCGATCAGCACGTTGTCGACGATCCACCACCACTCGTACGAGGCGTTGTAGTAGTGGAACCGGACCTGGACGGCGGGCTTGCCGGCCGCCTGCGGGATCGCGATCTCCTTGACCCCGCGGGTGTCCGCGGCCTGCGTGAGCACCGTGGTCCAGGTGGCTCCGCCGTCGATCGACAGATCCACGTCGGCCTTCTCGCCGCCGAGCCAGTTGAGGTCCTGGTTGAACCGGATCACCGGAGCGGCGACCGCGCTCAGGTCCACGACCGGGCTGACCAGCGAGGTGTCCTGCGAACCGCCGGAGCCGTACTTGTCACTGTCGACGACCGCGAACTTGCCGGTGCCGCCGGCCAGGTTGCCCCGGTTGCCGGGGTCGTTGAACTGCCAGACCTGGCCGTTGCCCTTGTTGTCGACGACCGTCCAGTTGCCCGGCTTGGCGCCGGTGTCGAACGTCTCGAAGACGCCGTCCGAGCCCCAGGTGTAACCGGGCGCGGTGGTGCAGGCGTCAGTGCGGACCGGGACCGCGACGTTCTTGGTCAGGTTGCCGGCGCCGACCGTGATCGGCTGGCTGACGGTCTGGTAGCCCGGGTACTGCGACTCGATCTTCAGCGAGTACGACGCGTTCGACGGCACCTTCAGGCTGAACCGGCCGTTGCTCGGCGTCGTGTAGTCGAACACACCGCCCGGACCCTCGACGCTGACCTTCGCGTACAGCGGCCAGCCGTGGCCGGAGCCGTCAGTGACGGTGCCGCCGACGCTGACCTGCGGAGCGCTCTCCAGCGCGTAGTTCTTGGTCGTGGTGGTGCCGGTGGTGATCGTGGCGGTGTCGGTCTGGGTCTTGTACCCGAACGACGCCACGGTCAGGTTGTAGCTGCCGGCCGGCAGCACGGTCGAGAACGCACCGGTGCTGGTCGTGGTGACGACACGGTCCGGCTGGCCGGCCGCCTTCACCGTGACGCTCGCGCCGGCCAGCGGGGTTCCGCCGGTCGCCGCGGTGACCGTACCGGCCAGGGTGCCGGTGTCGCCGATCGGAGCGGCGTTCAGCAGAGCCAAGGCGTCCAGCCGGCCCTGACCGTAGACGTTGTTGTTCTCCGCGGTGCCACCGCACTGGCTGTCGGCCTTGTCGATCGCCGTGCCGTTGAGCAGCGCACGGGTCGCGTCGACGTCGCCCTTCAGCACCGGTGAGGCCGCCCACAGGAGTGCGACGGCGCCCGCGAGGTGCGGAGTGGCCATCGACGTACCGTTGAAGCTGGCGTAGCTGCTGCCGGGCACGCTGGACCGGACGTTGACGCCCGGGGCGGAGATGTTCGGCTTGATGGTGCCGTTCTGACCGACACCGCGGCCGGAGAACGACGCGATGGTGTTGTTGATGTCGTAGGCGCCGACCGAGTAGTTGCTGGTCAGGGAGCCCGGCGACCCGCTGCTCTGGCAGCCGAGGGAGCCGCTGTTGCCGTTCGCCCAGGCGCCGAAGATGCCGGACTGCTTCCAGGCGTTGGTGATGTCCTCCATGAACGGGTCGTTCGACGGCTGGGTCGAACCCCAGGAGTTGTTGATGATGTTCGGGCGCTTGCTGGCGTCCGGGTTCTGGCCGTTCAGGTCGGTCGGCTCGAGCATCCACTGACCCGACTCGATCAGCGCCGCGTCGCTCGGGCAGCAGCCGTTCGCCGCGATCCACTTGACCGCCGGCGCGACGCCGATCTGGTTGCCCGCGCCGTCGTCGCCGGCCATGGTGCCCATCGTGTGGGTGCCGTGGCCGTTGCCGTCCGACGGTGCGTTCGGCGAGGTGCCGGCCGCGTCGAACCAGTTGTAGTTGTGGTTGAACGTGCCGTCGCCGTTGTTGCCGCGGTACTGCTTCACCAGCGCCGGGTGGTCGTACTGCACACCGGTGTCGATGTTGGCGATGACGACGCCGGCGCCCTTGTCGCCGTACTGCGACCAGACGTCGTCGGCGTTGATGTTCGCGATACCCCACTCGAGCGCGTTGATCTCGTTGGCCCGCTCGGCCGGGGTGATCTTCGGGACCTCGACGACGGTCGGGTTGTAGAGCCCCTCGACCTCGCTGTGGTCGGCCAGGTTCCGGGCCAGCTCGAGCGTGCCGCTGGTGATGCGGATCGCGTTCGTGCCCCAGAAGGCCTTGTACTGCACGTTCTGCGCGTCCAGTTCGGCGCGGACCCCTGCCTGGCTCTGCGCGGCGGTCTTCTTCAGTGCCGCGGCGACGGCGGTGCCGCGCTCGTTCCAGTCACTGATCCGGCCTGCGGCGGTCAGGTCGGCCTTCGCGGTGAACCGGACCCAGTAGTCGGTCGCCTCCTTGGCGTCCTTGCCGTCCAGTTTCGCCAGCAGTTCCGGCTTGATCTTGCTCGCCGGTGCCGGCGTGGCTTCTGGTTTGGTGGGTGGTCCTGAATCGGTCACCGCCTGGGCCTGGCCGGCGGCGGCCATCCCGGTCGCGACGACTGCCACCGTCGCCAGGGCACCCACCAGAGATCTGGCGAGTCCCCTTCGTGGTTGATGTGACATCTCTGCAGCCCCTCACTGGTAACGACCCCGAGTCGACTCCCCCGAGTCATCTGGTGCAGAGGTACAGGCGGAGTTCGCCGGCCGGGCGGATGAACCGGTTGAGCGAACGCTGCGTGCCCCCCAGGTCGCGGCATGTGACACCGCGAGCCTGAGGTGGACCTTATGTGTCAGAACAACGCGGCAACAAGCACACTTCGTGAGCAAGCTGTGACTAGCTGTAGAACCGATCGGGGCAACGTGGTCAAACGTTGTCAGTTCGTTGACGATCCGAGGCAGGGTTGACATCGTGATCAGATGGTCACCGCCCGTGTTCCCGCCCCTGCGGACGTCGATCTGACCACGACCGACCGGAAGCCGTTCCCGCTGCTGATTGCGGTGGCAGCCTCCCCGGAGGAGCGTGTCCGGCTCGCCGAACTCGTCGACGACGTCGCGCCGTTGCTGCTCGTCTCCAGCCTCGAGGAACTGCGCAAGCTGTTGGAGCCCTCGCCATCACCGCCGCCGGCATCCGAACGTTCCGAGCCGCCGGATCCCGCGGAGCTCGGCTCGCCGGCAGTGAGAGCGTCCACGCTTGAGCCCGACGCCGACGCACTCACCGTCGACCGGATCCGATCCGTCGCCCGGTGGGGTGGTCGTGAGGTCCAGCTCACCGAGTTGGAGCACGACCTGCTCACCCGGCTGATGTCGGCGCCGGTGCGGGTCTGGACGTACGACGCCCTGCACCAGACCGTCTGGCGCAACCGGCACCTCCGCGGCACGGCCGACATCCACTCGGTGGTGAAACGCCTCCGCCGCAAACTCGACGACCTTGGCACCACGGTCACCATCGACGCGGTCCGCGGCACTGGTTTCCGCCTCACCGACCACCAACGCCCCACGATCACGAATCTGCGCGCGGGGTAGGTTCACCAGGTGTGACGTTCTCAGCGCTGAGCCATCTGGAGTGCCCGAAGTGCGGCCGGACGCACGACGCCGATCAGGTGATCGGGCTGTGCCCGTGTGGATCACCTCTGCTGGTGCGGTACGACGTACCGTCGGTGAGCCTGACCAAGGACGAACTGGCCGCGCGGCCGCCGGACCTGTGGCGGTATCACGAGCTGTTGCCGGTCCGTTCGCGAGAGAACGTGGTGACGCTGGGGGAGGGGATGACTCCCTTGCTGCCGTTGCCGCGGTACGGGCGGGAGATCGGGGTCGAACGGCTGCTGATGAAGGACGAAGGGCTGATCCCGACCGGCACGTTCAAGGCGCGCGGTGCGGCGGTCGGGGTGTCACGGGCGTACGAGCTCGGCGTACGGCGGATCGCGATGCCGACCAACGGGAACGCCGGGTCCGCCTGGGCCGCGTACGCCGCGCGGGCCGGGATGGAGGCGTTGATCGCGATGCCGGTCGCGGCACCGGAGATCTGCCGGCGCGAGGTGAAGGTCGTCGGGGCGCGGTTGCACCTGGTCGACGGGCTGATCGGTGACGCGGCGGCGTACATCCGCGAGCAGCAGGGGTACTTCGACGTCTCGACGTTGAAGGAGCCGTACCGGATCGAGGGCAAGAAGACGATGGGCCTGGAGATCGCCGAGCAGCTCGGCTGGCGGCTGCCCGACGTCATCCTCTACCCGACCGGCGGCGGGGTCGGCATCATCGGCATCTGGAAGGCGTTGACCGAGCTGCGCGAGCTCGGCTGGGTCGACGGCCCGCTGCCACGCCTGGTCGCCGTCCAGTCCACCGGCTGCGCGCCGATCGTCCGGGCGTGGGAGAAGGGCCTGCCGGAGAGCGAGCCGTGGCCGGATGCGAAGACGGTTGCCTTCGGCATCACCGTGCCGAAGGCGCTCGGCGACTTCCTCGTCCTGCGGGCGATCGCGGACACCGGCGGCTGTGCCGTTGCCGTCGACGACGAGTCGATCCTGGCCGAGCAGCACCGGCTCGCCGAGCTGGAAGGCACCTTCGTCTGCCCCGAAGGCGCCGCCACCCTCACCGCCGTCCGCCACCTCCGCACCACCGGCTGGATCCACCCCGACGACCAGGTCATCGCCCTGAACACCGGCCTCGGCCTCAAGTACCCGGAGACTGTTCCCCTGTCTTAATGGACCTGGCTCTCTCCCACCAGGTGGCGAGGACCAGACCGGTCACGGTGCCAAGACCGAAATACAGCACGTACTGGTCCTCCCGCAGCTCGCCGTCGATCGGCAGCACGAGAAGGACACAGAACAGCGAGAACGCGGCGCCGGCCAGGAGCAATCGCTCGGCCAGATCCCGTGGACTGAACCACTGCCACAACACGCCGACCAGTACACCGGCCAGCCCGAGCCCGCCGTACCACAACTCAGCGGTACCGTCGACCACCTCACCCGAGCCGGGTGCGATCGACCCGGCAGCCCGTCCGGCGATCACCGGGGCGAGCCAACCGGTTCTGCGACGGGTCTCCGCCGAGAGTCGTTCGAGAACGGGCATCCTCTTCCCCCACTTCGCCGTGGGGGAGAGGATCTCACGGATCAGGTCAGGCCTGGCCGCGGCGGACGGCGAGGATGTGGGCGGGGTCGCCGTTGGGGTCGAGTTTGACGTAGTTGTCCCGGCCCCAGCGCCAGGTGGAGCCGGTGATCTCGTCGTACACGGTGAAGGTGTCCTCGGGGCGCATGCCGAGCGCGGCCATGTCGAGGTGGACCATCGACTCGCGGACCGAATGCGGGTCGGTGTTCACCACCACGATGACCGTGTCGCTGTGCCCGTCCGGCCCGGTGATCCGCTTCGAGTAGCACATGATCGCGTCGTCCTCGACCGTGTGCAGGTGCAGGTTGCGCAACTGCTGCAGGGCCGGGTGCCGGCGGCGGATGTTGTTCAGCAGCGTCAGGTACGGCGCCAGCGTGCGGCCCTCGCGTTCGGCCGCCTCCCAGTCCCGCGGACGGAACTGGAACTTCTCGGTGTCGAGGTACTCCTCCGACCCCGGCCGCAGCGCGACGTGCTCGAACAACTCGTATCCGGCGTACACACCCCAGGTCGGTGACGACGTCGACGCGATCGCGGCCCGGATCTTGAAGGCGCCCGGACCGCCGTACTGCAGGTACGCGGTCAGGATGTCCGGCGTGTTGACGAAGAAGTTCGCCCGCAGGTAGTGCGCGGACTCCTTGGTCAGCTCCTGCAGGTACTCCTCCAGCTCCCACTTCTCGTTGCGCCAGGTGAAGTACGTGTACGACTGGTGGAACCCGACCTTGGCCAGTTCGCGCATCATCGGCCGCCGGGTGAACGCCTCGGACAGGAACACCACGTCCGGGTCGGTCTTGCGGATCTCGCCGAGCAGGTACTCCCAGAAGTTGACCGGCTTGGTGTGCGGGTTGTCGACCCGGAACACGGTCACCCCGTGCGAGATCCACAGCCGGACGATCCGCAGCACCTCGGCGTAGATGCCCTCGGGGTCGTTGTCGAAGTTGATCGGGTAGATGTCCTGGTACTTCTTCGGCGGGTTCTCGGCGTACGCGATCGAGCCGTCCGCCCGGACCGAGAACCACTTCGGGTGCTCCTTGACCCACGGGTGGTCCGGTGACGCCTGCAGGGCCAGGTCGATGGCGACCTCGAGACCGAGCTCGCGGGCGCGGCCGACGAAGTACTCGAAGTCCTCGAAGGTGCCGAGCTCGGGGTGGATCGCGTCGTGCCCGCCGTCCTCCGAGCCGATCGCCCACGGCGACCCAGGGTCACCCGGCTTCGGGTCGAGGGTGTTGTTCGGGCCCTTGCGGAACGAGTGACCGATCGGGTGGATCGGCGGCACGTAGATGATGTCGAAGCCCATCCGGGCGACCGCTTCCAGCCGCTTCGCCGCGGTCCGGAAGTTGCCCGAGGTCCACTTCCCGGTCTCCTCGTCGTACTTCGCACCCTCCGAGCGCGGGAAGAACTCGTACCAGCTGCCGTACAGCGCCCGCTGCCGGTCGACCCACACCGGGTAGGTCTCGGACGAGGTGATCAGCTCACGCACCGGGTAACGCCCGAGCGCGGCCCGGACCTGCGGCGAGATCCCCGCGGCCAGCCGGGCCTCCGGCGGCAGCGCGCCGTTGGCCAGTGCCTGCGCGGCGTCGCTCAGCGTCGCCCGGTCCGCCCGTACGACGGGGGGCACGCCGGCGGCGGCTCGGTCGAAGAACGCGGCGCCCTCGGCGAACATCAGGTCCACGTCGATCCCGGCCGGCACCTTGATCTCGGCGTTGTGCCGCCAGGTCCCGTACGGGTCGCTCCAGCCCTCGATCGCGAACGTCCACGCGCCCTGCTCGTGCAGCGTCACGTCGACGGTCCACCGGTCGGTGCCCTGCCCGACCGGGGTCATCAGCATCCGTCTCGTCTGTCCCGACGGTGAGGTCAGCACGACGTTCGCGTTCACCGCGTCGTGGCCCTCGCGGAACACCGTGGCGGCGATGGTGAACGTCTCGCCGACGGCGGCCTTGGCCGGATACGCTCCGGCGTCGACGGTCGGGCTGACGTCGGTGATCGGGATGCGCCCAGTCATGGCGTAGACGAACCTTCGCTTTCCGAATCGGATCCGGCGGATGGGGAACGTACCTGGAGAACTACAGGACTGACGTTATCGGTTCCCAGGCACACCGGGTGACATGCAGTGCAGTTTCCGTCCGCACGGTCCGGACACGGTTCGTTCCACAGCGTGGAACACCGGTGACCACTCCCCGGAAAGGTCTCTGCAAAATCTTGCTCGTGTTGCAAGATCGATGCATCCCGGGCGTGCTCTGCGGGCCGGGGGCTTGTACGGTGTCCCGGTGCGAGCGATACGACGATTCTCCGTCCGCCCTGTCCTGCCCGAGCAGCTGACCGGCCTGGGCACCCTGGTGAACAACCTCCGCTGGGCCTGGCACCCCGAGACGCAGGACGTCTTCGAGGCGGTCGACCCGCAGCTGTGGCGGAGCACCGGCGGTGACCCGGTCAAGCTTCTCGGTGAGGTCCCGGCGGCCCGGCTCGACGAGCTGGCCAACGACCATGGTTTCCTCCGCCGGCTCGAGCTGGCGGTAGCCGACCTGAACGGCTACGTGTCCGACGACCGGTGGTTCCAGAGCGAGGCAGGCTCGCCGGTCAGCTCGGTGGCGTACTTCTCCCCGGAGTTCGGCATCACCCACGTGCTGCCGCAGTACTCCGGCGGCCTCGGCATCCTGGCCGGTGACCACCTCAAGGCGGCCAGTGACCTCGGTGTGCCGCTGATCGGTGTCGGCCTGCTGTACCGGCACGGGTACTTCGCCCAGTCGCTGAACCGCGAGGGCTGGCAGCAGGAGCGTTACCCGCTGGTGGACCCGGACGGGCTGCCGATCAGCCTGCTCCGCGACGGTGACGCACCGGCGACCATCACGCTGACGCTGCCGGGCAACCGGCAGCTGCACGCCCAGATCTGGGTCGCCCAGGTCGGCCGGGTGCCGCTGCTGATGCTCGACTCCGACATGGAGGAGAACGAGCCGGCCGAGCGCGAGGTGACCGACCGGCTGTACGGCGGTTCGACCGAGCACCGACTGCTCCAGGAGCTGCTCCTCGGCGTCGGCGGCGTCCGCGCGGTCCGCGCCTTCTGCCGGATCACCGGTCACCCGGCGCCCGAGGTGTTCCACACCAACGAGGGCCACGCCGGCTTCCTCGGCATCGAGCGGATCCGCGAGCTGGCCGCCGACCAGGGCCTCGACTTCGACACCGCGCTCGAGGTGGCCCGCGGCGGCACCGTGTTCACCACCCACACCCCGGTGCCGGCCGGTATCGACCGGTTCCCGGTCGAGCTGATCCAGCAGCACTTCTCGCCGGACGCGTTCGGTGAGGGCGTCCCGGTCGACCGGATCCTCGAGCTCGGCGCCGAGGACTTCGAGGGCGGCGACCCCGGTGTGTTCAACATGGCGATCATGGGCCTGCGGCTGGCCCAGCGCGCCAACGGCGTCTCGAAGCTGCACGGTGTGGTCAGCCGCGGGATGTTCTCCGGGTTGTGGCCGAGCTTCGACGCCACCGACGTACCGATCACCTCGATCACCAACGGCGTGCACGCGCCGACCTGGGTGGCGCGGGAGATCAACGACCTGACGCGGGCGACCACCGACACCGCGGCCTTCGACGGCGACGGGATCTTCGCGGGCCTGGACCAGGCCACCGACGCGCAGATCTGGGAAACCAAGCGGATGCTGCGGCAGCGGTTCATCGACGACACCCGGGCCCGGGTCCGGCAGTCGTGGCTGAACCGCGGTGCCAGCGAGGCCGAGCTCGGCTGGGTCGACTCGATCCTCGACCCCGACGTCCTGACCGTGGGCTTCGCCCGGCGGGTTCCGTCGTACAAGCGGCTGACGCTGATGCTGAGCGACCCGGCCCGGCTGAAGGCGCTGCTGCTGCACCCGGAGCGGCCGATCCAGATCGTCATCGCCGGCAAGGCGCACCCGCACGACGAGGGCGGCAAGAAGCTGATCCAGGAGATGGTCCGGTTCGCCGACGACCCGGAGGTGCGGCACCGGATCGTGTTCGTGCCGGACTACGACATCGCGCTGGCTCAGCCGATGTACCCGGGCTGCGACGTGTGGCTGAACAACCCGCTGCGCCCGTACGAGGCGTGCGGCACGTCCGGGATGAAGGCGGCGCTGAACGGTGCGCTCAACCTGTCCATCCGCGACGGCTGGTGGGACGAGTGGTACGACGACGAGTTCGGCTGGGCGATCCCGTCCGCGGAGGGGATCGAGGACACCGACCGGCGCGACGACCTCGAGGCGCACGCGCTGTACGACCTGATCGAGAAGCAGGTCGCGCCGCGGTTCTATGACGCGGAGCCGGGGCAGCCTTCTCGATGGATCGAGATGCTGCGGCACACGATCAAGGAGCTCGGCCCGAAGGTGCTGGCCACCCGGATGGTCCGCGACTACGTCGAGCGGCTGTACGTCCCGTCGGCGCACTCGTCGCGATCGCTCAACGCGACGTACGACGGTGCGCGCGAACTGGCCGCGTGGAAGAAGAAGGTCCGGGCGGCCTGGCCGCAGATTCGGGTCGACCACGTCGAGCTCCAGGGCCTCGGCGACGTACCGCAGCTCGGCACGAACGTCGGCATCCGGGCCTTCGCGGCACTCGGCGACCTGACGCCGAACGACATCGACGTCGAGGTGGTGCACGGCCGGGTCGACTCCAACGACGAGATCACCGACCCGGTCCGGGCGTCGCTGTCGCTGGCGGAGACGTACGACGGCAACCGGCACCGGTACGAAGGTGAGCTGAAGCTGGACCGGACCGGCCCGTTCGGCTACACCGTCCGCGTCGTCCCGAAGCACTCGGGCCTGGCGAGCCCGGCCGAGCTCGGCCTCGCCGCCGGCCCGTCCGACCCGGAGGACCCGTCCACTCCGGACCTGCCGGTCGGCTCCGAGTTCTGACCGCGCGCCAAGGCCCCGCCTGCCTCACCAGGCGGGGCCTTGCGCGTTCTCCGTCCGCTTCCTCCTGCGGAGCAGACCCCAGGGTTTGAAGACCGACAGCACGATCGCGAACGTCAGCAGGGTCGGCGAGACGATCGGCGGGTAGATCATGTCGCCGAGGGGGATGCCGAGGTCTCCGGCTTCGGCGCGGTCGGCGATCTCGGCCACGCCCGGTCGCAGCGACACCAGCACCAGCGCGCTCAGCAGCAGGTTGAGGAACAGCTTCACCACGACCCACCAGTACTTCGTCAGGCCGTACTTGCTGCCCACCGCCAGGAGTACGCCGGTCACCAGGCAGACGAGCCCGGACACCGTCATCGGCCACACCGTCACCAGTTCGAGCACCCGGAAGCACAACGCCTTGGTGCTCTCGCTGTCGGTCCCGAGCGCGGTGAACGTCAGCACCGCCATCACCACGTCGATACCGAACCACGAACCGACCGACGCGATGTGCAGCACCAGCACCGCCTTCCGCGTCCTCCCGCCCAACCGCCACGGCCTCGCCGCCGCCGTCGTCGCCTCCAGCGTTGCGCTACTCATCTCCTTCTCCCGTCCGCTCGGATCACTTACTACGATCCTGAGCCGCCCGGGCCATGGCGCGCGTCGTCCCGACGAAGGCATTGGACGTACAGCATCCGACGTACCTGACGGTGAACCGCGGTCGGTTCGCCTGGTGGGTGATGCCGCGTGGGTGTCAGTCGCCTACGCCGCCGGGCGTACCAGGTCCACCCACCTGTGCGGGGCGCCGGTGGGGGAGGTGATGTAGGAGCGGCCGGTGGGTCTCAGGGCAGGGTCGGACTGGTAGCGGGTGGCCAGTTCTTTGGTGGCGGTTTCGTCTCCGTTGTCTGAGGCAACCAAGAGCCGGGCGATCTCGTCGGTGAGGTCGACATCGGCGCCCTCCAGGGTGTCCGACATGGTGCCCCAGTTGTCCCAGAGCAAGAGCTCGTCGCCCTGGAGATGGGCGAGCTGGTAGTGGACGTAGTTGCGGATGAACCAGCCGCCGTGGAGCCGCAGCGGGGCGTCCGGGTTGGGGTCGGCGCCGAAGGTGTCGCCGTCGAGTTCGCCGGACCGGTAGCCCAGCCACACCTCGGCGGCGGACCGGAACGGCCCGGCCGGCATATCCTGGACGTCGAAGGGGAAGCCCTCGTCGGCCGGATCCATCTGTGCGTCGATCATCACCCAGCGGTCGCCGTTCCAATACTCCGCGACGACGTGGTCGTGGTTGAAACCCTGAGCGAAGTAGTCGCCGAACCCGATCCGGCTCCGGGCCGGAATCCCCTTGTGTCGAAGGGCTGACACGAACATCAGGGTGTAATCGCGGCAGCACCCGACGATCCGGTCGGCCGGCTCGCGCGGCTCGGCGAGCGGCGTACCGTTGCGTTTCCGATCCGTCGTCAGTATCGATGCGACCCACCGGTGGTCGATTTCCGCCAGCCGCTCGCCGGTGAACTCGATCCCGCCGGCGCGGTAGTGGATGAGCAGGTTGCGGACCACAGCCGCGATCCCGGGGATGTCGTCCGGCAAGGCGTCGTACAACCCGGCGTGCACACCTGGGTCGCTGTACTCCGTCTGAACCACATAGTCCATCAGGGCTTCCTTCCACGAAGAATCGGCTGGGCGATGTCGACGGCCGGCTGATCGCGGGGGATCAGGTGACAGTCGGGCAGGTAGACCTCACGCGGCGGCCCGGCGGTCCCCACTCCGGTCGACCGGACCCAGTCACCGACCAGGTCGTAGGCGAGCATGATCCGCGGGTACACGCATTCGTCCATGGTGATCGTGCAGTACGCCTCCCGATGCGCCGGTTCGACCCGGATCGCGATCGGCCCGGACGGATCGACGAGTCCCCCGAACGGCACGCACACCTCGACGGTCGCCTCGGCCTCCGGCGTCACGGCACCGTGGTAGATCACCCACGACTCACCGGTCAGCGTCGCCCCGGCGGACCCGAGGTACCGGCGGATGTCGTCGGTCGAGGTCACGATCACCCCGATCAGCGACTGCTGGTCGGTGTCCTGCCGGATGGTGGCGACCTTCGTCTCGGGTACGTCGCGGGTCAGCACCGGACGCGGTGACAGTCCCGGGGTTCCGGATCGCGAGAGGCGGTCCCGCAGGTACTCCAGGGTGGCGCGTCGTGCCGCGGTGGTCGCCTCCTCGGCGGCCCACCATCGGTCCAGCCGGATCAGTGCCTGTTCGTCCGACCCCGCCAGAACTTCGGCGATCGTGGTCAGCGGCATGTCGAGTTGCCGCAGCACACTGATCCGGCGGGCGCGTTCGAGTTGCTCCTCGTCGTACAGGCGGTAACCGTTCGACGGGTCGACCTGCGCGGGTGGGAGCAGCCCGGACACGTCGTACAACCGCAAGGCCTTGTGCGAGAGCCCGGTACGGCGCCCGAACTCGCTGATCGTCAACACGCGACCATCAAACCCCTTGCCCTTGGGGCAAGGTAAAGCCAGTCCGCCCCTCGCTCCGCTCGGGGCGGGGATGAGGGGACGCCTCGCCCGCTTCGCTCGGGGTGCGGGGGGGTCAGGTGGGGAACGCCTGTAGGTCTGGCTCGACCCAACCATGTCGTGCGGCTGGGGAAGCAAGGGTGCGGGAATGGTAGAAGCGGGTCAGCAGACGCTTGTCCAGCAAGCCCGGGTTGCGCTTCAGTAGCTCGTCGAAGGTCTCGTCGGGCGCCTCGGCCATGTGGTACGCGGTCAGCTCCACCCACGCCCGGCTCACCGTCGCGTTGTACTTCTGCGGCGCCCCGGCGTACCGCGCAGTCCGCTGGATCCCGTCACTGATCAGGTCGACCGCAGCAGCCGTCCCACACCGCCGTACGGCGAGCCACGTGAGCTTCACATGCTCCCGATGCCCGAACCGCTCAGCGGTGGCCATCACCTCACCCATCAACTCGTCGAACGTACTCACACCGCCCCCAAGGCCGTCAGCACCCGCCGTGCCTGATTCACCGCGCCGGGCGCGATCCCCGCCAGCGCCCGCCCTTCCAACTCCGCAAACGCCCGCTGCACCCGCCCGGCGCTCTTCACACCAACAGTCGTCAGCGAGATCTCCACCGCCCGCCGATCACCCGGTCGCGGCGCTCGCTTGATGTGGCCCTTCTGCTCCAGCCGATCCAGTACGCCGGTCAACGTCGTCGGCCGAACCCCGGCCGCGGCCCCGAGCTCCGACACGGTCCGTCCGCGCCCGTCGGCCAGGTTCGCCAGCACGTTCAACTCGGAGGCCGTCAGTCCCAGATCGGCCAGCTCCGTTCCCAGCACCTGCAACGTCGCATGCGTGGCTCGCTGCAGCACCACCAACACCAGTTCATTTTCCACGGATCCAGATTATCCGGATCCGTAGTAATTACCCAGTGATTTTCCCAGCCAGTACGGCGAGGAGCGCGTCGGCGTGGCGGCGGTACCCGAGGTTGTTCGGGTGGAAGCTGTCCGGGGCGAGCAGGCCGCGCCACGGTGGGCGGGCGTGGCGGGAGACCTCGGCGACGGGGAGGCCGCGGGCGGTCGCGGTGGTGCTGATGAAACGGTTGAGCCCGGCGACGTACGGGCTGCACACGCCGCCGACGGTCCAGAAGCGGTCGGGAACGGTCAGGTCCATCACCACGGACGTGGCCGGCAGCCGGCCGATCAACTCGCGCAACTGGCCGCGGAACCGCTTGGGCGGGGTGGCGAGGATGTCGTTGTTGCCGATCCCGCAGGTCACCAGGTCGGCGTCGAGTCGTTCGGCCAACGGAAGCTGGTCCTCCAGCACGTGGCGGGTCTGCGCACCGGACCGGGACAGGTTGACCACACGCCACGGACGGCCCGTCCGGCGCAGTGCGTTCAGCACCTGGCCGACGTACCCGTGCAACGGCGACGACGCGCCGAGCCCCTGCGCGGTCGAGTCCCCGAGCACGACCCACAACGGCCCCTCAGCGGCGAGCGCCTCCTCGTTCTGCCGGGTCCAGAAATCCGCGTAGGTCCGGGCCTGCACGTCCACGTACGCGACCCCGTCGACCCACCGCAGGAACGCATGACGCGACGTCGTCCGCTCGGCCACGCCCAACCGCGTCACCGCTCTGTGCAGCGCACCGATCGGCGTCGTACGTTCCCGGACCTCTCGGCGCAGCAACAACATCGGTCCCCCACGGATGAACAGAAGGTGACCGGTGAATGTACTGCAGGAAGGTTAACGAGCTCAGAGTGCGCGCAGCAGCACCAGGCAGCGCGGCGCCAGTGGAACCGTGGCACCGGCCTCGACCTCGGTGACCATCGAGTTGCTGGTGTCGAGGACGACCTCGTACGCCGGCGCCCAGGAGGCATCGGGTACGACGACCTGCCGCGTCTCCGGCGTCGCGTTCAGCGCGAGCAGGAACGAGCTGTCGGTCAGCGCGTTGCCCTCGGCATCGGTCGCCCGGAGCGCGTCACCGGCCAGGAACATCCCGATCGTCCGGAGGTTCCCGTCGTACCAGTCCGCCTCGGTCATCTCGCCACCGTGCGGAGCGATCCAGGACAGGTCCTTGCGCCCACCCGGTACGACGGGCTCGCCGGAGAAGTAGTGCCATTGCCGCAGCACGGGGTGAGCCGCCCGCAAGGCGATCAGCTTCTTCGTCAGCTCCAGATGGTCGGACCAGGCCTCGGGCAGCGACCAGTCGAACCAGGAGATCTCGCTGTCCTGGCAGTACGCGTTGTTGTTGCCGAGCTGAGTCCGTCCGCACTCGTCGCCGGCGGTGATCATCGGTACGCCGGTCGACAGGATCAGCGTGGACATCAGATTCGCCATCTGCCGTTTGCGCAGCGCGATCACGGCCCGGTCGTCGGTCTCGCCCTCGACGCCGCAGTTCCAGGACCGGTTGTCGTCGGTGCCGTCGCGGTTGTCCTCGTGGTTGTCCTCGTTGTGCTTGTGGTTGTAGCTGACCAGGTCGCGCAGGGTGAACCCGTCGTGCGCGGTGACGAAGTTGATCGAGGCGTACGGGTACCGCCCGTCGTCGCCGTACAGGTCGCTCGAACCGGACAGGCGGTAGGCCAGGTCCTTGACGCCGTCGGAGGTGTTGCGCCAGACGTCGCGCACGCTGTCGCGGAACTTGCCGTTCCACTCCGACCACGGGGGGCCGAAGTTGCCGACCTGGTAGCCGAACGGACCGATGTCCCACGGCTCCGAGATCAGCTTGACCCGGCCGAGTACCGGATCGGCCGCGACCTCGGCCAGGAACGGATGGTCGACCGTGTCCACCTCGTGCCGTTCGTTGCGGATCAGGGTCACGGCCAGGTCGAACCGGAACCCGTCGACGCCCATCTCCTCGACCCAGTACCGCAGCGAGTCCATCACCAGCCGGCGGACCTGCGGGTGCGCGGTGTTGACCGAGTTGCCGGTGCCGGTGACGTCGTACATCGTCCCGCCGTGACCGAGCCGGTAGTACGCCCGGTTGTCGATGCCGCGGAAGCTCAGCGTCGGCCCGTCGAAGCCGCCCTCGGCGGTGTGGTTGTAGACCACGTCGAGGATCACCTCGATGCCGGCGGCATGGAACGCGGCCACCATCGCCTTGAACTCCGCGACCTGCTCACCGCGCGAACCCGACGACGAGTACGGCGCGTGCGGAGCGAAGAACCCGAGGCTGTTGTACCCCCAGTAGTTCGGCAGGCCACGGGCCGCGATCGCCGGTTCGGTGAGGAAGTGGTGGATCGGCAGCAGTTCGACCGACGTGACACCGAGGTCGACCAGATAGTCGATCACCGCGGGATGCGCCAGACCGGCGTACGTCCCGCGCTGATGCTCGGGTACGCCGGGATGCAGCTTGGTGAACCCCTTGGTGTGCAACTCGTAGATGACCGTCTCGCCCCAGTGCACCGGCCGGCTGATGGGGGGCGGCGGGTCCGACGGGGCGACCACCACGCCCACCGGGACATGTCCGGCGGAGTCGCCGTCGGAGGAGTCGTAGATCAGCGGACTGGAATAGTCGAGGGTGCCGTCGACCGCCCGCGCGTACGGGTCGAGCAGCAGCTTGGACGGGTTGAACCGCAGCCCGTGGGACGGGTCGAACGGACCGTGCACGCGGTAGCCGTACCGTTGCCCATGGCCCACTCCCGGGACGAACCCGGTCCAGAACTCGCCGGTGTGGGTCAGGTCGAGGTTGCGCTGGCTGCCGTCGTCCGCGATCAGCGCGAGTTCGACCCGCTCGGCCGACGGGGCCCAGAGGGTGAAGGTCGTCCCATCGGTCTGGACCACTGCCCCCGGTTGGAGTCCGGTGTCGAGAGCACTCGGGGCGGCGGTCGCTTCGGTCACCGGCACATTCTGCACAGTCCGGGGTGGGTTATCGATAACTGAGGTGGTTATGTTCGTGAGACGGTAGTTGCGAACGCCTGTGCGCAATGATACGCAAGGATCGTTACTAAATTCCGGACTCCAGCAGCAGCGCCCGAGTAGGGGATCACATGTCGGAAGAGTTGGCCGGTCTGACCGTCGGTCTGATCGGTGCTGGCAACATCGCACACTTGCATGTCGCCGCGTGGAAGGCGCTCGGCGCCCGTGTCCTCGTGCACTCGATCGAGGGCGCCGAGGAACTCGCGGACCAGTACGGGCTGGAGGTCACCGCGTCCCTGGACGGCTGCCTGGCCGAGTCGGAATTCGTCGACGTGGTCACGCCGTCGGTCACGCACAAGGAGGTCGCGCTGGCCGCGATCAAGGCCGGCCGGAACGTGATCTGCGAGAAGCCGCTGACGCTGACCGCGGCCGACTCGCACGAGGTGATCGCGGCCGCCGAGGCGGCCCGCGTGCGGGTCTACCCCGCCCACGTGGTCCGCTTCTTCCCGGCGTACGTCGCCGCTCACTCGGCCGTCCAGGAGGGCCGGATCGGCGACGTCGCGGTGGCCCGGTTCTTCCGGCAGGCGTCCTCGCCGGCCGGCGGCGGGTGGTACCGCGACGTGGCCCGGTCCGGGGGCGTGATCATGGACCTGATGGTCCACGACCTCGACCAGGCGCGCTGGCTGTGCGGCGAGGTCGCCACGGTGTACGCCGTACAGAACCCACCGACCGTGGACGGCGTCAGCCCGGTCAACGTGGCCGCGCACGTCACGCTCACGCACGAGTCCGGAGCGATCAGTCACTGCCGGGCGACCTGGGGCGCGGCCGGGACGAAGTTCCAGTCCGGATTCGACGTCGCCGGTGCGACCGGTGTGCTGAAGTACGCCTCCGGTGCGGACTCCGGGTACGCCGAGGAACTGCAGGACGGCGCGGCCGCCGGTGACCTGCTGATCCCGGCCAACACCCTGGGCGAGAGCCCTTACCTCACCCAGCTGCGGGAGTTCGCGGTGGCGCTGCGAGGCGGCCCGGAGCCGCGGGTCGCCGCCGCGGACGGCGCGGCCGCGGTGTACCTGGCCGAGGCGGCCCGCGCCTCGATGGAGACCGGCCGCGTGATCGACATGAAGAGCTTCGACCCGACTGGAGCGGCAGCATGAGCAATCTGAAGGTCGCGATCGCCTCGTTCGCGCACACGCATGCGGCGTCGTACGCCTCGTTGCTCGCCGCGATGCCGGACGTCGAGGTGCTGGCCGCCGATCCCGACGGCGCGTCCGCGCCCGATCCAGGCCCGCGGGGCGCCGACTTCGCCGCGCAGTTCGGCCTCCAGTACGTCGACACGTACGAGGAACTGTTCGCCTGGGAACCGGATGCCGTCGTGGTGACGAGCGAGAACGCGCTGCACCGCGACCTGGTCGAGCGCGCGGCCGCGGCCGGCGCGCACGTGCTCTGCGAGAAGCCGCTGGCCACCGAGGTCGCCGACGGTGAGGCGATGCTGGCCGCGTGCGAGGCCGCGGGCGCGATCCTGATGGTCGCCTACCCGGTGCGCTTCTCACCGTCGTACCTGCGGCTGCGCGCCTCGGTGGAAGCGGGCCTGCTCGGCGAGGTGTTCGCCGTACTCGGGACGAACAACGGCAAGATCCCGTACGCCGCGCGTCAGTGGTTCACCGACGCCAAGCTGGCCGGTGGGGGAGCGCTCGTCGACCACACGGTGCACTGTGCCGACCTCATCGACGGCCTGACCGGCGGTGCGTCCGCGAAGCGGGTGTACGCCGCGGCCAACCGCGTGCTGCACCAGGACAAGGGTGTCGACGTGGAGACCGGTGGCCTGGTGACGATCGACTACGACAACGGGCTGCTGGCAACCATCGACTGCTCGTGGAGCGTGCCGGACAACGGCCCGACCTGGGGCGGCGTGTACCTGCAGGTGACCGGGACCAACGGGTCGGTGGAGATCGAGCCGTTCCTGCCGCACGTCGCCGGGACCGACGCCTCGGGCGAGGTGTACCTGCCGATCCACGACAACTTCGACGTGTCGATGCTCTCGACCTTCCTCAGCGCGGTGCGGAAGTCGGGCCGGGCGGTGGCCGGTCAGACGCCGGCCGTCGTACCGCAGCCCGACGGTGCGGTCGGCCTGCGTACCCTCAGGATCGTCGACGCGGCGCGGCGGTCGGCGATCTCCGGTCAGCCGGTCGAGTTGTAGCCTCCCCGCAGTACCTCCGCCGGCGGTGGTCCGGTACGGTTCCGGGGATGTGACCGACGGGTAGGACCCCGGGACCGTAAAGGAGCGAGGCGATGGGCGAGTTCGTCAACCTCACCGTGAGCGACGGTGTCGGCACGATCCGGCTGGACCGGCCGAAGATGAACGCGCTGAACGTGCAGGTCCAGGAGGAGATCCGGGCCGCCGCCCTCGAGGCCGCCGCGAACGACGAGGTCCGCGCGGTGGTGATCTACGGCGGCGAGAAGGTGTTCGCGGCCGGCGCGGACATCAAGGAGATGGCCGACATGTCGTACGCCGACATGGTCAAGCGCTCCGGGCCGCTGCAGTCCTCGCTGTCCGCGGTCGCCGCGATCCCGAAGCCGACGGTCGCCGCCATCACCGGGTACGCCCTGGGCGGCGGCTGCGAACTGGCCCTCTGCGCGGACTACCGGATCGCCGCCGAGGACGCCAAACTCGGGCAGCCGGAGATCCTGCTCGGCATCATCCCCGGCGCCGGCGGCACCCAGCGGCTGTCCCGGCTGATCGGTCCGTCCAAGGCCAAGGACCTCATCTACACCGGACGGTTCGTCGACGCCGCCGAGTCACTCTCGCTGGGCCTGGTCGACAAGGTGGTCCCGGCGGCTTCGGTGTATCAGGAGGCCGTCGCCTGGGCGTCGCAGTTCTCCCGCGGCGCCGCGATGGCGTTGCGGGCGGCCAAGGAGGCGATCGACGCCGGGCTCGGCGTGGACCTGCAGACCGGCCTGGAGATCGAGCGGCAGCAGTTCGCCGCGCTGTTCGCCACCGAGGACCGCGGGATCGGGATGAAGTCCTTCGTCGAGAACGGCCCGGGCAAGGCCGAGTTCAAGGGAATCTGAAGTGACCACTTCCGCTGAGAAGCCGGCCGCCACCGCCGAAGAGGTCGAGGCGGCCTGGAACGACAACAAGCTCGCCCAGGTGCTCTACCACGACTGGGAGGCGTCGACGTACGACGAGAAGTGGTCGATCTCGTACGACGAACGCTGCGTCAGCTACGCCCGGGACCGGTTCGTCGCGATCGCCGGAACCGACGGCTGGCCGTACGGCAAGACCCTGGAGATCGGCGCCGGCACCGGCTTCTTCACGCTCAACCTCAAGCTGGCCGGCGTCCTCGACGAGGCACATATCACCGATCTGTCGCCCGGCATGGTGGAGGCGGCCAAGAGGAACGCGCAGACCCTCGGGTTCGCGATCGAGGGCCGGGTCGCCGACGCCGAGAAGCTGCCGTACGACGACGACACCTTCGACCTGGTCATCGGGCACGCCGTCATCCACCACATCCCGGACGTCGAACTCGCCTTCCGCGAGATGCTGCGGGTCCTCAAGCCCGGCGGGCGTTTCGTCATCTGCGGTGAGCCGACCCGGTACGGCGACTACGTGGCCCGGCGGCTGTCGCGCTTCACCTGGTGGGCGACGACGAACCTGACCAAGCTGCCCGCCTTGTCCGGGTGGCGGCGGCCGCAGGAGGAGCTGGACGAGTCCTCTCGGGCGGCTGCCCTGGAGGCCGTGGTCGATCTGCACACGTTCGACCCGGACACGCTGGCGCGGATGGCGACCCGCGCCGGGGCGACCGGCGTACGAACCGTCACCGAGGAGCTGCTGGCGGCGTGGGTCGGGTGGCCGATCCGGACGTTCGAGGCCGCCGTACCGGAGCAGAAGCTCGGCTTCGGGTGGCGGATGTTCGCGTACAAGTCGTGGCTGCAACTGTCGAAGGTGGACAAGGTTCTTTCGGCGGTCGTTCCCGACGAGCTGTACTACAACGTCTCGATCACCGGGCGCGCGCAGTAGGGTGACTGGATGCGGTTGCTGACCGTGGCGAATCTGCGCTGGGTGGTGCGCCATCGGGCCTGGACGCCGTACTACCTGAAGCGCTACTGGCGGTTCGCCTGGTTCAAGCTGCGTCACCCCGGTGTGGTCACCGAGGGATTCGTCTTCCTCGGCAAGAAGCTGGAGATCGTGGCGCGGCCCGGTCACGGCCGGATCATCCTGGGCAAGTGGGTGCACCTGGGTGACGAGACCCGGCTGCGCGCGCACGAGGGCACGCTGCGGATCGGCGACAAGGTGGTGTTCGCCCGCGACGTCACGGTGAACTGCTACCTGGACATCGAGATCGGCGCCTCCACCCTGATCGCCGACTGGACCTACATCTGCGACTTCGACCACAAGACCGACGACCTCGGCCTGCCGATCAAGGACCAGGGCCTGGTGAAGTCGCCGGTCCGGATCGGCCCGGACTGCTGGCTGGCCACCAAGGTCACCGTCACCCGCGGAACCGACATCGGCCGCGGCGTGGTGATCGGCGCGAACAGTGTTGCCCGTGGCAACATTCCTTCGTACGCCGTCGCGGCCGGGGTGCCGGCCGTGATCGTCGCCGACCGCACCACCCGGTACGCCGCCGACGCCACCCGCCGGGCCTACCTGGCCGGGCTGGCGGAGGCGAACGAGCGCACCGCGGCCCGCCTCCGCGCCGGTGCTGCCCCGGTCGCTCCGCGTAAGAACGGCGTACCGGGGGAAGCTGAGGGTGACGGCGGCGACGCGACCGGTGAAGCAAGTGGCGACGAGGGGTTCTCAAGTTACTCACCAGTCGGGCACTATGTCCCGCACCAGCGGTCGGACGCCGACCGGTTGACCGTCGGAGAGGAGACGCAGCGTGGCTGACCAGCCCGGGACCGACCGGTCCGCGCGGTCGCTCGACCAGGCGGCGGCCGACGACTCGATCACGCCGGCGAGCAGCACGGCGGCCGACCCGGTTCCGGCCGGGGCCGAACCCGGCGGCGCTACGTTGGAACCAGCGCTTGAAACGGGCGCTGAACCGCCGGCGGCGGTTCGCGACATCGGTGTGAACCGAAGGCTGGACCCAGAAGTGCAGGTAACCGACGGCAGGACGGCGGCACCGGCCCCGCTCGCGGGCGCCCGGCGCAGGTTGTCGCCGCGCCCCGTCCCGGTCAGCCGGCGCAGGAGACCGCCGGCCACGGCGACGGACGAGGAACCGACCCCGGCTGAGGAGATGGACGACGTGGGTACGCACGACGAGAAGGCGGACCAGGACAAGGCGGTGACTCCGGCGGACGACGCGGCCGGCCGCAAGGACGGTGCCGCGGAGGCCGCGGGGCGTGGCGTGACCACCGCGACCAAGCCGTCCCGGCCGAAGACCGCGGCGGAGATCGTCGCCGAGCAGCGCGCCCGGGAGAAGGCCGCGGCCGAGTCCGGCACCGCGGCCGAGTCCGGCACCGCGGCCGAGTCCGGCGCGTCGGCCGCGGCCGCGAAGGATGCCGGTGGCAAGGATCCGGCCGGCACCGCGGCGACCACGCCGGTGAGCAGGGTGCCCGCGGCAGCGAAGACGAGTGCCTCCGGCAACAAATCGGCGTCGTCGCCCGCGAAGGGGTCGTCGGCCGGGAAGGGCAAGCAGGCGCTCAGTTCGGTGGGCTCCGGAGTCCGGCGGCTGCGGAACCTGATCGCCTCGCTGATCTGGCTCGCCGCGGTGATCGCGGCCGCGGTCCTGGCGCTCGGTGCGCTGTTCACCGCGCTCGACCAGACCAACCAGAGCAACGAGATCGTCCGCTGGGTGCTGGAGCGCGGGACCGACCTGGTGGGCCCGTTCAAGGACCTGTTCCGGCTCGAGACCGCGAAGAACACCCTGCTGGTGAACTGGGGGATCGCCGCGCTGGTCTACCTGGTCGCCGGCAAGATCCTCGAGCGCTTCGTACGTCCTTAGCTCGTTCGTGGCCTGGCCACGAGGATGAGGTCGAGGGATTCGTCCAGGTCGCCGGGGCGGATCTCGAAGTCCTCGTGGCCGGTGCTCCGGACGAGGTCGGCCAGGTTCGCGTCCCAGGCGTCGTACCCGGCGGCCAGCTGAGCGTCCACGCACGAGCCGTACTGCGATTCCCACGTGCGCAGGCGGTTGCCGTGGTGGAGACCGAGCGCGTGCGTGATCTCGAAGGCGGGCTCGACCAGTTCGGCGAACTCCGCGGCGGTCAGTTCGCGGGTGTGGTACCAGTTGCCGCTCGGGAAGGTGAGCCGGTTCGGCGTACTGAGGACGAGGGTGCCGCCCGGGGCCAGGATCCGCGCGCACTCCGCGACGAACCGCGGCTGTTCCCACAGGTGCTCGATCGTCTGCAGCGAGGTGATGAGCTCGAACGTCGCGTCGGCGAACCCGGTCTGGACGAGATTGCCCTGCACCACATTGATCTGTGGATAAACCCGGCGGACGTGCCGAAGCGTCGTATCTTCATAGTCGAGACCGGTCACGGAGTCCGCCCCGGCCAGGCGGACCAGCTCCGCGCCGTAGCCCTCGCCGCAGCCGGCGTCGAGGACCCGGCCGGTCGACCGCAGGTTCTGCAGGTCGAGATGGGCCGTGATCCAGCGGTAGGCGGCGTCATGGCGCGCGAACCAGTAGTTCTCGTGCCAGATCCCGGGCGCCGTTCTTTCGCCGGTGAGCGGTAACGTCTCGGTCACCTGAGTCAGCCTAGTGTGCGGTCGGACGTCACAGCCGTGTCCACTTGTCCTGTGCCCCCGGCTCGGATAAGCACGGTGTGATGGGACTCGCACGGGAGGATGTTTCTCGTGAGTAACATCCGTGGCAGGCTTGGGAGAGACCGTTAACCAGAAGGGGTCCCACACGCTATGAAGATCGTCGTCTGCGCGAAGTTCGTGCCGGATGCCACCGCGGACCGCCGCTTCCGCCCGGAGGACAACACGGTGGACCGGGCCGGTGTCGACGGGCTGCTGTCCGAACTGGACGAATATGCCGTCGAGACCGCGCTGACCGTGAAAGAAGCCGGCGATGCCGAGGTGACCATCCTCACCGTGGGGCCGGAGCAGGCCGCCGACGCGGTGAAGAAGGGTCTGCAGATGGGTGCGGACGCCGGTGTCCACGTGATCGACGACGCGATCCACGGGTCGGACGCGGTGGCCACCTCGCTGATCCTGGCCAAGGCCCTGGCCAAGCTCGAGGCGGACCTGGTCGTGTTCGGGATGGGGTCGACCGACGGGTCGATGGGTGTGGTCCCGGCGATGGTGTCGGAGCGGCTCGGCCTGCCGGCCGTGACGCTGGGTTCGGAGGTGACCGTCGACGGCAACACCGTGCGGATCCGCCGCGACGGCGACACCGCCAGCGACACGATCGAGGGCACGCTGCCGCTGGTGCTGAGCGTTTCGGACCAGGCCAACGAGCCGCGGTACCCGTCGTTCAAGGGCATCATGGCGGCGAAGAAGAAGCCGGTGGAGACCTGGTCGCTGGCCGACCTGGAGATCGCGCCGGAGCAGGTCGGCGCCCAGGCTGCCTGGACCGAGGTGCTCGAGGTAACCGCCCGGCCGCCGCGGACCGCGGGCACGATCGTCACCGACGACGACGGTAGTGGGGCTGCCCAGCTCGTTGAGTTCCTGTCCACCAACAAGTTCCTCTGAGGGGCGATCAGTTCATGTCGAACGTTCTGGTTCTCGTTGACCACACCGCTGGCAAGGTCCGCAAGACCACCGCTGAGCTCCTCACCATCGCCCGCCGCCTCGGCGAGCCGGTCGCCGTGTTCGTCGGCGACGGCGTGCAGGAGGCGCTGCCGGCGCTCGGGCAGTACGGCGCGACCAAGGTGATCGCGCTGACCAACCCGGAGCTGACCCAGTTCCTGGTCGCGCCCAAGGCCGAGGCGCTGCAGCAGGTCGCGGCCAAGGTCGAGCCGGCCGCGATCCTGATCTCGTCGAACGCCGAGGGCAAGGAGATCGCCGCCCGGCTGGCGGTCAAGCTGGAGTCCGGCCTGATCACCGACGCCGTCGACGTCCAGGCCGGCGACGGTGCCGGCGGTCCGGTCACCACGCAGTCGGTCTTCGCCGGCAACTACACGGTCCAGGCCAGGGTCACCCACGGCACGCCGATCATCACGGTGAAGCCGAACGCGGCCACCCCGGAGGCGGCCGAGACCTCGCCTGAGGTGGAGGAGTTCGACGTCACGATCTCCGACCCCGCCAAGACCGCGAAGATCGTCGACTCGAAGCCGCGGGAGGCGACCGGCCGTCCGGAGCTGACCGAGGCCGCGATCATCGTGTCCGGCGGTCGCGGGACCGGCGGTGACTTCGGGCCGATCGAGGCGTTCGCCGACTCCCTCGGCGCCGCCGTGGGTGCGTCCCGCGCGGCCGTCGACTCGGGGTGGTACCCGCACGCCTACCAGGTCGGCCAGACCGGTAAGACGGTCAGCCCGCAGCTGTACGTCGCGGCCGGCATCTCCGGCGCCATCCAGCACCGCGCCGGCATGCAAACCTCGAAGACGATCGTGGCGATCAACAAGGACGAGGAAGCCCCGATCTTCGAGCTGGTCGACTTCGGCGTCGTCGGCGACCTGCACAAGGTCCTCCCGGCCGCCACCGAAGAGATCACCAAGCGCAAGTCCTGATCCCCGGTCCAGACGGTCCGGCTCGGTTCCCCTCCCGAGCCGGGCCGTCGCAGTCCGGCGGCTAGCATGCGCTGAATGCGGATCTGGGTGAGTGGTTCCAGCGGGAAACTGGGCAGCGAGGTCTGCCGGCAGCTCGCGGCCGACGGGCACGAGGTGGTCGAGGCCGATCTGGTGGGTCCCCGGCCCGTCGATCTCACCGACCGCGATGCCGTCGCGCGGTCGCTGCGTGGTGCGGACGCGATCGTGCACTGCGCAGGAATCCCCAGCCCGGAGAACATCGCTCCGGTGGAACTGGTGCGGATCAACGCGCTCACGACGTTCAACGCCCTCGAGGAAGCCTGGACCCAGGGCATCCGGACCGCGGTGCTGGCGTCCAGCGGCTCGATCTACGGCACGGCCTGGTCCCCGGAGGAACTCACCGTTCCCGAGGTCCCGATCGACGAGGACACCCCACTGCGGTTCGTGGACCCGTACGCGCTGACCAAGGACATCCTGGAGCGCACCGGCGAGATGTACGCCCGCCGCGGCATGCAGATCACCGCCCTGCGGTTCCACTGGATCCTCACGCCGGACGAAGTACGCCGCTACATCACCGACGCACCGCTCGAGGACAATCGCCGCAACCTGTGGGGGTACGTCGACCTGGCCGAGGCGGCCCGGGCATGCATCCTCTCGTTGCGGCCTCGCTCGGCAGACGAGCGCTATCACGCATTGCTGATCGCGGCCGAGGACACCGGTCTGCGGCAACCCACCAGCGACGTCCTGGCGCAGCACCTGCCGGACACCGAGATCCGCAGCGACCTCCCCGGCACGGCGTCCCTGTACGACTGCAGCAGGGCCGCGAAGGTGATCGGTTGGACCCACCACAGTCGCTGGCGGCGCTCCGCGACGTACGCCTAGCTCCAGACCCGGCGGCGGGAGTCGACGCCTGTGCCGTACTCGGGATCCCGGCCACGGATCAGCAGCCAGTGCTCGGTGGCCCGGGCTCGGTAGAGGCGGAGGTCTGCCGGACCGCGGAGTTCGTCGGCGGTGAAGGTGCGGAGTTCCGGGAGCCGGGCGGAGTAGAACGCCGCACAGCGTTCCAGTTCGTCATCGGGGACCAGTTCCGCGCGGGCACGGAGGTAGACGGCGGACGCGTGGCCGATCGCGACGCTGGAGTCGAAGATCGCGATGCTGACGTTCGGGTTCCGCGCCAGGTTGAGCGAGTGCTCAGAGTCAGGGGACGAGGCCCAGTAGAAGTCCCTGTGGCCGTCGGGAGTGAAGTAGACCGGGGTGGCCCACGGCAATCCGCCGGCGTCGACGGTCGCCAGTGTCATGTACTTGTTGGCTTCGATGACGGCGGCTGCCCGCCGCTCGAGGATCTCTTGTGACATGCGACCAGTGTGCGGGCCGGTCGTCCCACCGTTGAGGCCCGAGGAGCGGGAGCTGGGGCGGCGGACATACTCTTGAATCCGTTATGACTTCTTCCGACCGCCGCACGGTCTATCTGGACCACGCGGCGACGACTCCGATGCTGCCGGCCGCGATCGAGGCGATGACCCGTCACCTCGCCCGCACCGGCAATGCGTCGTCCCTGCACGGCTCCGGTCGCGCCGCCCGCCGGACGGTCGAGGAGTCCCGCGAGACGATCGCCGCGGCGCTGGGCGCACAGCCGAGCGAGGTCGTGTTCACCTCAGGCGGTACGGAGGCCGACAACCTCGCCCTGAAGGGGCTGTGGTGGGCCCGGCTGGCCGAGGACCCGCGTCGCCGCCGGATCCTGCTCAGCGGCATCGAGCACCACGCCGTACTGGACCCGGCCGTATGGCTGGCGCAGCACGAGAAGGCCGAGATCGAGTGGCTGCCGGTCGACGAGCTCGGGCGGGTGCGGCCGGACGACGTACGGCGGGCTGTCGAGGCGGACCCGGAGTCCGTGTCGTTCGTCACGTTGATGATGGCGAACAACGAGGTCGGCACGCTGCAGCCGGTCCGGGAGGTCGCCGAACTGGCCCGTCAGTACGAGATCCCGGTGCACACCGACGCCGTCCAGGCGGTCGGCCAGGTGCCGGTGGACTTCGCGGAGCTGGGGGTGGACGCGATGACGGTGTCCGCGCACAAGCTCGGCGGTCCGTACGGCATCGGCGCCCTCGTCGTCCACAAGGAGACCAAGCTGACGCCGATCCTGCACGGTGGCGGCCAGGAGCGCGACGTCCGGTCGGGCACACTCGACGCGCCCGCCACCGCCGGATTCGCGGTCGCCGTGGAGCACGCGGTCAAGCACCAGGCGGACGAGGCCCGCCGGCTCACCGAGTTGCGCGACGCCCTGATCGACGGTGTCGTGAACACGGTCGAGGGCGCGCAACTGTCGGGTGACCCGACGGACCGCTTGCCCAATAACGCACACTTGTCCTTCAGCGACTGCGAGGGCGACTCGCTGTTGCTGCTGCTCGACGCCCGCGGCATCGAGGTCTCCACCGGGTCCGCGTGCAACGCCGGGGTCGCCGAGCCGAGCCATGTCCTGCTGGCCATGGGGTACGACGACCAGCGGGCGCGCGGGTCGCTCCGGTTCACCCTGGGGCACACCAGCACCCGCGCCGACATCGACGCCGTACTGGACAACATCGGACCGGTGGTGGAGCGGGCCAAGTCCGCCGGTCTGCAGAACGTGGGAAGGAACACCTGATGCGGGTACTCGCAGCCATGTCCGGCGGGGTCGACTCCGCCGTGGCGGCGGCGCGGATGACCGAGGCCGGGCACGACGTGGTCGGCGTGCACCTGGCACTCAGCCGGAACCCGCAGTCGTACCGCAGCGGTGCACGCGGCTGCTGCACGATCGAGGACTCCCGCGACGCCCGCCGGGCCGCCGACGTGATCGGCATCCCGTTCTACGTCTGGGACCTGGCCGAACGGTTCCACGCCGACGTGGTCGAGGACTTCGTCAGCGAGTACGCCGCCGGCCGGACGCCGAACCCGTGTCTGCGCTGCAACGAGAAGGTCAAGTTCAGCGCCGTACTGGAGCGGGCGCTGGCGCTCGGCTTCGACGCGGTCGCGACCGGGCACTACGCGCGCATCGTGGAAACCGACGCCGGCCGCGAGCTGCACCGGGCGGTGGACCCCGCGAAGGACCAGTCCTACGTGCTCGGCGTGCTGACCCAGGAGCAGTTGCGGCATGCCTTCTTCCCGCTCGGTGACACGGTCAAGACCGAGGTCCGCGAGGAGGCCGAGCGCCGCGGGCTGTCGGTGGCGGCCAAGCCGGACAGCCACGACATCTGCTTCATTGCCGACGGCAACACACCGGCCTTCCTCAGCAAGCATCTGGGCGAGGCGCCGGGTGACATTGTCGACGCGCAGGGCAACAAGCTCGGCGAGCACAAGGGCACGCACGGTTTCACCGTCGGTCAGCGCAAGGGCCTGCGGATCGGTACGCCGGCCGCGGACGGCAAGCCGCGGTTCGTCCTGGACATCAGCCCGGTCGACCGCACCGTCACCGTCGGGTCGCGGGAGGAGCTGGCCGTGTCGCGGCTGACCGCGTCCAGGCCGCGCTGGTGCGGACCGGAGCCGACGTCGGAGC
This sequence comes from Kribbella swartbergensis, assembly GCF_054784135.1. Lineage (NCBI taxonomy): Bacteria > Bacillati > Actinomycetota > Actinomycetes > Propionibacteriales > Kribbellaceae > Kribbella > Kribbella swartbergensis. The sequence goes on from NZ_BAAGPM010000026.1 coordinate 163,200, forward strand.
TGCACGTGACAGCCCAGTTGCGCGCGCACGGCGAGGAAGTCGCGGTGACCGCACGGGTCGAGGGCGATCAGATCGTCGTCGACTTCGACCAGCCGACCTCGGCCGTGGCCCCCGGTCAGGCGGTCGTCCTCTACGACGGGACACGGGTCATCGGCTCGGCAACGATCGACACGGTATCCCGCGTGACGGCACAGCACGCATGAGGACGACCGGTCTGGGTTCGCTGCCTGGGGAGGACCTCCGGGAGTGGACGAAGGTTCTGCTCGACGCGGTGGACATACCGTTCTTGGCCGAACTGCCGGCACGTCCGTACGGCGACATGCTCAGCCGGGCGGTCGCCGTACTGCCTGAACTGGCGGCAGACGTGCAGCCGGCCGGGTGGCGGCTCACCGGTGGTAGCGATCCGCGGGCGAGCCTGGACCAGCGGCGGGCTCGGTCGCTGCTTGCCGAAGACCTCGACGTGCTGGAAGAGCTGGCGGACGGTTACAACGGGCCACTGAAGCTGCAGCTGACCGGGCCGTGGACTCTGGCCTCGACGGTCGAGCTGCCGCGTGGCGACAAGGTGCTGGCGGATCATGGAGCTCGGCGGGACTTGGCCGAGGTTCTGGCACTGGGGCTTGGTGAGCACGTCGCAGAGGTACGACGCCGGGTGCCGGGTGCGGAGCTCGTCGTACAGATCGATGAGCCGGGGTTGCCCGCAGTACTCGCTGGAGCTGTGCCGACGGCGTCCGGTTGGGGCAAGCATCGGTCTGTGGACGGTCCGGGTGCTGTGGAGCTGCTGAGCCTGGTGACCGGTGCTGGACCGACTGTGGTGCATTGCTGCGCCGCGCGACCGCCGATCGAGGTCTTCACCAAAGCCGGTGCCACAGGCGTCGCGGTCGACGTCGCGCTGCTGACCGACTCCGCCTGGGAGCAACTGGCCCTCGCCGCCGAGGCCGGCACCGCCATCTACGCCGGCCTGGTACCCACCACAGGCCGGATCCCCGACCCCGAGCAGGCCGCCGATCCCCTGGTCCGCCGCTGGCGCGAACTCGGCCTGGACCCCGAACTCCTCAAGCAGGTCGTCATCACCCCCACCTGCGGCCTGGCCGCCGCCCCCACTCCCTCCGACGCCCGCCGCCGCCTCGACCTGCTACGCCGCACCGCCGACGCCGTAGCCGAAGCCGCCGAAAACACCTGAACCTCCGCCGCCGCCCCTAACCAATGGCCCGAAAAACGTCTGAGGTGGGTTGTAGGTTTTGCCTATGAGTGCGGAGATCCCGGAGACGACTGCTGCCGAACAGCCTGCTGCGCCGCCCGACGTGCGTGAGCGGCACGCCGCCTTGAGCCAGGAGATCGAGGAGCACCGGGTCAGGTACTACCTGGCCACCTCGACCATCTCGGACGCGGACTTCGACGCCCTGATGCACGAGCTGGAGGCGATCGAGGAGCAGTACAACGAGCTCCGCACCCCGGACTCGCCGACGCAGAAGGTCGGCGTACCGATCTCCACCCTCTTCACCCCGGTGCAGCACCCGACCCGGATGGAGAGCCTCGCCAACGCGTTCTCCGCCGAGCAGATGGAGGCCTGGGCCAAGCGCCTCGAGCGCGAGGTCACGGTCAAGCAGATCCACGACAGCGGCTTCCTGTGCGAGCTGAAGGTGGACGGCCTCGCCCTCGACCTGGTGTACGAGAACGGCAAACTCGTCAGCGGCGCGACGCGCGGCGACGGCCGCACCGGTGAGGACGTGACGCTCAACGTCCGCACCATCAAGAGCATCCCGAACGAACTGCAGGGCGACGACCTGCCGTCGTTCCTGGAGGTCCGCGGCGAGGTGTACTTCCGGGTCGAGGACTTCGAGGAGCTGAACGCGCAGCTGGTCGAGGCGGGCAAGGACCCGTTCTCCAACCCGCGCAACAGCGCCGCCGGGTCGCTGCGGCAGAAGGACCCGCGGGTGTCGGCGAGCCGCCCGCTGCGCTTCGTCGTCCACGGCCTCGGCCGGATCGACGGCTACCACGTCCACCGGCTGTCCGAGGCGTACGAGCAGCTCAAGGCCTGGGGTCTGCCGGTCAGCGACCGCGCCCGCAGGGTCGAGACGCTCGACCAGGTCAACGAGTTCATCGCGTACTACGGCGAGAACCGGCACTCCGTCGACCACGAGATCGACGGAGTCGTGGTCAAGGTGGACGAGGTCGACCTGCAGCGTGCCCTCGGGTCCACCTCGAGCGCGCCCCGCTGGGCGATCGCGTACAAGTACCCTCCGGAGGAGGTCACCACCAAGCTCCTCGACATCAAGACCAACGTCGGGCGCACCGGGCGGGTCACGCCGTACGGCGTCATGGAGCCGGTCCGTGTGGCGGGGTCGACGGTCGAGTTCGCCACCTTGCACAACGCCCAGGAGGTCAAGCGGAAGGGCGTTCTGATCGGGGACACGGTCGTACTGCGTAAGGCGGGTGACGTGATCCCGGAGATCCTCGGCCCGGTGGTCGAGCTGCGGCCCGACGACGCCCGTGAGTTCGTGATGCCGACCGAGTGTCCGTCCTGCGGTACGACGCTGCGCCCGATGAAGGAAGGCGACGTCGACATCCGCTGCCCGAACTCGCAGTCCTGCCCGGCGCAGCTGCGGGAGCGGATCTTCCACCTGGCCGGGCGGTCCGCGTTCGACATCGAGGTGCTCGGGTTCAAGGCCGCGGACGCGCTGATCGCCGACGAGCTGATCACCGACGAGGGCGACCTGTTCGCGCTGACCGAGGACGACCTGAAGCGCAGTTCGTTCTTCACCACCAAGGCAGGGTCGCTGTCGGCGAACGCCCAGCGCCTGCTCGCGAACCTCGAGACCGCCAAGACCCAGCCGCTGGCCCGCGGCCTGGTCGCGCTGTCGATCCGCCACGTCGGCCCCACGGCAGCCCAGGCACTCGCGGCCGTGTACGACGACATCGAGGCGATCCGGGCGGCGAGCGAGGAGGAGCTGTCCGAGATCGAGGGTGTCGGTCCGACCATCGCCCACGCGGTGATCGAGTGGTTCAAGGTCGACTGGCACCAGGCCATCGTGGACAAGTGGAAGGCCGCCGGCGTGCAACTGCGTCAGGAGCGCACCGGTCCGAGCGTGCCACAGACGCTGACCGGCCTGTCCATCGTGGTGACCGGCACGGTGGAGGGCTTCAGCCGGGACGAGGCGACCGAGGCCATCGTCAGCCGCGGCGGCAAGGCGGCCAGTTCGGTCTCCAAGAAGACGTCGTTCGTCGTGGTCGGCGACTCGCCTGGGTCGAAGTACGACAAGGCCGTCCAGCTCGGTGTCCCGATCCTCGACGCCGCCGGCTTCCGGGTTCTGCTCGACGAGGGCGCCGACGCCGCCGGCAAGGTCGCCGCCACACCCGAGCCCGGCGACGCCTAGCCGGATTTTCGCTCGCGGACAGATGGATCCGGCGGCCGTGCTGAGCCGTCGGACTGTTAACTTTGCACGTCGACACGTGGGTCAAAAGGAGCGAATATGACGACGCCGCCACAGGGACCGTGGGGTCCTGGGCAGCCGGGGGGCCAGCCGGGCGGGCAGCAAGGGGGACCGGGGGGCCAGCCTGGGCAAGGTGGCGGCTGGGGACAGCAGCCTCCGGGCCAGGGTGGTGGCGGTTGGGGTCAACGTCCCCAGCAGCCCGCCCAGGGTCAGCCCCCGCAGCCCCAGCAGCCTCCGCAGCACGGTCAGCCCCCGCAGCAGGGCGGTTGGGGACAGCAGCCCGGCCGGCCGCAACCGGGTCAGGGAGGGCAGGAACCTGCTCAAGGCGGTTGGGGGCAGCGTCCCACGCAGCCGAGCGGAAGTTCCTACCAGCAGCAGCCTTGGAGCCAGCAGAGCCCGCAGCAAGGTGGCTGGCACCAACAGCAGGGCCAGCCCCAGTGGCAGCCGGGCGGCGGTGCCAAGGGACCCGGTGGGCTCGGCAAGGACAAGATGCCGCTGCTGATCGGTGGTGGCGTGGTCGGCATCGTGCTGATCGGCCTGCTCATCTTCCTGGGCGTCAGGGCGCTCGGCGGTGACGACAAGCCCGAGGCCGGCCCGACGACGCAGCAGACCGGCGAGCCGACCAGTGGCCCGTCGAACGGCGGCGACAACGGTTCGCTCGGCAACGCGACCGGTCAGGCCAAGACGGCCACCGAGAAGCTCCAGAGCGACGGCTACCAGTGCAGCGACCTGTTCAACACCGGCCAGGGCGCGCACCGCGGCTGCTTCAAGTACGACGGCCCGACCGAGGCCGAGGCGATCTTCCAGTTCCAGCCCGACGGCACGATCATCGGCGTACTCGTGAAGTCGGAGAACGAGGAGAACGTCAACAACGCCGGCGTCACGTTCGACGCCGCGGTGCAGGCGATCGGCAACGACACGTTCGGCGGCAGCGAGGTCAAGAAGATCCAGGACGCGGTGAAGGTCGGCCAGAAGTCGCAGAAGGTCGGCAGCACCTGGGGCGAGTTCGAGCTGCGCAACGACGGTGACCGGCTGCAGCTGTCCGGCGGCAAGTCCGGGGCCGACTCGTTCGACCTGCCGCGGAAGAGCTTCGACACCACCGAGGCCCAGCTGGTCGCCGCGCTGAAGGCGAAGAAGTACGTCTGCACGACCTCCTGCAGCAAGCAGGTCGGCAGGTACGGCTCGCAGCGGGTCTACTCCTACGCCAGCAGGGAGGAGGGCATCCGGTCGCTGGAGATGAGCGCCTCGGGTGACCCGAAGGATGTCAAGGCCGCGCTCCCGGCGGCGGTGAACGACGCGTTCGGTGCGTTGAAGGGTGCGGACGTCGCGGCGCTGAAGTCGTACGTCCAGGCGCACAGTGACGGCAAGTCGTACGCTGCTTATGTGGCCGGATGGCGGGTCGAGATCATCGCCAACAACGAGGACTCCTACTCGTCGTCACGGATCTCGATCAGCTACGAGACGTTCTACGTCTGAGCACGGACGACGGGAGTCGGATGAAGTTCCCCAGGGAGAAGCGGGAGTCGCGGACGGTGGTCACCCCGCCGCCCGAGGCGGTCCGGCGCGTCGACGGCGGCGGTCCCTGGGGACCGACCCAGTTCGACCTCCCGGACCGGGGCGGCCGCAACGGCCAGACGATCCTGATCGTCGTCCTGGTCGGCGTCGTGGTCCTGCTGGTCCTGGCCGGTCTCTGGGTCTTCGCCTACTTCCGCTTCAGCTAGCAGTTTTCAGCTGGAAACGCCGAAGCCTCCCTCACCACCGCGGTGGTGAGGGAGGCTTTCGTGTGTGTACGACGGTTACGCGGTGGCGCGGATGGTGACGGCGAGCGAGGCCAGGTAGCTCAGCCGGGCGACCTCGGACCCGAGGAACTCGGGCCCGCCGCGACGCCCGATGACCAGAATGCGGCGGCCGGACTCCAGCGGCGCCGCGACCAGGACCGACTCGGCCAGGCCCTTGTGCTGATCCGGGGCGGCCAGCGTCCGCGCCTTGTCCAGCGGCAGCCAGGTCTCGGCCACGTCGCCGAACTCGGGCGTGGCACTCGTCTCCAGCGCGACCTTCACCTCACTGCCGGTGCCGTCGAGGAGCGCGGCCCAGTCGGCGTGCAGTACGGCGGGTGCCTGCTCGACCAGGATGTCGATCGCGTCGACCGGGGCCGACGTCATCTGCTCGACGGCCTCGAGGTCCATGTGCAGTCCGCCGCCGGCGCCGTACCGGGAGAACCAGATCACTTCGACACCAGGTACGCCGTTGCAGGCGGAGACCAGGCGGTCCGGCAGCACACCGGGTGGCAGGTCGACCACGATGTCGTCGACGGCGGTGCCGTTCTCTCGCCGGTGCTCGACGATCTCGATCGCGTGGATGTCGGCATTCACCTCACCGAGGGCGGTGGCCACCGTGCCCAGCGAACCGGGACGGTCCGGGATGATCAATCGCAGCAGGAACACCGAACGATCATCTCCCAGCCGATCACCATGCGCGTAACGCCTTGTCGCCGCCAATGTTACAGAGCGGAGCGCAGGGACACGCCCGGCCCTCTCAGGAGATGAGCTGTGCCCTTGCCTGGCCCACCTCACCGCCCCGGTCAGGGCCCTGCCCGCCCCACCCACCCTCGCGGGCCGGAGGCGCATTGTCCACAGGTCGGGGAACGGGGCAACACGAGCGTCACAACTGCCCCCTAAGATGGCTCAGGTATCACCGAGAGCCTCTCGGTGTTCCTGCGAAACCATTGGATCAGTTCATGCCATCGATTACCCGCGAAGAGGTTGCGCACCTGGCGCGACTGGCGCGGATCGAGCTCACCGACGCCGAGCTCGACCACCTCGCACCCCAGCTCGACCAGATCATCACGCTGGTCGGCCAGGTCAGCGAGGTGGCCGCGGACGACATCCCGCCGACCTCGCACGCCCTGCCGATCACCAACGTGATGCGCAAGGACGAGAACGTGCCGTGTCTCACACCGGAGCAGGCACTGTCCGGCGCGCCGGCCGCGGAGGAGCAGCGATTCCGGGTGCCGCGGATCCTGGAGGAGGACTGATGGCTGACCTCACCAGGAAGACCGCGGTCGAGCTCGCGGAGCTGATGACGTCCGGCGAGGCCAGCTCGGTGGAGATCACCCAGGCCCATCTGGACCGGATCGCCGCCGTCGACGGCTCGGTGAAGGCGTTCCTGCACGTCGACGCCGAGGGTGCGCTGGCCCAGGCCGCCGAGGTGGACAGCAGGCGCGTGGCGGGGGAGAAGCTCGGCCCGCTCGCCGGTGTCCCGCTGGCGCTGAAGGACGTGCTCACCCAGGAGGGCGTCCCGACAACGGCCGGCTCGAAGATCCTCGAGGGCTGGAGGCCGCCGTACGACTCGACCGTGGTGAAGCGGTTGAAGGCGGCCGGCATCGTCATCCTCGGCAAGACCAACATGGACGAGTTCGCGATGGGTTCCTCCACGGAGAACTCTGCGTACGGCGTCACCCACAACCCGTGGGACCTGGACCGCATCCCGGGTGGTTCCGGTGGCGGCTCGTCGGCGGCCATCGCGGCGTACCAGGCCCCGCTCGCGATCGGCACCGACACCGGCGGCTCGATCCGGCAGCCGGGCGCGTTCACCGGCACGGTCGGGGTCAAGCCGACGTACGGCGGGACGTCGCGGTACGGACTGATCGCGCTGGCCTCCTCGCTCGACACGCCTGGTCCGTGCGCGCGGACGACGCTGGACACCGCGCTGTTGCACGAGGCGATCGCCGGGTACGACCCGATGGACTCCACGTCGATCAACCAGCCGGTCCCGCCGGTGGTCGAGGCGGCGCGGCGTGCGGACGTCACCGGGCTGCGGATCGGCGTGGTCAAGGAGCTCGGCGGTGAGGGCTACCAGCCGGGTGTCGAGGCGCGCTTCCACGAGGCGGTCGAGCTGCTCACCAAGCTCGGTGCCGAGGTGGTCGAGGTGTCCTGCCCGCACTTCCAGTACGCGCTGCCGGCGTACTACCTGATCCTGCCGAGCGAGGCCTCGTCCAACCTGGCCAAGTTCGACGCGATGCGGTACGGGCTGCGCGTCGGCGACGACGGCGTGAACAGCGCGGAGAAGGTGATGAGCCTGACCCGCGAGGCCGGCTTCGGCGACGAGGTGAAGCGGCGCATCATGCTCGGCACGCACGCGTTGTCCAGCGGCTACTACGACGCGTACTACGGCCAGGCGCAGAAGGTGCGGACATTGATCCAGCGCGACTTCGCCAATGCCTACGAGCACGTCGACGTGCTGGTCTCGCCGGCCACCCCGACGACCGCGTTCCCGATCGGCGACCGGGCCGACGACCCGATCGCGATGTACAAGAACGACCTGTGCACGATCCCGGTCAACCTGGCCGGCAACGCGGCCGCGTCGTTCCCGTGCGGCCTGGCCGACGAGGACAACCTGCCGGTCGGCTTCCACGTGATGGCGCCGGTGATGCGCGACGACCTGCTGTACCAGGTCGGCTCCGCGCTGGAGGCCGCGCTGGCCGAGCAGTGGGGCGGCGTTCTGATGACCAAGGCTCCGGAGCTGGAGGTGACCCGATGACCATCGCCGCGGACGTCATGCCGATCGACAAGGCGCTGGAGCAGTACGACCCGGTGATGGGCCTCGAGGTCCACGTCGAGCTGAACACGAAGTCGAAGATGTTCTGCGGCTGCCCGACCGAGTTCGGCGCGCCGCCGAACACGCAGACCTGCCCGGTCTGCCTCGGCCTGCCGGGTGCGCTGCCGGTGGTGAACGAGCGAGCGGTGGAGTCGGCGATCAAGATCGGCCTGGCGCTGAACTGCGAGATCGCCGAGTGGTGCCGGTTCGCCCGGAAGAACTACTTCTACCCGGACATGCCGAAGAACTTCCAGACCTCCCAGTACGACGAGCCGATCGCGTACAACGGGTGGACCGAGGTGGTGGTCGACGGCGAGACGTACCGGATCGAGATCGAGCGCGCCCACATGGAGGAGGACACCGGCAAGTCCACTCACGTCGGTGGCGCGACCGGCCGGATCCACGGTGCCTCGCACTCGCTGGTCGACTACAACCGGGCCGGTATCCCGCTGATCGAGATCGTCACCAAGACGATCGAGGTCCCGGGGGAGAAGGCGGCCGCGGTGGCGCGCGGGTACGTGAGCATGCTGCGCGACCTGCTGCTGGCCCTCGGCGTCTCCGACGTCCGGATGGACCAGGGTTCGCTGCGCTGCGACGCGAACGTCTCGCTGAAGCCGCGCGGCTCCTCGACGTTCGGCACCCGGACCGAGACCAAGAACGTGAACTCGTTCCGCTCGGTCGAGCGCGCGGTCAGCTACGAGATCAGCCGGCAGGCGGCGGTCCTGGCGTCCGGCGGCAAGGTCGTGCAGGAGACCCGGCACTGGCACGAGGACACCGGGATCACCACGTCCGGCCGGGAGAAGTCGGACGCGGAGGACTACCGGTACTTCCCGGAGCCCGACCTGGTCCCGGTCGCCCCGTCCCGCGAGTGGGTCGAGGAGCTGCGCGCTTCGTTGCCCGAGGCACCTTCGCTACGGCGGACGCGGCTGCAGCAGGATTGGGGTTTCACCGACCTGGAGATGCGCGACGTCATCAACGGCAACGCGCTCGAGCCGATCGTCGCGACGGTCGAGCTCGGCGTGACGCCGGCCGCGGCGAAGAAGTGGTGGCTGGGTGAGCTGGCCCGCGCCGCGAACGAGTCCGGTCAGGACCTGGACGCCCTCGGTGTCGGCCCGGCCGAGGTCGCCGAGGTGCAGAAGCTGGTCGACGACGGCAAGCTCAACGACAAGCTGGCGCGGCAGGTCTTCGACGGCCTGATCAAGGGTGAGGGCACGCCGGCCGAGATCATCAAGGCGCGCGGCCTCGAGCTGGTCTCGGACGACTCGGCCCTGATCGACGCGATCGACCGGGCCATCGCGGCCAACCCGGACGTGGTCGAGAAGGTTCACTCCGGCAAGCCGGCCGCGGCGGGCGCGCTGATCGGCGCCGTCATGAAGGACATGCGCGGCCAGGCCGACGCCGCCAAGGTCCGCGAGCTCCTGAACGCGAAGCTCGGTATCTGACGAGTCCGACCACGTAGCGGGCCATCGCGCGGGCTGGTGCCGGGTCCTGGATTCGTCCAGGGCCCGGCACAGCTGGTTCTAGGCGGCGTTCCGGTGCGCCGGCGTCTCCTGGGGAGCGTCGGCGATGACCTGGCGTTCGACCCGGCCGTCGTCCACGTCGTCGGCGTCTGCGAGCAGCGTTCGGGCGACCGAGAGTTCCTCGACCGGGCAGCGGACCTCGTAGCGGGTCGGCACCACCTCGGTCGCCACCACGTCCGGCCGGTTGCGGATCAGGCCGCGGAACAGACCCCCCAGTGTGCCGAGCAGGCCGCCGTACACGAAACCCCAGGCGACGACGGCGAGGCCGGTGAGGCTTGTCTCGGCCACCAGGGTGATGAAGACGCCGGCCAGCAGCCCGAGGACGGCGCCCTGGAGCGCACCGACGGCGGTCAGTCTGGCGACCGGGACCGCCTGCGATTTCCGGGCCAGCCGGAGGTCGGCGCCGACGATGTCCAGCGACCCTGCGTCCATCCCGTAACTTCGCAGGTAATCCACTGTCCGGCGGGCATCCTCGAAGCTGCTCACCGAAGCGATCACGCTGCTGGGAACCACGGGCGCCTGGTCGGGCCGCATCACCAACTCCTCCCTCACTGCACTGGTGTGTCTGGGGTTTCCTCCACTAGTACCAGACGACTGGGAAGCCCAAACGGTTGGCGAGTTGCCGCTCAGCGGCTGATCGTGATGCGGAGGATGCGATCGTCGCCGTCGCGGGTGTCGCCGCGGCCGTCGGTGTTCGACGTGGTCAACCACAGCGAGCCGTCCGGTGCGGCCTCGACCGTGCGGAGCCGGCCGAACTGGCCGGTGAAGAACGCCCGCGGCTCACCCGTTCGCTTGCCTCCGGCAACTGGTATGGCCCAGAGCCGTTCACCCCGCAGCGACGCCATGAACACGTGGCCCTGGGCGAACGCGATCCCGGACGGCGAGGCGTCACTGGTACGCCACTGCGCGATCGGGTCGGTCATCCCGTCCAGGCCCTCGATCCCCTCCGCGGCCGGCCAGCCGTAGTTCGCACCGGACGTGATCGCGTTGAGCTCGTCCCAGGTGTTCTGGCCGAACTCGGCGGCGTACAACTGGTTCCCGTCGAACGCGATCCCCTGCACGTTGCGGTGACCCTTCGAGTACCAGATCCGGCCGCCCGGGTTGCCGGGCGCGGCCTTGCCGTCGGTCGTGATGCGCAGGATCTTGCCGCCGAGCGACCCGTCGTCCTGCGAGGTCGGCCGGTCGGCGCCGTCACCGGTCCCGGCGTACAGGAAGCCGTCCGGCCCGAACCGCAGCCGGCCGCCGTTGTGGATCGACGCCGCGGGGATCCCGTCCAGAATCACCTGCTGGTCGCTGAGCCGGTTGTCCCGATAAGTGATCCGGGCGATCCGGTTGTCCCCGCCGGTGCTGTAGTACGCGTAGATGTACGGGCGGCTCGGGTACTGCGGGTCGACCGCCAGCCCGAGCAGCCCGCCCTCCGACGACGGATCCACCCCGTCGACCTCACCGACCTCGGTCACCCGCCCGCCCGCGACCCGCTTGATCTTCGCCGAGTCGCGTTCACTCACCAGCGCACTCTGATCCGGCAGAAACGCCAACCCCCACGGCACCTCGATCCCCGTCGCCACCGTCGACGCCACCCCCAACCGCACCGGCCCCTGCGCCGTCGCAGTAGTCCGCGGCGGCGCAGACGCACCCGGGCCCGTCGAGGAAGGGCTGGTCGGCGCTGGCGCAGTACTGCTGGGACTCGTTGCCGAGGTCCCCGAACCGGACGACTCGCCGCCGTTGTCGTCGCCGGTGCACCCGGCCGCGAGCGCGAGCGCCGCCACCATCACCGCTGCACGAGCCTTCACGCCGTCTCCTCAGGTCGATGTGCCTCCCAAGTTAGCGGCCCACACCAGCCCGTACGCCGGCCATCACCCAACCTGCAACCAATTCGAGAGACCGCATCGCAGCCTCGCGCGACACCCCCCGGCAACCGCAGCCAGTCCGCGAAGCGGGCGAACCGGTCGCCTCGTGCAGCGCGATGAAGCGGACGGCGACGTCGCCCGGCGTACCGACGAGATAGCCGCCGCGGCGCCGGGGAGGTGGTTCGGTCCCGCCGTACGACGCGACCTCGCCTTCCAGATAGGCGATTCCCGGCGCGGCGTCGGCCCAGACGCGGTCCACGCGCAGGATCCCGGTGGAGATGAACGGCGGCGGGTCATCGACGACCTCGTCCAGCAGTCTCCGCCGGGCGATGAGGTCGGCCCGGCGTTGCGCAGTAGATGATCACGCTGTCGCCCAGCCGCGCCGCGCCGGCGCAGCCCGGCCGGGTCACGCCGGCCCCGTAGATCGGGACCTCAACCCACGGGCCCGCGGCGTCAGCTCGCTACCCGACCATGCCTCCCGGATGAACCGCACGCCCTCCTCGAGCAGCGCCGCGCCGACGCCGTCGGTCGAGGCCGAAGGCCGCGAACTCCCCCTCCAAATACGCTTGCCCGGCCCCGAGCATCATCCGCCCGCCCGGCATCGGATCCACCACGGCAGCCTCTTGAGCCACCCGTAACGGCTGATGCAAAGGCAAGACCAGAATGTTCGTCCCCACCGTGGATCCGCCTCGTCCGCGCCGGCAACATCCAACCCGACTCAGGTGGTGCCCAGGCACCCTAAGCCGTCAAACCCAACCGATCGCAACCATCACCTCCTCAACCCGCTCCCCGCCGGACCACCCTCCCGTACATCCATCAACACCCCGAACTCGATCTCCACCCCGCCCGCCACCCCCCACCGTCGAATGCCGATGCTGCGCACATTTCATGCATTGCAGTTATGAATGCGACCAGGTGACGAGCACTCCTGGCGCCTGACGGCGGGTTGATTGACGACGTGCCCCCACTCCGCCACTCCCACGTCTGAACTTGTATGGGTCAGTTGTATGGGTTGTACCTGTTTGGTCACCCTTCGCAACCCTGAGGGTTCAGACCGCATCTGTGGCTCGGGGGAGTCGAAGAGCGGTGGGGACATGAGCCGGTGGAGTCTGCCCAACGGGCGGAAGGCGAAAATTCAGCGTGCAGGGACGGTAGTCTGCGCGTTTGCTGTCGGAGTCGCCGGGTGGCTGGCGGTCATGCCAGCTGACGCTCAGCCCGCCGCTGTCGCGAGCACAGCTGCCGACGATTCTCCGACACAACGCGCGAAGGCGTCGGGAGACCGGGTCGAGGTGCTCGAGAAGCGCACCGAGACGTCTCAGACGTTCGCCAACCCCGACGGCACATTCACGCTGGAGCAGTCGAACATCCCTGTTCGCACCCGGCGCGGCGACCATTGGCTTGACATCGACACAACCCTTGAGCGAAGCCCGGACGGGCGCATTCGGCCGAAGGCGGCCGCGTTCGACATGAGCTTCTCCGCCGGCGGCACGGATCCCCTCATCGTGATGAAATCCGATGGCAGCGAGCTGAAACTCTCCTGGCCGGGCACGTTGCCTGCGCCGGTCGTTGCCGGTGACAACGTGACCTACCGGAACGTGCTGCCAGATGTCGACCTGAAGATCACCGCCGCGCCCGACACGTACAGCGAGGTCCTCGTCGTCAAGACGCCGGCCGCTGCCCGCCTTCCGCAGCTGCAGAACCTCGACATGCAGATGGAGGCTCCCGGTCTCACCGTCTCGGAGACACCGTCTGGTGCCATCCAGGCGAAGGACGATCTGGGAAAGGTTGTCTTCACCGGTCCGCAGCCGGTCATGTGGGACTCACGAGGCGAGGCACAGGCCCCCACCGACGACGATCGAACCGAAGCTCCCCTCGAGGGCGACAAGGTCGTCCAGATTCCCGTGTCCGTCACCGACGATTCCCTCACTGTCAGTCCTGCAGCGAGCCTCGTCAACGACTCCGCCACGGAGTATCCCCTGCACATCGATCCTGTCTTCAGCTCCGCGCAATCCGGCCGCGCAATGATCAACGAGCACTATCCGACGACGTCGTCTTGGAACTGGGCAGGCCCGGAAGGCGTGGGCTATCAGTCCTTCGAGCCGTGGAGCCGTAAGCGGCTGATCTACAAGATGGGCATTTCCGGTCTCGCCGGCACCCACATCACGTCGGCCGTCTTTGGTGCGTACGAGACGTGGGCGGCCAGTTGCACCAAGAAGGAGGTCCAGGTATGGAAGACCGCCGCGATCAATACGGAGGTCAACTGGAGCAACGGCTCCGGCTCCAACGTCTGGCTCAAGCCGCTCGCATCGGTCATCGACGCCGTTGGCCGCGACGAGTGCACCCCGAACGGCAAGTGGCTCGAGTTCAACGTGATCACCGCCGTAGCCGAACAAGCCGCGGCTCGCAGCGGCTGGGTGCACCTCGGCCTGCGCGCCGCAAGTGAGACGGACTCGATGGCTTGGAAGCGGTTCCACGCGGCCGTCAAACTCACGATCGGATACAACCGGATCCCAGTGGTCTCCGGTGCGCGCACAACCGATCCCACGATGGGTTGTGCGACCGACTACCAGAACCCCTCGAGGGTGAACCAGGCCAGCCCCGTTCCGCACATCAAGATCCTCGACGACGACCTCCAGCCGTCGCAGGCCGGGTTCGAGTTCTGGTACAACGGCCAGCAGACCCCGGCTCAGCGCCTCACCAGCGTGACCAAGGTCAGCAGCAGCACCACGGACTACACACCGCAGAGCGATGTTGCCACGCTTGACTCCAACCGGCTCATCGGCTGGCGGGCACGAGCCTGGGACGGCGTGGATTACTCGGCATGGTCACCGATGTGCTGGTTCATCATCGACACCTCCAAGCCGGGTCCTCCGGCCATCGATGTCCTGTCTGGCGAAGACGTCGTGTACTCGCTCGGGCAGCAGGTCGACGTGAAGATCGTCGCGACCGCGGTCGACCAGAACTACTTCCGGTACACGATCGATACCGAGGAACCCACTAGCCCAATCATCCCCGTCAGCCCCGGCACCTTCAGCTTCACGGTCACCAAGACAGGACCAACGGTGATCAGAGCATGGAGCTACGACCGCAGCGGAAATCAAAGTGCCACGTACGGAGAGGTCTTCGTCGTGGTGAAGACCGGCGATCCGGTTGGCGTGTGGCAGATGGACGAGGGAGCCGGAACGACGCTCGCTGACACCAGCGGCAAGGCTCGGCCGGTTACTCTCAATGGGGATGCCAGTTGGGCTGCGGGAGACAGGTGGGATCCGTCCCTCATGCTCAAAGACTGGTCGGTCAAGTTGGCCGGCACGGGTACCGCGTCATCGGCGGCCACCAACATCGTCGACACGAGCCGAAGCTTCAGCGCCAGTGTGCGGGTCAAGCTGCCGAACACTCCGGGACGGCAGGTAGCCCTCAGCGAGGATCGCGCGGGGACCAGCGGTTTCAGCCTCGGCGTTCTGAGTCAGAACCTCGCCGATCCGGCTGAGCCCAAGGCTGTCTGGTTCTTCTCGATGCCCGATCCCGATGGCTCAGGGGACCTCACAGTGACGTCCGCCCCAACGCCCTACGCGGCCGGTGACTGGGTCTATCTCACTGGTGTCTACAACTCCGGTGACCACTCTCTGACCTTGTTCGTAGACACGCAGGCGTATTCCAAGAGCGAGCTCCCGCCGACACGCGACAGCGCTGGGGCGGTGCGAATGGGAACCGGCACGGCAGCTGGCGTCGCGTACCCGGTCGATGGACAGGTCGATGACGTCCGCATTTACCCAGGACCGATCGACGACGACGCCGTCAAAACTGACATGGCTGATTCCGCCCCGACCAGCTGATCTGAGGACGTCTAACCATGCAATCACTTCGCCACAAGCGGTCAGCCATGACCGCGATCGTGACCCTGCTCGGCCTCAGTTGGTGGCCGGAGTGGCGTCGCATGTCCCTGAGGCCCAGGCCAAACCCGTGGGGCGTCCGGCGCCGGCGGTCCAGCAGGAGAAGCCGACGCCAGGAAAGGACTTCGTACCTGCAGCGGTACGGCAGTCCAATCAGGCGGTCGCGGCCTCGAAGGCTTCGGCGGCGCCGGTCTGGCCGGAGGCGTCGACCACGCTGATCGGCACTGCGGGCCCGTTGGAAAGTAGTGCGACGACTTCGAGCGGCTCGCCTGTTTCCGCCGTCGTCACGTCTTCCGCGAAGAGCGCGGCATCTCCGTTGGTGAAGCTCGAGGTGCTCGGTAAGGACGAGAGCAGCCGGCTGGGAATCGCCGGTGTCGGGATGCGCATCGCCCGAACGGACGCACAGGCCGTGCCCGCACGGGTGAAGGTCTCGTTCGACTACTCGAAGTTCGCCAATGCGTTCGGGGGCGACTGGTCCGCGCGGCTCAGGCTGGTCGAGTTGAGCTGCGATGCGGCTGGCAAGTGCGTCCAGCAGCGAATCCTTCCTGCGGCCCGCAACGACGTGGAATCCAAGACCGTGTCAGGTGAACTCGAGCTCGCGTCGCCACCCGCCACCACAGGCTCCGCCAAGCAATCGACCGCTCAGTTCACCACGATGGCCGTGACCGCCGGCGTGTCCGGTCCGACTGGTTCGTACGCCGCGACGTCGCTGTCTCCGTCGTCGGTCTGGAATGTCGGCGCGCAGACCGGTGACTTCACCTGGAACTATCCGCTGCGGGTTCCGCCAGGCACCGCCGGGCCTAAACCGGAGCTGTCGATCAACTACAGCTCCGGATCCATCGATGGCCAGGTTGCCTCGACCAACAACCAGACTTCGTGGGTCGGCCAGGGGCACTCGCTCGAGCCAGGTTTCATCGAGCGCAAGTACGTGTCCTGTGCGGACGACATGGTCGGCAGCAACACCACAGTCAAGACCGGGGACCTGTGCTGGAAGTCCGACAACGCCATCCTGTCCTTGGGAAGTCATTCTGGTGAGCTGCTGAAGATCAGCTCGGACACGACGAACAAGATCGACACGTTCCGCTTGAAAAACGACGACGGATCGCTGATCCAGCGCAGGTACGGCGCGACCAACGGGGCCCGCGACGGTGAGTACTGGCTGGTGACGACGACTGACGGTACGAAGTACCACTTCGGGCTCAACCCGGTAGTTCCGGGATCGACTCGGGCGAACTCGGTGAACACCGTGCCGGTCTTCGGTAACCAGGCCGGCGAGCCCTGTCACGCGAGTACGTTCGCCGCGTCGTACTGCACTCAGGCATGGCGATGGAACGTCGACCGGGTTGTTGATCTGAGCAACAATCTGATGAGCTACCGGTACGTCCAGGAGAACAACTACTACGGGCGGAACAACAACACCGGCGTCTCGCTCTACCAGCGCGCGAGCTACCCCTGGATCATCGACTACGGCAAGGTGGCCGGGGCGACCGAAACGACCACGGCTGCCCCGACCCGGGTCTGGTTCGGAGTGGCGGAGCGCTGCACGCCGAGTGGAACAGTCACCTGTGACCCGGCGCAGTTGACGGCCGCGAACGCGGGTTACTGGCCCGACACGCCGTTCGACCAGGTCTGCACGTCGTCGACGTCGTGCCCGAACCGGACGGCTCCCTCCTTCTTCACCCGCAAGCGGCTCGCCACCGTCAATACGGAGGTCCTCAAGGGGACGGCGTACTCACCGGTCGACACCTGGACCCTCACGCAGGACTACCCGTCATCCGGTGACGGCAACCGCTCACTCTTCCTGCGGTCGATCACTCACCAAGGCAAGGTCGGCGCAACCCTGACCAACCCGGCCGTCACCTTCACCGCGATCGACAAGCCCAACCGAGTCGACGCCATCGGTGACGGCGCCCCGGCGATGATCAAGTACCGGGTGTCGTCGATCGCCTCGGAGTCCGGGCAGATCATCAGCGTCAACTACAGCGGCGCCGACTGCACGCCGACATCCAAGCCCTCCGACCCGGCCACGAACACCAGGCGCTGCTTCCCGTCTACTGGACGATCGACGGCGGAGCCGAGCCGACGATGCACTGGTTCCACAAGTATGTGGTCAACTCCGTGGTCGTCGACGACGCCAACACCGACGCTCCTGACCACCTCAAGTCCTACGACTATCTGGGCACACCGGCCTGGCACTTCGACGACAACGAGCTCACCCTCTTGAAATACCGCAGCTGGGGCGATTGGCGGGGCTACGCGCGGGTCAACGTCAAGACCGGCTCTGTCGGCGATCAGACCCAGACGCAATACAACTTCTTCCGCGGTATGCACGACGACTATCTGGACAAGAACGGAACGAATCGAAAGACGGTGATCGTCGCCGATAGCCAAGGCGACACGATTCTGGACGCGAACCGGTACAACGGATTCATTCGTGAGCAGATCACCTACGACGGCGCCGGAGGTCCGGAGATCGAAGGAGCCATCAACAGCCCATGGGTCGCGGCGACTGGCTCGGTCGGTGGCGACACGGCGATGCTCCTTCGAACCAAATCGACGGTCAGCAGGACTCGTCTGAGCAGCGGCAGCCACCGGAGGGCAGGAACGGTCACGACCTTCGACAGCGTGGGTAACCCCACCACGGTCGACGACCTTGGTGATCTCGCTGTCACGTCCGATGACCGTTGTACCCGCTACACCTACAATCGGAACGACGCGCTGTGGCTTCTCGGTTCGATCAGCCGGGAGGAGAAGGTCTCGGTCGCTTGCAGCGTGACGCCGAGCCGTCCGAGTCAGGTCATCTCCGATCAGCGGAGCTACTTCGACGGACAGGCGAACCTCGCGGTCGCGCCGGTGCGTGGCCTCATCACCAAGGTCGAGAGCATGAGCGGCTGGTCCTCGGGGCCGGTGTACGAGCAGCGCGCCCGGACCGTCTACGACTCGCTGGGCCGCGTCATCGAGACCTATGATGGTCTTGACCGGCGTACCAGCAGGGTGACCTTCACCCCAGCGACCGGCGGACCGGTCACCGGAATGTCGACCGAAGATGCCAAGGGCTTCGTCAGCTCCACGTTGATCGAGCCGGCCTGGGGCTCGACCGTCGCCGAGGTCGACCCGAACGGACGTCGAACCGACCTGACCTACGACGCCTTCGGTCGTCTGACGGCGGTCTGGCTTCCGAACCGCTCGAAGTCCGGCGGTGCGACGGCGTCGATGATCTTCAGCTATCTGGTGTCCAAGACTGCGCCCAACGTAGTCGCGACCCAGGAACTCAAGCCTGACGGCACCTACAAGACGAGCCGGACGTTGTTCGACGGGCTGCTGCGGCAGCGCCAAGTGCAGACTCCCGCGGCGACCGGGGTCGGGCGCGTGCTGATGGACACCAGGTATGACAACCGGGGCAACGTGGCCAGCCAGGACGGGCCGTACTACGACAACACGTCGGCACCTTCCAATGCGCTCTTCGATGCCAATGAGCCGAATCTGCCGGCGCGCACCTTGAATACGTACGACGGTGCCAACCGCCTCGTACTGTCGCAATTCGTCGTACAGAACGCCGAACGGTGGCGGACCGAGACGATCTACGGTGGCAACGCGGTCGCGGTGATTCCTCCGGAAGGTGACACGACCACCATCAAGATGCTCGATGCCCGTGGAAAGGTGACGGAACTCAGGCAGTTCCACGGGCGTGCTGCTGGAGGCGAGTACGACTCGACTCGGTACACCTACACCCCCGACGACCAGCTCGAGTCGGTGACGAATGCGACCGGCAGCGTGTGGCGCTTCGACTACGACCTGCGGGGTCGGCAGATCAGCACCGAGGATCCCGACAAGGGAACCACGACGTCCGCGTACGATGCCGCGGACCGGTTAGTGTCCTCGACGGATGCCCGCGGACAGACGCTGTTCTACTCGTACGACGAGCTCGACCGAAAGACTGCAGTTCGCAACGGTTCTGCGACTGGCCCGGTTCTGGCCAGCTGGGTCTACGACACACTCGGCAAGGGACTCCTGACCTCCTCCACCCGGACGATCAACGGAAACAACTACGTCTCCGCCATCACCGGTTACGACCTGATGGACCGTCCGATCGGCACCCAGGTCGTGATCCCGGCGTCCGAGGGCAAATTGGCCGGTACGTACTCCAGCGCCACGTCGTACAACCCCGACGGAAGTGTCCGCCGGGCGAAGTTGCCAACCACGCCGGGCCTTCCCGATGAGACGGTCGACCTGTACTACGACGCGGCCGGCAACCTCGACGCGATGCTCGGATGGCAGGCGTATGTCAGCGGGACGAAGTACGGCGAGTACGGGGACCCGCTGCAGTATCACGTCGGCCAGAAGACCGGCCAGACCGCTTACCAGTCCTTCGAATACGAGCAGGGGACCAGGCGTCTGGCGAAGATGAAGGTCGACCGCGAAGGCGTATTGCAGACCGACGACACCTTTACCTACACCTACGACGACGCGGCGAACGTCACGTCGGTCTCGCACCAGTTCGGTACGTCGCTGGACCTTCAGTGCTTCGCCACTGACCACCTGCGGCGGACCACGGAGGCCTGGACTCCGGCAGGCAGCTGTGCGGACGCCCGTTCCGCATCCACCTTGGGTGGGCCGGCGCCATACTGGCAGTCGTACTCGTACGACGCTTCGGGCAACCGCACGAAGCTCGTTGACCACAAGCCGGCTGGTGAGACCACCTCCACCTACACGTATCCGGCGGCAACTGCCGTCCGACCGCACGCCGTGACGGGCGTGTCGGCAGCCGGTCCTTCCGGCACCTCTGTGGACAGCTATGCCTACGACGCGGCGGGCAACATGTCGTCCCGAACCGTTGGTGGCGACACCGACACGTTCACCTGGGACCCGGAGGGTCACCTAGCGTCGGTCACCGGCGCTGCTGGCGATACGAGCTTCGTCTATGACGCGGACGGTACCCGCCTGATCCGCCACGATCCGAAGGGAGCGACTCTCTACCTCGCGTCGGGTGAGGTGCGTTGGGACAAGGCTGCGGACTCTGTGTCGTCGACCAGGTACTACGACTTCAACGGTGCGACCGTTGCGATGCGCAACAGCAGCACGTCGGTCGAGTACCTGATGGCGGATCCGCATGGCACCGCCACGGTGTCTGTTGATGGCTTGACGACTACGGTGTCTCGCCGCCACATGGACCCGTTCGGCAACCCGCGCGGGGCGATCTCGCCGACGTGGGAACCGAACACGCGAGGCTTCGTCAACGGCGTCGACGACCCATCAACCGGTCTGACCCATTTGGGCGCTCGTGAATACGACCCCAAGCTTGGCCGCTTCATCAGTGTCGATCCGCTGCTGGATGTCGACGATCCTAAAACGCTGAATGGCTATCGCTACGGCAACAACAGTCCGGCCACCTACAGCGACCCGGACGGTCTGCGGGAATTCGATCCTGAGCCGTCGCCCGGCAGCGGCATGTCGGACACGGAGTTTCAGGACCTGCTGGACAGCATCTCGAGCACCCCTGAGGAGATCGATCGCGAAGTCGAAAAGCAGCAGGTCGCGAAGATCACCAAGCACCGCGAGGCCAAGGCCCAGGCGCAGAAGAAGATCAAGAAGGTCGTCAAGGACCTAGTCAAGATCGTTGCCGACGAACTAGGCATCACCGACGCCCTCAACTGCTTCACCAACGGCGATCTAGGCGCCTGCGTAGCCACCGGCGTAACCGTGCTGTCCTCCTTCGCCGGCGGCATAGCCGGCAAACTGATCAGCAAATACCTCTTCCACGCCAAGAAGGCCTGGAAACTCATCGGCCGAATCAAAGACCTGGTCGGCGAGGCCATAGACGGCATCAAAGGCCTACGCAAAGCAGAAGACGAGCTCAAAGCAGCCAGTTGCGCCGCCAACTCCTTCAAACCCGGCACCCTCGTCCTACTCGCCGACGGCAAGCGAAAACCCATCGAGGAGATCAAACTGGGCGATCAAGTGGTGGCAACGGATCCGGCGACGGGAAAATCTGTGTCTAAGCCCGTCGTGGCCACCATCATCGGTAAGGGCGTCAAGGACCTTGTCGAGCTCACGATGGCCGGATCGCGTGAGGCCGGTGTCGCCGAGATCCACAAGGTCACCGCGACGGCCGGGCATCGCTTCTATCTGCCGGCTAGCCGGATGTGGGTTGACGCCGAAGACCTGCGGGTCGGTGCCCGACTGTCGACGGATAGCTCCGCGAAGGTCGCAGGGCTCGTCGAGATCCGCAGGTACGCGGCGCCGGCAACGGTCTACAATCTCACGATTCTCGGCATCCACACCTACCACGTGGGCCTGATGTCGGCGCTCACCCACAACTGCAAACGGGCCGGGATGGACTTCACCGACGCGGAGCGCGAAGCCGTCTATGATCGCAATCTCGAAGCCAATGGGGGAACGCTGGTCTGCGAGTACTGCGGTCGCCAGGTGGTTCGGCGTCCGTCCGAGAAGGGAGTTCCCGGACGGCCGGACGACGCACAGATCGACCACGTGGAGGCGAAGGTGAACGGCGGGCATGGTGGCGCACACAACGGTGCCGTGGCGTGTCGCCGCTGTAACAACGCGAAATCTACGAAGACAGTGTTGGAGTGGGACGATGAACTACGTGCCTGGCTCAGCGATTGAGCGCGATGGCGGTGATCAGCCGAACGCCGGGCTGTTCAAGGTGTCCTTCGAGTTGCCGGAAGAGACGAGGCTCTGGGCGCCGGGGTCAACTGAGCTGCTATGGGTTGAGAAGACGTCGGTGCAGGGCGAGGGCATCGTCAGGAACGTGCCCTTCTACGTCAAGGATGTCGCGTACGGCGACACCGTTCGGGTGCGAGTCGACCACGCCGCGAGGCAGCTGGTCTTCGACGAGATCGCCGGGCGGTCGGGAAACTCGACCGTCCGGGTGATCGTGAAATCGGAAGAGGGACGTGAACGCCTAGAGGCGATTCTTACCGAGCACCAATGCTCGTGGGAGATCGATTCGACAGACTTGCTCTGGGCCATCGACGTGCCCTCCGAGGCCGATTACGCGGACCTCAGGGTTGTGCTGGCGGCCTTGGTCGAGTCTGGACTGGTCGGAGTCGAGGAGGCGTACGTCTCGGTCAAGCACCTGACCGATCTCGAGAGGTTGTCAGGTTAGCTGGCTGTAGGTCGAGTCAAGTCGCTTGATAGGGGGAGGGGATCGCTCCGCCGGGTTCGTACGTGTTCGCCGTCACTCCTTATGACCTGATGGACCGTCCGATCGGCCCTCGGGTCGTTGTTGACGCCGGCCGCTGCGTTGGCCGGACGGCAGGAAGCCCGGCGGATCCTCCGGTTCGGGAGGATCCGCCGGCGTGCGGCGCGGCTCAGCTGAGCCAGGTTGGTCTGAGGGGGAAGTGGGCGTTGGCGTCTTCGTCGAGTTTTACGGCCAGGACCTGGTGGAGTTGGGTGTTGTTGCGTTCGAAGCCGACTCGGCAGGCGGCCAGGTAGAGGCCCCAGATCTTGGCGATGGGGTAGCCGACCTCGGCGACTGCCTCGTCCCAGTGGGTGACCAGGTTGTCGGACCAGGCGGCGAGGGTGAGGGCGTAGTGTTCGCGCAGGTTCTCCTCGTGGCGGACCTCGAAGCCGGCGTCCTGGGCCTCGGCGATGATCCGGCCGGAGCCGATCAGTTCGCCGTCGGGGAAGATGTAGCGGTCGATGAACGCGCCGGTCGAGCGGTACCGGTTGTCCGGCCGGGTGATGCTGTGGTTGAGCAGCCGGCCGCCGGGCTTGAGCCGGTCGAGCAGGAAGCCGAAGTACGACGGGTAGTTCCGCACCCCGATGTGTTCGGTCAGGCCGATCGAGCTGATCGCGTCGAAGTCCCGTTCGGCGACGTCGCGGTAGTCGAGGAACCGGACCTCGGCCAGGTCCTCCAGGCCGTCGCGTTTGATCGCCTCGGCCGCCCACTCCGCCTGGGCCGACGACAGCGTGACGCCGAGCGCCTTGACGCCGTACTCGCGGGCCGCGTGCCGGACCATGCCGCCCCAGCCGCAGCCGACGTCGAGCAGCCGCATGCCGGGCTTCAGGTCCAGCTTCCGTGCGACCAGGTCGTACTTCTCGTACTGCGCCTGTTCCAGCGAGGCGTCCGCGGTCGGAAAGACCGCGCAGGTGTAGGTCATCGACGGGCCGAGGATCCACTCGTAGAACCGGTTCGACACGTCGTAGTGGTGGTGGATGGCCGAGCGGTCCCGGCTGCGGGAGTGCCGCAGTCCTTCGAACGTACGGCGCCACTTCGGCAGGTGCTCCTGTGGTGGCGGAGGCGGCGGCTTCAGGTGGTTCCAGCCCAGCCCGCGGACGATGCGCAGCGCCTCGGCCGGCGTGGGCCGGTGGAAGTGCAGGTGGTTGAGCATCAGCCGCATCAGCGCGTACGGGTTGCCCGGGTGGATGCCGGTGATCTCCAGGTCACCCATCACGTAGGCACGGACCATGCCGAGGTCGCCGGGCGCGGTCAGCACGTAGGACAGCCCGCGCTCGGAGGCGAGATGCATGTGGATCGGCGAGTCTTCCGGTCCGGTCGCGCTGCCGTCGTACGCCGTGAACCGGAAGGGCAGCCCGTCCGGAGTCACGGCCGTGAGTGCGTCGGCGATCGAGACCCGGGTCTCCAGGGTGGTCATCGGCGTGTCACCGCCTTCTCGTAGAGCCCGGTGAGCCGGGCGTCAGGGTCGTAGCGTTTCTTCACCTCAGTCAGGGCCGAGACGTTGTAGAGCCGGTCGAAGGTGTCTCGGTCGTAGTAAGCGTCGGAGTACAACGACTTGTGCCCGTCGAACTCCGCGACGGCGGCCTCGATCCGGCGGTTGACGTCTCCGTCGGCGGCGCCGGGCGCGATCGGCACGGTGCCCCAGAAGCCGACGTTGACGTACGTCGTCCCCGGCTCGAGCGGGTAAAGCGGCCAGGCCGTCGTACCGCGGAGCCGCAACGGGCACAGCCAGACCGGGCGCATCCCGACCTCGGCGTCGAACCAGCGCAGGAACCCGGCCAGCCGGTTGACCGGGATCTCCACATCCTGGACGACGCGTTCGCGTTCCGGCCGGCCGCGGCGGCGATCGATGCGCGCGGCAACGTGGTACCGGTTCTCGAAGCCGACGATCTTGTGGAACACATCGCTGCGCCGCCAGCGCTTGGGCCACAGCCGCCGGACCAGGGGTTTCTGCGCACCGAACGCGGCCGAGCACCAGAACCAGTCGGTGTCCCAGCGCCACAGGTAGTCGTGCGCGGTGAGGAAGTCCTTCGGCCGCTGCTGGATCGAGCGGTAGTAGATCTGCTGACCGGTGTAGTCGCTCGTCTGCACCGCGGCGTCGCTGTTGCGGCCGAGCGTCAGGTACGCCTCGGACGGGCTGAAGGCGACACCGTCCACGAAGTGCACCGGCTCGTCGTCGTACATGCCCGAGGCAACGATCTCCTCGATCGCGGCGCCCAGCCGGTCCAGTTCGATCCGGACGTGCCGGAGCGCGATGTAAGGCGAGATGCGGTCGAGTTCGATCCGCAGCCGGGTCGCGTAGCCGAGGGTGCCGTAGGAGTTCGGGAAGGTCCGGAACAGGTCCGCGTGCTCACCGTCCGGCCGGGCGGTGACGATGTCGCCGGCGCCGGTGAGGATGTCCATTTCGAGCACCGACTCGTGCGGCAGGCCGGCCCGGAACGACGACGACTCGATCCCGAGCCCGGTCACCGCGCCGCCGAGCGTGATGGTCTTCAACTGCGGGACGACCATCGGCGTCAGCCCGTGCGGGAGGGTCGCCGCGACCAGGTCCTCGTATGTGCACATGCCCTGGACGTCGGCCGTCCGAGCGACGGGGTCGACGTCGATCACCCCGGTCAGCCCGGACACGTCCAGACCGGGCCGGTCGAGGTCCGTCCGCGGCCGGAACAGGTTCGAGCTGCGCTTGGCCAGCCGCACCGGCTCTCCTGGAGGGATGCGCTGGTACGACGACCGCAGCCGCCCCACCGCTTGATCGTGCGCGACGGTCGTGGCCACATCCGGTGTCGAAGGCACCGGTCCAATGTACGACGAACCTGTGGGCGACGGGATGAAAATTGTCCGACCGGGCGAGTAGGTTCTGGACATGGCTGATGTGAAGGCATGGCTGCCGTGGGAGGACGCGGACGCGACTCTCGGTGGGCTGCCCGCGGGATTCGACGTGGAGTGGTACGCCGGTGGCGAGCCGCCGGCGTCGCTGGACCGGGTGGAGTTCTACGTGCCCGCGTACATGGGCGGTCCCGAGGTGGTCGAGGTCGTCCGCGACATGCCGGCGCTGAAGGTCGTGCAGCTCCAGACGGCCGGTTTCGAGAACGTGCTGCCGCATCTGGCCGAGGGTGTGACCTTGTGCAACGCCCGGGGTGTCCACGACGCGTCCACCGCCGAGCTCGCGGTCGGCCTGATCCTGGCGTCGTACCGTCGCCTCGCGCGTGCCGTCCGCAACCAGGCCGAGCAGGTCTGGCCGACGTCGTACGACGAACTGGACGACTCGCTCGCGGATCGGACCGTGCTGATCCTCGGGTACGGGTCGATCGGCGAGGCGCTCGAGCGGCGGCTGACCGGGTTCGAGTGCGAGATCATCCGGGTCGCGCGGCGGGAGCGGGAGGGTGTGCACCCGATCACCGAGTTGCCGGAGTTGCTGCCGCTCGCGGACGTCGTCGTCCTGCTGACTCCGGCGACGCCTGAGACGCGCGGGCTGGTGGACGCCAAGTTCCTCGCCCAGCTGAAGGACGGCGCGCTGCTGGTGAACGTCGCGCGTGGTGTCGTCGTTGACACCGACGCACTACTGGCCGAGTTGTCCACCGGCCGGGTTCGGGCCGCGCTGGACGTGACCGATCCCGAGCCGTTGCCGGTCGGGCATCCGCTGTGGTCTGCTCCGAACGTGCTGATCAACCCGCACCGCGGCGGCGCCTCGACGGCGTTCGCGCCGCGGGTGGCCCGGCTGGTCCGCGCTCAGCTGGAGCGGTACGCCGCGAGCGAACCATTGATCAACGTGGTGGGGGGTCCACCGCGGTAAAGGAGGACGATGATGTCCGAGGCCGTACTGCTGATCGGGACCAAGAAGGGGCTCTGGATCGGCCGCAGCGACGCCGAGCGCCGCGACTGGACGCTCGACGGTCCGGTGCCGCAGTTCGAGATGCAGGGCGTGTACGCGGTGGGGATCGACACCCGCGGCGACCGGCCGCGCGTGTTCGCCGGTGGGACGAGTGAGCACTGGGGGCCGGCGGTCTTCCACAGCGACGACCTCGGCAAGACCTGGGACGAGCAGCCGGAGGGCTCGATCGGGTTCCCGACGGAGGCCGAGACCTCGCTCGAGCGGGTCTGGCAGATCCAGCCGGGTCCGCCCGGTCAGCCGGACGTCGTGTACGCCGGGACGCAGCCGTCCGCGCTGTGGAAGTCGACCGACGGGGGAGTGACGTTCGAGCTGGTCCGCGGCCTGTGGGACCACCCGCATCGCAAGGACTGGGGTGCCGGGTTCGGCGGTCAGGCGGTCCACACCGTGCTGCCGCATCCGACGGATCCCGACCGGGTCAGTGTCGCGATGTCGACCGGCGGGGTCTACCAGACGACCGACGGCGGCGAGTCGTGGTCCCCGGCGAACCAGGGGATCAAGGCGTACTTCTTCCCCGATCCCTACCCCGAGTTCGGTCAGTGTGTGCACAAGCTGGCCGCGCACCCCGACGTACCGGAGCGGATGTTCGCGCAGAACCATCACGGCGTCTACCGGTCCGACAACGGCGGGAAGACCTGGGAGTCGATCGCGGACGGGTTGCCGTCGGACTTCGGGTTCCCGATCGCGGTGCATCCGCATGAGCCGGAGACGGTGTACGTCTTCCCGCTGGTCGCCGACGGGAACCGGATCCCCACCGACGCGAAGTGCCGGGTCTTCCGTTCCCGCGATGCCGGAGCAACCTGGGAGCCGCTGTCGAAGGGGTTGCCGGACGTGCCGTCGTACGCGCCGGTCCTACGCGACGCGATGTGCACGGACACGGCCGACCCAGCGGGGGTGTACCTCGGCACCCGGGACGGCTGCGTCTACGCCAGCGCGGACGCGGGCGACACGTGGACCGAGGTCGCGCGGCACCTGCCGGACGTGTTGACGGTACGAGCCGCAGTGGTGGGCTGACGTGGCGATCGGGGTCAAGCTGCCGACCGTGCTCAGACCATTGGTCGGCGGCGCCGAACGGGTCGAGGCCGACGGCGCCACCGTCGGCGAGGTCGTCGCCGCCCTGGACCCGGTCCTGCGGCGACGCCTCACCGACGAACAGGGCGCCGTACGACGCCACGTCAACATCTACCTCGGCAACGACAACATCCGCGACCTCGACGGCCTCGGCACCCCGCTCAAGGACGGCGACGAACTCCTCATCCTCCCCAGCGTCGCCGGCGGCTGAGACCTCACAAAGGGACGCGGACTAACGCCAGGTGCCGGTCCAGTCGTACAGCGCCGCAGTCGTCGCGTACTCACGGAGGTAGCCGACCCGGCCGCCCTCGAGCCGCGCCACGGTCGCGCCGTCGAACGCGCCGGGCTTGCCCTCCCAGGTGCACTCGAAGTGCCACTCGGCGACAAGCATCGAGCCGGCCGAGGCCTCCGTGGTGATCTCCCACCGGTCGACGGTGCCGCCTGCTGTGAACCAGGCGTTCATCCACTGCTCGACCCGCTCCCGGCCGCGATAGACCGGTCCGTAGGACTCGATCACCACGCAGTCCTCGGTGAGCGTGTCGAGAACCGCCGGTATGTCGTGCCGTCGCCAGGCATCGATGTAGGTGCGCAGTTGGTTCACCGGCCTCAGGGTAGGCCGGTGAACCGACAGGCGGGTTACTGCGCGAAAGCCCAGCCGTAGAGTGTGGGCATGGTCGATGTGAAGCCACGCAGCCGGACGGTCACCGACGGACTCGAGGCGACTGCCTCGCGCGGCATGCTCCGCGCGGTCGGGATGGGCGACGACGACTGGGCGAAACCGCAGGTCGGCGTCGCGTCGAGCTGGAACGAGATCACCCCGTGCAACCTGTCCCTGGACCGGCTCGCGAAGGCGGTCAAGGAGGGTGTGCACGCGGCCGGCGGCTATCCGCTGGAGTTCGGCACGATCAGCGTGTCCGACGGCATCTCGATGGGCCATGTCGGCATGCACTACTCACTCGTCAGCCGGGAGATCATCGCCGACTCGGTCGAGACGGTGATGGAGGCCGAGCGGCTGGACGGCTCGGTGCTGCTGGCCGGCTGCGACAAGTCGCTGCCCGGCATGCTGATGGCCGCGGCCCGCCTCGATCTCGCGTCGGTCTTCCTGTACGCCGGTTCGATCATGCCGGGCCGGCTCGGCGACAAGGACGTCACGATCATCGACGCCTTCGAGGCGGTCGGCGCCTGTGTTCGCGGCCTGATCACCCGGGAAGAGGTGGATGCGGTCGAGCGCGCGATCTGCCCGGGCGAAGGTGCCTGCGGCGGCATGTACACGGCCAACACCATGGCCGCCTCCGCCGAGGCCCTCGGCATGTCGCTCCCCGGTTCGGCGGCCCCGCCCGCGGTGGACCGCCGCCGCGACGGCTATGCGCGCAAGTCGGGTGAGGCCGTCGTCGGCCTGCTGCAGAAGGGGATCACGGCCCGCCAGGTCCTCACCAGGGAAGCGTTCGAGAACGCCATCGCCGTGGTGATGGCGCTCGGCGGCTCGACGAACGCCGTACTGCACCTGCTCGCGATCGCGCGCGAGGCCGAGGTCGACCTGACCCTGGACGACTTCAACCGGATCGGCGACCGGGTGCCTCACCTCGGTGATCTCAAACCGTTCGGGCGCTACGTGATGACGGACGTCGACCGGGTCGGCGGCATCCCGGTGGTGATGCGCGCGCTGCTCGACGCCGGCCTCCTGCACGGTGACTGCCTGACCGTGACCGGCAAGACGATGGCCGAGAACCTGGCCGACATCGCCCCGCCGGACGTCGACGGCACGATCATCCGCGCCCTGGACAAGCCGATCCACCACACCGGGGGCATCACCATCCTGCACGGCTCGCTTGCTCCCGAGGGGGCGGTGGTGAAGAGCGCCGGGTTCGACTCGGACGTCTTCGAAGGTACGGCGCGCGTCTTCGACGGCGAGCGTGGAGCGATGGACGCGGTGGCGACCCTGGTTCCGGGCGACGTCGTGGTGATCCGCTACGAGGGCCCGAAGGGCGGCCCCGGGATGCGCGAGATGCTCGCCGTCACCGGTGCGATCAAGGGTGCGGGCCTCGGCAAGGACGTCCTGCTGCTGACCGACGGCCGTTTCTCCGGAGGTACGACCGGACTCTGCGTCGGTCACGTGGCCCCCGAAGCCGTCGACGGCGGCCCGATCGCGTTCGTCCGGGACGGTGACCGGATCACTCTCGACGTGAAGAACCGGACCCTGGAACTCCACGTCAGCCCCGAGGAACTCGAGGACCGCCGCAAGGGCTGGCTGCCGCAGGCCCCGAACATCACCAAGGGCGTCCTCGGCAAGTACACCCGCCTGGTCCGCTCGGCCTCGGAGGGCGCTGTCTGTATCTAAGACGGCCATCTCAGATCATGGGATGCCGGGCTGCCTGACTTGACCCGGTCGCGGTGTGTCGGCGAGTGTTGCCTACATGCGATCGATTCTCCTCGTACTTGTGCGGCGCGCCGACTGACGCGACCAGCAGAGTCGAGCGCGCCCCCTTCAGCCCACCCGGCGGAGGGGGTTTTTTGTTGCCAATGCGACTATCCGCGACCCGGATGAGCATTGCCGGCAGCCAAGCGCGAGGATGGATCGGTCGCGAAGCCAAATCGTGACAGGACAAGGAAGGCACTCATGAGTGAGCAGCTGACCGGGGCACAGGCTCTGATCCGCGCACTGGAACATGCCGGGGTGGACACCGTCTTCGGCATCCCGGGTGGCGCGATCCTCCCGGCGTACGACCCGATGCTCGACTCGACCCAGATCCGCCACATCCTGGTACGTCACGAGCAGGGCGCCGGCCACGCCGCCCAGGGGTACGCCGCGGCGTCCGGCAAGGTCGGCGTCTGCATGGCCACCTCCGGACCGGGCGCGACGAACCTGGTGACGCCGATCGCCGACGCGTACATGGACTCGGTCCCGCTGGTCGCGATCACCGGTCAGGTGGCCAGCGCCGCGATCGGCACGGACGCCTTCCAGGAGGCCGACATCCGCGGCATCACGATGCCGATCACCAAGCACAACTTCCTGGTCAACGACCCGAACGACATCGCCAGCACGGTCGCGGAGGCGTTCCACATCGCCTCGACCGGCCGGCCCGGCCCGGTGCTCGTCGACGTGACCAAGGACGCGATGCAGGCCAAGGTCGACTTCCAGTGGCCGACGGAGCTCTCGCTGCCCGGCTACCGGCCGGTGACCCGCCCGCACCCCAAGCAGGTGCGTGAGGCGGCCCGACTGATCGCGGCCGCCGAGAAGCCGGTCCTGTACGTCGGCGGCGGCGTGATCCGGGCCAAGGCGCACGCCGAGCTGAAGGAACTGGCCGAGCTGCTCGGCATCCCGGTGGTCACGACGCTGATGGCCCGCGGCGCGCTGCCGGACACCCACGAGCTGCATTTCGGCATGCCGGGTATGCACGGCTCGGTGTCCGCGGTCGGCGCACTGCAGCGCTCCGACCTGCTGATCTGTCTGGGTGCACGGTTCGACGACCGCGTGACCGGCAAGCTCGACTCGTTCGCGCCCGACGCGAAGGTGATCCACGCCGACATCGACCCGGCCGAGATCGGCAAGAACCGGGCCGCGGACGTGCCGATCGTGGGCGACTGCAAGGAGGTCATCACCGACCTGATCGCCGCGCTGCGGACCGAGATCGCCAACACCGGCCGCACCCCGTCGTACGAGACGTGGCGCCACCAGCTCGACGCGGTGAGGACGAAGTACCCCGTCGCGTACGACGAACCCGAGGACGGCAGCCTGTCACCGCAGTACGTGATCGAGCGGATCGGCAAGATCGCCGGCCCGGACGCCGTCTACACCGCGGGCGTCGGTCAGCACCAGATGTGGGCCGCGCACTACCTGCCGTTCGAGAAGCCCGGCCACTGGCTCAACTCCGGCGGCCTCGGCACCATGGGGTACGCCGTTCCGGCCGCGATGGGGGCCAAGGTCGCCCGGCCGGACAAGACCGTGTGGGCGATCGACGGCGACGGCTGCTTCCAGATGACCAACCAGGAGCTCGTCACCTGCGCGCTGGAGGGCATCCCGATCAAGGTTGCCGTGATCAACAACCAGTCACTCGGCATGGTCCGGCAGTGGCAGACGCTGTTCTACGACCAGCGCTACTCCAACACCGACCTGCACTCGGCCCGGATCCCGGACTTCGCCAAGCTGGCCGAGGCGATGGGCGGTGTCGGGCTGCGCTGCTCCGACCGCGACTCGGTGGACGCGACGATCGAGAAGGCGATGGCGGTCCACGACGCGCCGGTGGTGGTCGACTTCGTCGTGCACCGCGACGCGATGGTCTGGCCGATGGTCGCGGCCGGCACCAGCAACGACGACATCCAGATCGCCCGGGACATGGCGCCCACCTGGGAAGCCGAGGAGCTCTAGTGACTGAGCGAAGCGAAGGCACAATTCAGCACAGCGTCCATGCGACATCGTCGCCCGCAGCGAAGCGAGGACGATGATGTCGAAACACACACTGTCGATCCTGGTCGAGAACAAGCACGGTGTGCTGGCCCGGGTGGCGGCGCTGATCTCCCGCCGCGGGTTCAACATCGATTCGCTCGCGGTCGGGCCGACCGAGCACCCCGAGGTGTCCCGGATGACCATCGCGGTCAGCGTGGACGAGCAGCCGTTGGAGCAGATCACCAAGCAGCTGAACAAGCTGGTGAACGTGATCAAGATCGTCGAACTCGAGCCCAGCCAGACGGTGCAGCGGGAACTGCTGCTGGTGAAGGTCAAGGCGGACACCCTGACCAGGGGACAGGTGCTGGAGACCGTCCAGCTGTTCCGTGCGAAGGTGGTGGACGTGGCTCCGGACGCGATCACGATCGAGGCGACCGGTAATCCCGAGAAACTCGAGGCCATGCTCCGGGTGCTGGAACCCTTCGGCGTCCGCGAGCTGGTGCAGTCCGGCATGGTGGCGATCGGCCGGGGCAGCCGCTCCATCTCCGACCGCACACTGCGGCCGGTCCCGGTGCCACCGCCGCACGTCGCGTCGGGCACCCCGACCGTGCAGGCGCAACCGGCCGAACGACCCCACCACCCGGTGCCGGCGCCGCCGCCGGGCCGATCCGTCGCCCGTCAGAGCTGAGTCCGCCAGGCTGAGCCCGCAACCCGCGCCGTACCCCCATCAACTCAGAGGAGAAGTGCCACCAGTGGCAGCAGAAATGTTCTACGACGACAACGCCGACCTGTCGGTGATCCAGGGCCGCCACGTGGCCGTTCTCGGTTACGGCAGCCAGGGCCACGCCCACGCACTGTCGCTGCGCGACTCCGGTGTCGACGTCCGCGTCGGCCTGCCGGAGGGTTCGAAGAGCCGGGCCAAGGCCGAGGCCCAGGGCCTGCGGGTGGTCACCCCCGCCGAGGCGTGTGAGGAGGCCGACGTGATCGTCGTCCTCGCGCCGGACCCGGCCCAGCGCAAGCTGTACGCCGAGGCGATCGAGCCGAACCTGGTCGACGGCGACGCGCTCGTCTTCGGTCACGGCTTCAACATCCGGTTCGGCTACATCAAGCCGCCGGCCGGCGTGGACGTGTTCATGGTCGCCCCGAAGGGCCCGGGTCACCTGGTCCGCCGGGAGTTCTCCGAGGGCCGCGGCGTACCGGTGCTGGTCGCGGTCGAGCAGGACGCCTCCGGCAAGGCCTGGGACCTGGCGCTGTCGTACGCCAAGGGCATCGGCGGCCTGCGCGCCGGCGGCATCAAGACCACCTTCACCGAGGAGACCGAGACCGACCTGTTCGGTGAGCAGGCCGTCCTCTGCGGTGGTGTGTCCGCGCTGATCCAGGCCGGTTTCGAGACGCTGACCGAGGCCGGCTACCAGCCGGAGGTCGCGTACTTCGAGTGCCTGCACGAGCTCAAGCTGATCGTCGACCTGATCTACGAAGGCGGTATCGCCAAGCAGCGCTGGTCGGTGTCCGACACCGCCGAGTACGGCGACTACGTGTCCGGCCCGCGGATCATCGACGCGTCGGTGAAGGCCCGGATGAAGGAGGTCCTGAGCGAGATCCAGGACGGCACCTTCGCCGCCCGGTTCATCGCCGACCAGGACGCCGGCGCGCCGGAGTTCGCGGAGTTCCGGAAGCAGAGCGAGTCCCACCCGATCGAGGCCGTCGGCAAGGAACTGCGCGGCCTGATGGCGTGGGTCAAGTCCCACGACGAGGACTACGTCGAGGGCACCGCGGCCCGCTGACGCACGACAAGGGAGAGGTCCGGGCGCCCAGCTGGGTGGCCCGGACCTTCTCCTTTGGCACAATCGGTGACGAATCCGACGCGCTGTGGGGGAGGTGACCGGTGGTGGAGGACGGCAGGCACGCGCTGCCGCGGCCGCCTCGGCGGGTCCCCGCGGGCGCGTCCACGCTCACCCAGCTCCAGACCGGGACGCCGAGACCGCCGCAACCACCGCGCCCGGCCCGGCAGCCGTGGAAGTTCGGCCGCTTCCTGGCCGGTTTCGTCGTCACCCTCGTCATCCTCGCCGCCGGTGCGACCGCCGGCTGGTACGTGCGCGCGGAGAGCCTGCGGATCGACACCGAGAAGGTCCGCGAGACGGTCAGGTCCGGCGTCGTCCGCGTCCTCGCCACCACCTGCGAGGGCACTGGTGAGGCTACCGGCGTCCTGGTCGGTGACGGCCGGATCCTGACCGCCGAGTCCGCCGTCAAACAGCCGCTGTCGCTGGTGATCGTGACCGAGGACGGCCGGGTCCGGCGGGCCAACCCGCTCGGCATCAGCGCGGACGGAGTCGCCGTACTGCGCCTGATCGGGCGTCTCGACCACGAACCGGTGCCGCTCGCGACCGCGGATCCCGACCCCAAGGCCGAACGCGCCCTGCTCGGCTACACCGCGGCCCGGCAGCTCACCGCGCGATCCGTCGGTACGGCGGAACAGCCGCAGGCACTCAGTTCGGTGATGAACGCGGCCAAACTCGGCGGACCGGTCGTCGACAAGTCCGGCCGGGTGGTCGGCCTGGTCACCGGTGAGACGGTCGCGACGAGCACGATCGTTCCGGTGGAGAAGCTGCGGCAGTACGTGGCACCCAACGCTGCCGGGCTCACGCCCGAGCCGGGTGGGACCTGTGAGCGGTCGCGGGGCCCGCAGACCGCGATGGTCCCGGATCTGCTGGTCGCGTCGACCCCGCTCGCGGTGGAGTCGCAGAAGCTGCTGGGCACCTACCTGACCCTGCTGAACCGGCACGACTTCGCCGGGCTGCGGCAGCAGGTCTACTCGAGGCGGCTGATCCGCGCCTACCCGGAGGAGAAGGACCGCGACCGCCACCAGACGTCGTACTTCTTCGGCGCCAGGGTGACCGAGGTCAGCAGGCACGGCACGGCCGGCGCGAACGTGCGGATGGCCTTCACCGTGCTGTTCTCGCCGAACGCCAACGGCGCGCAGGGGCAGACCTGCAACCGGCTGGACGTGCGCTACCAGCTCGTCCGGGAGAGCGGCCGGCTCCGTCTCGACCTGGGCACGTCGGTCACCGACCCGCAGAGCTGCGACACCGACTGACCGGATCCTGGGTGCCTCGGCGGGCACCGGATCGGACGGGGTACTATCGGTCACAGCGGGCACAGCGCGGTGCTCAGACTCAACGAGCCCCTACCGCTTCTGCAGGAGACTTCTCCCATGACTGACGTAACCCGGCCCGTCGTCCTGATCGCCGAAGAGCTCAGCCCGGCCACCGTCGAGGCGCTCGGCCCCGATTTCGAGATCCGGCACACCAACGGCGCCGACCGCGCCGAACTGATCCCGGCCATCGCCGATGTCGACGCGATCCTGATCCGCAGCGCCACCAAGGTGGACGCCGAGGCGTTGGCCGCCGCCAAGCGGCTCAAGGTGGTCGCCCGGGCCGGTGTCGGCCTCGACAACGTGGACGTGAAGGCCGCCACCCAGGCCGGTGTGATGGTGGTCAACGCGCCGACCTCCAACATCGTCAGCGCCGCCGAGCTCGCGGTCGCGCTGCTGCTGGCCACCGCGCGCCGGGTCCCGGCCGCCGACCAGTCGCTGAAGAACGGTGAGTGGAAGCGCAGCAAGTACACCGGGGTCGAGCTGTTCGAGAAGACCGTCGGCATCGTCGGGCTGGGCAAGATCGGTGTCCTGGTCGCGCAGCGGCTGGCCGCCTTCGGCATGAACGTGATCGCCTACGACCCGTACGTGCAGGCCGGCCGGGCCGCGCAGATGGGGGTCCGGCTCGCGTCCCTGGACGAGCTGCTGTCGGTCAGCGACTTCATCTCGGTGCACCTGCCGAAGACCCCGGAGACGATCGGCCTGATCGGCGACGAGGAGCTGCACAAGGTCAAGCCGGAGGTCATCATCGTCAACGCGGCCCGCGGCGGCATCGTCGACGAGCAGGCGCTCTACAGCGCGCTCAAGGAGGGCCGGGTGGCCGGCGCCGGCCTGGACGTGTTCGCGACCGAGCCGTGCACCGACTCGCCGCTGTTCGAGTTCGAGAACGTGGTCGCCACCCCGCACCTGGGCGCCTCCACCGACGAGGCGCAGGAGAAGGCCGGTATCGCGGTCGCCAGGTCGGTCCGGCTCGCGCTGTCGGGTGAGCTGGTTCCGGACGCGGTCAACGTCCAGGGCGGCGTCATCGCCGAGGACGTCCGGCCGGGCATCGCGCTCACCGAGAACCTCGGCCGCATCTTCACCGCGCTGGCCGGCGGTGTCGCGCAGCAGCTCGATGTCGAGGTCCGCGGCGAGATCACGCAGTACGACGTCAAGGTGCTCGAGCTGGCCGCGCTCAAGGGCGTGTTCGCCGACGTGGTCGAGGACAACGTCTCGTACGTGAACGCGCCGCTGCTGGCCGCCGAGCGCGGTCTCGAGGTCCGTCTGCTCACCGACCACGACAGCCCGGAGCACCGCAACCTGATCACCCTGCGCGGCACCCTGGCCGACGGTGCCCAGGTGTCGGTGAGCGGCACGCTGGTCGGCGTACGGCAGTCGGAGCGGCTGGTCGAGATCGACGGGTTCGACGTCGAGATCGAGCTGTCGGCGCACCTGGCCTTCCTCACCTACGAGGACCGGCCGGGCATCGTCGGCCAGATCGGCCGCATCCTCGGCGACGCGGACGTGAACATCGCCGGCATGCAGGTCAGCCGGGACCGCAAGGGCGGCAAGGCGCTGGTCGCACTGGCCGTCGACTCCGCGATCCCCCCGGCGGTGCTGGACGACATCGCCACCGCCGTTCAGGCCGACACGGCCCGGACCGTGGACCTCGACGCCTGATTCACCCGAACGACTGCTTTACTGGAGGCAGGTCAGCCGCCCGCAGGCGCATGGCGGCCGACCAGGGCCCGAGCCCCATGGCTCGGGCCCGCCTCATGTCCGGCGTCTGATGTCTAGCGTCTGGTGGCGAGCAGTACGGCGGCGTCCGCGGCCACCATCACCTCGACGGTGGTGAACCGCTTGTCCATCAGCCACTCCTGCCGCAGCGTGTCGACCCGGCCCTCGTACATCGGCGGCCAGACCGCGGACGGCGTGAAGTCGTCCAGGACGACGAAGCCGCCGGGCTCGACCACGTCGGCGATGATGTCGCGGGCCGAGATCTTCGCCTCGCGCGCGTCCACGAACAGCAGGGAGAACGGGCCGCGCTCGATCAGCGCGGTCCAGTCGGCCGAGACGACCTCGATCCGCTCGTCGTCGGCGAACAGCTCCGCCACCGCCTTGGCCAGCTGCGGATCGCTCTCCGCGGTGACGATCTTCGTCTGCTCGGTCGCGCCGCTGCGCAACCAGGCCGAGCCGACACCGCAGCCGGTGCCGAGCTCACCGACGATGCCGGTCTTGGACGCCGCCAGGGTGGCGAGCAGCCGGCCGGTCTCGTTCCGGGTCGAGCTGACGAATCCGCGCCTGCCGGACAGGCTGAGGGCCGCCGACACCAGCGGCGGCAGTTCTGGAGGAGCGCTCACCGGCTGAGAGTCGCACAGCATCGGTCCAGTCATCGCACCGAGATCTCACATCCCGGGACAACCTGCCCGCATAGTGGTGAGATAGTCGGACGTCAGAGTAAATTCGGTCGGGTCGTGCCGCCCGCAGCTGTCGGCATTCGCAGTGTCGGCAAGACCCATCCGGAGAGCAGCATGTACGACATGTATCCAGCCAACTGGCCCGCGATCGACGCCAGGGAACGGAAGGCGGCTCGCCGTCGCCGTCCGGCCCGCCGTACCGCCGACTCGGCCGAGGTCAAGGCTGCGCAGGAAGCCATCAACCGCGTCTACAACGGAGAACCGAAGAAGTGACCGAGCAGAAGACCTTCAGGCTGGCCGTGGTCCCGGGGGACGGGATCGGACCCGAGGTGACCACCGAGGCGCTGAAGGTGCTCGACGCGGTCGCCGCGCAGCACGGCGTGACCTTCGAGCGGACCGAGTACGACCTCGGCGCCCGGCGCTGGCACGCCACCGGTGAGACGCTGCCGGACGCCGAACTCGAGGAGATCCGCACACACGACGCGATCCTGCTCGGCGCGATCGGTGACCCGACCGTGCCATCCGGTGTGCTCGAGCGCGGCCTGCTGCTGAAGCTCCGGTTCACCCTCGACCACTACGTGAACCTGCGGCCGTCGAAGATCTACCCCTCCGTCGGCTCCCCGCTGGCGAACCCGGGCGAGGTCGACTTCGTCGTCGTCCGCGAGGGCACCGAGGGCCCGTACGTCGGCAACGGCGGCGCCCTGCGCGTCGGTACGCCGGCCGAGATCGCCACCGAGGTGTCGGTCAACACCGCGTACGGCGTGGAGCGGGTGGTCCGCGACGCGTTCGCCCGGGCCCAGGCGCGGCCGCGCAAGAAGCTCACGCTGGTGCACAAGAACAACGTGCTGGTGCACGCCGGCCACCTGTGGAAGCGGACCGTGGACGCGGTGGCCGAGGAGTTCCCGGAGATCACCGTGGACTACCTGCACGTCGACGCGGCGACCATCTTCCTGGTCACGGACCCGGCCCGGTTCGACGTGATCGTCACCGACAACCTGTTCGGCGACATCATCACCGACCTGGCCGCCGCGATCAGCGGCGGTATCGGGCTGGCCGCGAGCGCCAACATCAACCCCGACCGGACCGCGCCGAGCATGTTCGAGCCGGTGCACGGCTCCGCCCCGGACATCGCCGGCCAGCAGAAGGCCGACCCGACCGCCGCGATCCTGTCCGCCGCGCTGCTGTGCGACCACCTCGGCCTGACCGAGGCCGCGCGCGCGATCGAGGCGGCCGCCACGGCCGACATCGAGGAGCGCACCGGCGCCGCCCGGACCACCGCCGAGATCGGTGACGCGATCGCCAAGCGGGCAGCAGGCTGAGGCTCGCATGACCACTGAGGTGAGAGGTACGGTGCGGCTATGAGCGAGCGGAGCGAGCGACCCAATAACACTGCCGCCATCGCGCTCATGCCGGAACCGAGCGCCAGCGAGGTGCAGGCATGAGCGCCGATCTGCAGTTCACCGTTGAGCCAAACACCCATCCGGCCAGCGACGACCAGCGCGCCGCGATCCTGGCGAACCCGGGATTCGGGCAGAACTTCTCCGACCACATGGCCATCGCCACCTGGACTCCGGAGTTCGGCTGGCACGACGCGAGGATCACCGCCTTCGGGCCGCTGGAGCTGTCTCCGGCCACCGCGGTGTTCCACTACGCCCAGACCATCTTCGAGGGGATGAAGGCCTACCGGCATCCCGACGACTCGATCCACCTGTTCCGTCCCGAGGCCAACGCGGCCCGGTTCGCGCGGTCCGCGCACCGGCTCGCGCTGCCGGAGCTGCCCGAGGCGGCGTTCCTGGACTCGCTGCGGAAGCTGGTCGAGATCGACCGCGCCTGGGTGCCCGGCGGCGGCGAGACGTCGCTGTACCTGCGGCCGTTCATGTTCGGCTCGGACCCGTTCCTCGGCGTCCGGCCGTCGGCGCAGGTCACGTACTGCGTGATCGCCTCCCCGGCCGGCTCGTACTTCGCGAACGGCGTCAAGCCGGTCCGGATCTGGCTGAGCGAGGAGTACACCCGAGCGGCCCCCGGCGGCACCGGCGCGGCGAAGACGGGCGGCAACTACGCCTCGTCGCTGCTCGCCCAGGCCGAGGCCATCGAGCAGGGCTGCGACCAGGTCGCCTTCCTCGACGCGGTGGAGAAGAAGTGGGTCGAGGAACTCGGCGGGATGAACCTGTACTTCGTCCTCGACGACAACTCGGTGGTCACGCCGGAGCTGTCCGGCACCATCCTCGAGGGCGTCACCCGGGACTCGATCCTGAAGCTCGTCACCGACCTCGGGCACCACGTCACCGAGCGGAAGATCTCGATCGACGAGTGGCGTGACGGCGCCGCGTCGGGCCGGATCCGCGAGGTCTTCGCCTGCGGCACCGCCGCGGTGATCACGCCGGTGGCGTCGCTGAAGTGGAAGGGCGGCGAGGTGCAGGTTGCCGACGGCAACGGCGGCCCGATCACCGCGGCCGTCCGCAGTGCCCTCCTCGACGTCCAGTACGGCCGCGCGGCCGACCCGCACGGCTGGATGACCCGCGTCTGCTGATCCCTCCGGCACATTGACGACCCGCTCCTGCACTCAGGAGCGGGTCGTTGCACGTGCGCTCCGGCCGATTCGACACAGGGCACCAGATGCCGATGGCAACAGCCGACGGCCCGGTCGAGCCTGCGGGCAGGCGACTTCACAGGATCTTCTCAGGTCTCAGCGGTGGACTGACGGTCGCCGCCGGCAGCCGCGGTTGGGTAGGGTCGGGGGCCATGAGCAGCTTCCCGGACGACGTCGAGGCCTACTACGCGGAGCTCGCCGAGCGGCGTGGCTGGTCGCCCGAGACGGTGGCCGCGATGCGGTCGACCGTGGAGCTGATCCGGGACCTCGACCGCGGCACCGCTCCGCGGACGTACGGCGCGCTCGCCAACGAGGACGACGG
Source organism: Kribbella swartbergensis (assembly GCF_054784135.1). Lineage (NCBI taxonomy): Bacteria > Bacillati > Actinomycetota > Actinomycetes > Propionibacteriales > Kribbellaceae > Kribbella > Kribbella swartbergensis. The sequence continues at coordinate 203,491 of NZ_BAAGPM010000026.1, forward strand.
CACGGACTGGCTGTTCGAGGCGGTCTGGCACGAGCGGGAGTGGGTCGTCGTCCGGCAACTCGGCGCGGCCGAGGACGGCACGCTGACCCGCTACTGGTGGCAGCGGATCGAGGACGACGAGGGCATGCTCACCGACAAGGCTCTCGACCGCGACGAGTGGGGCCTGCGCCCGCTCACCCGCGAGGACTTCTACACCGCCTGGGACGACCCGGGCTCGTCGCTGACGGCGTAGAACCTGGACTCTGCGGGACCCCGCAGTACTGAATGTTCGTGATTCGAGACGCTGCCGCCACCTGGTGGACCTGTTGTGGCAGACTGCCAATGTCATGAAGAACTACCGGGTCATTATTCCCTAGGCGCGCTCAGCACAGTGGTACCTGAGCGCGCAGACCTCTCGCACCTTGCGGGAGGTTTTTTGTTTGCCCGGCAGTACACCGCCAGCCCCCCGGAAGGCCGACCATGAGCATCTCGGACGAGTTCCACGTCTACGACACGACTCTGCGCGACGGCGCGCAGCAGGAGGGGCTGGCGCTGTCCGTGGCCGACAAGATCGCCATTGCGCAGCACCTGGACGACCTGGGAGTCGGCTTCATCGAGGGCGGCTGGCCGGGCGCGGTGCCGAAGGACACGGAGTTCTTCGAGCGGGCCCGGACCGAACTGCACCTGCGCAACGCCACGTTCGCCGCGTTCGGCGCGACCCGCAAGCCTGAGTCCGCGGCCGCCGACGACCCACAGGTCGCCGCGCTCCGTGAGTCCGGCGCCTCGGTCGTCACCCTCGTTGCCAAGAGCCACGACGCGCACGTCGAACGGGCCTTGCGTACGACGCTCGACGAGAACCTGCGGATGGTCGCCGACACGGTCCGGCACCTCCGTGAGAACGGCCAGCGGGTCTTCCTCGACACCGAGCACTTCTTCGACGGCTACCGTGCCAACCGGGCCTACGCGCTCGAGGTGGTCCGGGTCGCCGCCGAGGCCGGCGCCGACGTCGTCGCCTTGTGCGACACCAACGGCGGCACGCTGCCGCGGGAACTGCAGGACATCGTCCGCGACGTCCTCGAATCCACCGGTGCGCGTCTCGGCATCCACTGTCACAACGACGCCGGCTGCGCGGTGGCGAACTCGATCGCCGCCGTCGAGGCCGGCGTCACGCACGTCCAGGGCACGATCAACGGGTACGGCGAACGCACCGGCAACGCCGACCTGCTGGCGATCGTCGCCAACCTCCAACTGAAGCGCGGCATGGAGCTCCTGCCGCCGGGCAACCTCGCCGAGTCGTTCCGGATCGCGCACGCGATCGCCGAGGTGACGAACGTGCCGCCGTCGACCCGGCAGCCGTACGTCGGTGTGTCCGCCTTCGCCCACAAGGCGGGGCTGCACGCCAGTGCGATCAAGGTGGACCCGGACCTCTACCAGCACACGGATCCGGCCCTGGTCGGCAACGACATGCGGATGCTCGTCTCCGAGATGGCCGGCCGGGCCAGTGTCGAGCTGAAGGGCCGCGAGCTCGGCTTCGACCTCGGCAACGACCGGGAGCTCGTCAGCCGGGTGACCGACCGGGTCAAGGAGATGGAGGCACGCGGGTACACGTTCGAGGCCGCCGACGCGTCGTTCGAGCTGCTGCTGACCGAGGAGGTCACCGGTCGGCGGGCCAGCTTCTTCGACGTCGAGTCGTGGCGGGTGATCACCGAGTCGCGCGCCGACGGCGAGGCGGTGTCGGAGTCCACGGTGAAGCTGGTCGCCGGCGGCGAGCGGGAGATCGTCACCGGTGAGGGCAACGGTCCGGTCAACGCCCTCGACCACGCGCTCCGGACCGCGATCGAGCGCGCGTACCCGGTGGTGAACAAGTTCGAGTTGGTCGACTACAAGGTCCGCATCCTCGACCAGGGCCACGGCACCGACGCGGTGATCAGAGTCCTGATCGAGACCGCGGACGGCGAAGGCTCCTGGGTGACGGTCGGAGTCGGCCACAACATCGTGGAGGCGTCCTGGGAAGCCCTCGTCGACGGCTACACCTACGGGCTGCTGCGTCACAAGGAGGTCGCCCGATGAGTCTCCTGGCGGTCGAACGAACTGTCACGGTCTTCACCGCGCGCGTGGTGGAGACCGACGGTCTGCTGGCGCGGATCGCGGTCATGCTCAACCCGTACGACGTTCGCGAGCTGTCGCTGTCCTTGGACGACCTCACGCTGAGGGTCACCGTCGAGGGCGACGGGTTCGACGCCGGCCGGGTCGCCGCCCGGCTGAGGAAGATCATCGGCGTCCTGGACGTCGACTACCGCTGATCGTCCGATTCGAGGTCGAGCGCCAGCGCGGCGGTCCAGGAGAAGTCCCGGGCACCGCGAGCCGCACCGGTGAACGGCTCGACGTACTCGGCGAACCGCGTCGCCGCGGCGAGGTCCAGTACGTCGGCGCGGACGGTCCCGGCCAGTTCGTGCTCGCCGAGTTGGACCAGCCCCCGGTGAATCAGCCAAGCGGTGTTGAACCAGCTCGGCCCACGCCAGTATCGTCCCGGCTCGAACTCCGGCCCGGTCAGGTCGTAGCTCGGCACCATCCGCACCGCGCCCAGCCGGAACCTCGGCCCGCGCGCCGTCGCCAGCAACTCGTTCGCCTGCGGCAACCCCGGCACCAGCAACGGAATCAGCCCCGACACGGTGTCCGCACCGACCAGCGCGCTGCCGTCGGCGCGCAGATCGCGGGCCCGGAAGTTGCCATCGGCAAACAGGTCGCCCAGCGACGTGGTCAGCTCGGCAGCCGCGGTGAGGTGAGGCGTGGGGTCGACGGCGAGGGCCTTGGCGATCGACGCCAGTGCGTGCTCGGAGCTGATCAGCAGCGCGTTGAAGCACGGATCTTCCAGGGCGAAGGCGAACGGCGTCCGTGCGTCGTCGTACCCATGGTCCCGGTAGGTGGCGGCCAGCTGAACGTAGCGGCCGTAGTCGAGATCGGTCGGCCGGTCGTCGTCGCTGGCGTGGTCGGTGTCGCGCCGGGTGAACGAGTCGAGCGGCGCGGGCCGCACCCGTGCGAGGGCCTCGTCCCACGCGGGACTGTTGTCCATCCCGGACTCCCACGGATGCACGATCGCGACCAGGCCGTGCCCGCCGAGATCCCGGCGTTCCCGCAGGTACGCGTGCCAGGCGACGAGCTTCGGATACATCCGCTCGAGGAAGCCGCGCCGTACCGACTCGTCTTCGTCGGCCTGATGGGTGAGCCAGACCGCGAGCGCGTGCACCGGCGGCTGCACGATCCCGGACGTCTCGACCCCTCCGCGCGTCACCGCCTGCCAGAAGTCCGGACCGGGAAAGTACGCGTCCCGCGGGACACTGGGGGAGAAGCTGATGTGCGGGATCCGCCCGTCCGCCCACTGCGAGCCGAGCAACGACTCCAGCTCGACCTGCGCGCGGCGCGGCGAGAGATGGCGCAACCCGATCGCGATGAACGCCGAGTCCCAGCTCCACTGATGCGGGTAGAGCGAGTGCGACGGCACGGTCGAGTGCCCGGTCCAGTTGCCGAGGAGGACGCGTGCTGCCGCCGGCCTGATCACGCGTACCGCCTGACCACGGCCGGAATCGAGCGCACCGCCTCGACCGGGTCCCCGCTCAGCCGGCACTCGACCGCGAGGTAGCGGTCGTAACCGATGGCGTCGAGCGCACCGAGGAACGCCGCCCAGTCGAGATGCCCGGCGCCCGGCTGCAACCGGTTCGAGTCGCTCAGCTGCACGTGGCCGATGTAGGGGGCGGCGGCAACGATCGCCGCGGACGGGTCGGCCTCTTCGATGTTCATGTGGTAGCTGTCGATCCCGATCCGCACCGAGTCCAGCCCGACCGCCTCGATCAGCTTGGCCGCCTGCTCCAGCCGGTTGACCATGTGGTCCTCGTACCGGTTCAGCGGCTCGAGGAACAGCTCGACACCTTCGGCCGCGGCATGCTCACCGAGCTCACGCAGCCCGTCGAGCAGGACCTGACGATCGCCGGCCTCGTCCCGCGGCGGCTCGAACGGTGGCAGTCGCCGGGAGAACATCCCGTACGACGCCGGGGTCTGCGCCCCGAGCCCACCCAGCTCCGCCATCACCGACAGCTGGGACTTCAGCTGCACCAGAGCGTCCGCCCGTTGCTCCGGGTCGAACGCTCCGAAGAAGTGCAACATATCGACACACACCGTCGGCATCACGACTCCGTCGGCCTTCGCCTTCCGCAACTCCGGCAACCGGTCGCGGAAAGCCAGGTCGCCACGCCCGCGAAGCTCGATCGCGTCGTACCCGGCGGCGACCGCGAAGTCCCACTTCTCCTGCAGGGTGTCACCGGGCAGCAGTTGCTCCTGGCAAGCGATCTTCATCGGAACTCCAGCAGTACTTGAAGAGCGTCACCGGGACGCGTGTCGAGCAGGGTATAGGCGTCCGCGGCGTCCTCCACCGGAACGCGGTGACTGATCAGCGGCTCCACGTCGACCTGGCCGCTGCCGACCAGACCGAGGAATGTCGTCTGCAGGCGGTCGACCGACCACCGCCCGGCCAGCTCCGGCGGCACACCGCCGATCTGCGAGCTCACCAGCTCGACCCGGTTGTGGTGGAACTCCTCACCGAGCCGCAACGCCTCGCCGGCTCCCTGATAGAAGCCGGAGGCAACCACGCGCCCGCCGACGGTGACGGATCGGATCGCCTCGTGCAGGGCGGCGTACACCCCAGACAACTCGATCGCCGTGTCGGCCCCGGCCGGGCTCACCTCGCGCAGACGCTCGGCCACCGTCCCCGGCGCCAGTGACTCGACGGCCCCGAACCGCAACGACTCGTCCCGTCGGGCCGGCACCGCGTCAACCGTCACCACCCGCGCGCCGCTCAACGTCGCCAGCCGGGTCGCGAGCAGCCCGATCACACCCTGTCCGAAGATCACGACCAGATCGCCGAGCGTGATCCGGGCGGCGAGGATCGCGTTGAAGGCGATCGCCCCGACCCGCGCGAACGCGGCCGCGGCGAGATCGACACCGGCCGGCAACTGATGACCGGCCAGCTTCTCCGCCGGTACGACGGCCTCACTGCGATGACCCCAGATGCCCCAGACCTGGTCGCCGACCGCCACATCCTTCACGTCGTCGGCCACCTCGATGACCTCACCGGACTCGGAGTACCCCCAGCCGACCACCGGGAAGGCCACCCCGGCGGCGGAGTCGCGGAACAGCCGGGCGTCCGGATCCCACGTGCGGGTCAGGTACGGATTCGTCCCGCGGTACGCGGTCAATTCGGTGCCGGCCGAGATCCCGGAGTACGCCGTACGTACGCGGACGTGGCCGGGGAGCAGCGGAGGTGGGTCGAAATCGACCACCTCGGCGACGCGGGGAGCGGAGAACTGCACGACGCGGGCCATGGGCACCTCCGACGCTGACGAGCGGGACAGGAACAACAAATCATCCGAACTTAGGTCTTGTCAAAACGCATAAGTCCTGGTGTTATGCGGGATGACCGTCCATCGAGGAGGACGCATGGCACGTCTGACCAGGGTGCTCTCCATCGCGTGCGCCCTGCTGTTCACCGCGGGGTTGCTCACGTCCTGTGGCAACGATTCCGCGAGCGGTGACCAGCGCAGCATCACCGTCTGGTCGCTGGAGAACGTCTCCGGCCGGCTCGAGACCACGCGCGAGATCCTGAAGAAGTTCACCGCCGACACCGGGATCGAGGTGAAGCTCGTCGGTGTCGACGAGGCACAACTCAGCCAGTTGGTGATGTCGGCCGCCGCGGCCGGCAAGCTGCCCGACGTGATCGGCGCGGTCCCGCTCGCGGCGATCCAGCAGTTGTCGAGCAACGGGCTGCTCAATCCCGACGTCGCGGGTCAGGCGGTGGACGCTCTTGGTGAGTCCACCTTCAACCCGCGCGCGCTCGAGCTGACCCGCAACGGCGACCAGCAACTCGCCGTGCCGTCCGACGGCTGGACCCAGCTGCTCTTCTACCGCAAGGACCTGTTCGCCGCCGCCGGTCTGCCCGCGCCGACGACGTACCAGGCGATCGAGACCGCGGCGCGCACACTCGACAAGGGCCAGCTCGAAGGGATCGCACTGGCCACCGATCCGGCCGATCCGTTCACCCAGCAGAGCTTCGAGCACCTCGCCCTGGCGAACGGCTGCCAGCTGGTCGATGCCGAGGGCAACGTCACGCTCGACAGCCCGGCCTGCCGGAACACCTTCAGGTTCTACGGCGACCTGGCCACGAAGTACTCCGCTGCCGGCACCCAGACCGTGGACTCGACGCGTGCGTCGTACTTCGCGGGCAAGTCCGCGATGGTGGTCTGGTCGTCGTTCCTGCTCGACGAGCTCGCCGGGCTGCGTGACGATGCCCTGCCGAGTTGCGAGCGGTGCGAGAACGACAAGAGCTGGCTGGCGCGCAACACCGGCGTCGTCACCGCTGTTCAGGGTCCGGACGGCAAGGAGCCCGCGCAGTTCGGCGAGCTGACCGGCTGGACGGTCACGAAGACCGCGAAGGCCGACGCCTCCCGCCAGTTCGTCGAGTACATGCTGGATCAGGGCTACGAGCAGTGGTTCGGGATGGCGGCCGAGGGCAAGTTCCCGGTACGGCGGGGGACCACGGCGGACCCGGACAAGTTCGACCGCGCCTGGGACAGGGCGGACATCGGCGTCGACGCGCGCAAGCCGCTGGCCGCCATCTACCCCGCACCGGTGATCGCCGAACTGCGGGACGGCCTGGGCAAGATGCAGCGCTGGGGGATCACCGAAGGGCAGGGCACTCTGGTCGGCGCCACCCTCGGCGAACTTCCGGTGCCGAAGGCCATCAGTGCGCTGGCCGGCGGCCAGGTGACCGCCGACGAGGCCGCGAAACAGGCGGCCGACGACGTCACCGCGATCGAGGACACCTTGGGGTGAGGCGGACATGACCACTGTGACCGAACGACCACCGGCCGCCGAGCCGGTGCACCGCTCCACCCGCAACACCGCCCGCCGCCAGGAGAACCGGGCCGGCCTCGCGCTGGTCTCGCCCACCCTCCTGATCGTGCTGGTGGTCGTCGTACTGCCGATCATCTGGACCGTCGTGCTGGCGTTCCAGAACGTCCGGCTGGTCGACATCCAGAGTCAGGGTCTGTGGGGCCACTGGACGCTCCGCAACCTCGAGCGCGTCTTCAGCTCACCCGGGTTCTGGTCTTCGCTGTGGACGACGCTGGTCTACACGATCGGTTCCACGCTCGGCTCGATCCTGGTCGGCCTGCTCGCCGCCCTCGCGCTCCGCCGGCCGTTCCGCGGCCGCGCACTGATCCGCGGCGCCATGCTCCTGCCGTACGTCGCTCCGGTCGTCGCCGTCGCGTTCGTCTGGCAGGTACTGCTCAGCCCCGACCTCGGCGTCGTGAACCACTGGGGTGTCAACGTCTTCGGGTGGGACCGGCCGATCGCGTTCCTCACCCAGCGGTCGTACGACGTGCTCGGGGTGCCGGTGCCGATGGCGCTGTTTACCGTGATCGCGTTCGAGATTTGGCGGTACTTCCCGTTCGCGTTCCTGTTCCTGCTCGCCCGGCTGCAGGCGGTTCCACCGGTGCTGGAAGAGGCGGCGGTCGTCGACGGGACGACGCTGTGGCAGCGGTTCCGGTTCATCCTGCTGCCGCAGCTGATGCCGGTGATCGCGTTGCTGTCGGTGCTGCGGTTCATCATGACGTTCAACAAGTTCGACGACGTCTATCTGCTCACCGGCGGCGGCGCCGGGACCGATGTGGTCGCCGTCCGCGTCTACCGGTTCCTGACCGCACGGTTCGACGTCGGGCTGGCCTCCGCGCAGGCCGTCGTACTGGCCGCCGTGCTGATCGTGTTGCTCGGCCTGTACTTCCGGTTCTGGGGCCGGCGTACCCAGGAGGATGAGTCGTGACGAAGGCTGCGTTCCAGGAGAAGTTCTTCGGCGTGATGCGCTGGGTGGTGATCGCCGCGCTGGTGGTGGCGACGCTGTTCCCCTTCTACTACATGGTCCTGCTGTCGGTGAAGCCGATCGACAACCTGCTGCTGGACCCGGGCCGGATCTGGGTGTCGGTGAGCGAGTTCACCGCCGACTCGTACCGGCAGGTCCTGACGTCGGTCGAGGACGGCGGCCAGGGATTCCTCACCATGCTGCGGAACTCGGCCCTGGTCTCGATCGGTGCCGTGATCCTCACCCTGCTGGTGGCGATCCCCGGCGCGTACGCCGTCAGCCGGCTGAGGTTCACCGGGCGACGCAAGGTGAGTGCGCTGTTCCTCGGCGTCTACCTGTTCCCGGCGACGCTGCTCGCCGTACCGCTGTTCGTGATGTTCGCGAAGGCCGGGCTGCAGGGCAGCCTGGTCGGTCTCGTCATCGTCTACATCGCGCAGACCGTGCCGGTCGCGATCTACATGCTGCGCAGCTACTTCGCCACCGTGCCGGTGAGCGTGGAGGAGGCCGCCGCGCTGGACGGCTGCTCGCGGCTGGCGATCGTACGGCGGGTGGTGCTGCCACTCGCCGCGCCGTCGGTGATGGCCACCGGGCTGTACGTTTTCATGATCGCGTGGAACGAGTTCCTCTTCGCACTGCTGTTCCTGGCCGCCGAGCCGACGCGCTGGACGGTGTCGCTGGGCCTGCAGCAACTCGCGAACGGAGTGGAGGTGCCGAAGACCGTGCTGATGGCCGGCTCGGTTGTGCTGACGCTGCCGGTGGTACTCATGTTCTATGCGGCGGAGCGGATGCTGACGGAGGGTTTGACGAGTGGGGCAGATAAGAGCTGACGTCACGACGTCCTCAGGTCACCTCCTGGAGTTCGTCCGGACCGGCCGTGCCCGGACCCGGGGCGAGCTCCAGGAGTTGACCGGTCTGTCCCGGTCCACGGTCGGGCTGCGTCTGGACAGCCTCGTGCGCCGTGGCTGGTTGCGGGAGGCCGGGTCCACCACCTCGACCGGCGGCCGGCCACCCGTCGTACTGCAGTTCGACGAGAGTCACGCCGTGGTGCTCGCGGCCGACCTCGACACGCGGCACGCCCGGGCCGCGGTGATGGATCTCGGCGGGCGGGTGCTGCAGGAGACCTCCGGCGAACTCGTGATCGCGGAAGGTCCGGTGCCGGTGATCGACACACTGGCGTCGTGGTTCACGTCCCTGCTCGACGCCGCCGGCCGATCGCTCGACGAGGTGGCCGGCATCGGACTCTCGGTGCCGGGGCCGGCCGAGTTCGAGGCGGGCGTGGTGGTCCGGCCGCCGATCATGCCGGGCTGGGACGAGTACCCGATCCGCCAGCACCTGCGCCGGATCTTCGACGTACCGGTGCTGGTGGACAACGACGCCAACGCGATGGCGCTCGGGGAGCAGTCCGCCGGGTACCCGGACTGCCCGGCCTTCGTGCTGGTGAAGGTGTCGACGGGGATCGGTGCCGGCGTGGTGATCGGCAACCGGGTGTTCCGGGGCATCGACGGGGGAGCGGGGGACATCGGGCACATCCGGGTCCGGGACGCGGGCGACGCCAAATGCCAGTGTGGCTCCGTTGGTTGTCTCGCCGCGGTCGCGAGTGGTGGAGCAGTGGCGGCGGCGCTGACCGAGCTCGGCGTCAACGCCCGCTCCGGCGCTGACGTCCGTGAGCTGCTGCGGGCCGGTCAGCCGGATGCCCTGCGCCTCGCCCGCGAGGCGGGCCGGCGCGTCGGTGAGGTGCTCGCGACGGTGGTCAGCGTGATCAACCCCGGCGTTCTGATGATCGCGGGCGACCTGGCCGACACCGACTTCATCACCGGCGTCAACGAGGTCCTGTACCAACTGACGCTCCCGCGGGCGACCCGGCATCTCAAGGTCGTGCCCGCCCAACTCGCCGACCAGGCCGCCCTCCAAGGCATGGCTCGCCTGGTCGTCGACGAGGTCTACTCACCCGCCGCAGTCGACGCCCGGCTGTTGTAGCCGGTCCACCCGATCAAAGGCCTCGCCGTGGAGCTCCTGCCGAATCGGGAAGTCCATCGCGTACGTCGGCTGTTCGAGGCGGAGCATCTCGCGCTGGTCATCGACGCCGTGATTGCGGGGAACAGCCCGGCACGCGTGTGGGCCGACGACTCCGGGGCCGGGTCAGCGCTCGTCTGGGATCGACATCACAGCGTGTACTTCGCCGGCTCGGTGGAGGACGCGCAGGAATGGCGCGCGCTGTTCGACCGGGAGATCGCGCCGCTCGGAGACGGTGTGCTCAAGATCTACGCGACTCCCGACGCTGCCGGGACGGTGTTCGCGGGATTGCCGTTGCAGCGGCGTGAACGCGTCCTCTACCGCGGACACGGTCCGGTCGCTCACGATTGGAGCCGGCGGCTGCCGCCCGGATTCCACCTCAGCGCCATCGATGACCTGGGCAGTGGTCTCGGCGGACTTGCGAACGCGACGGACGTCATCGCCGAGATCGAGTCCACCTGGGCATCGATCGCGGACTTCCTGCGTACCGGATTCGGTTTCGTTGCCCATGACACCGAACAGATCGTCAGCTGGTGCGTCGCCGAGTTCGTCAGCGACGGGAAGTGCGGCATCGGCATCGAGACGATCGGGAGCCACCGCGGGCGCGGCTTCGCAACCCTGACCGCGAGTGCGTTCACCGAGCACTGCGCCGAGCGGAACATCACGCCGTACTGGGACGCCTGGACGAGCAACCGCCCCTCGACCGCAGTGGCAGAAAAGCTCGGCCTCCGAAAGATCGAGACCTATCACGTCTCCCTGGGCGACTTCAAGGACGTCCACCCCCCGAGGCGATGACCGAAGCGCCTCGGCCGCCACGCGGGTGGTTCACCTGAGACGGGTGCCGTGCGGAGCGCGGCTTAACCGCGGGGTAGGTGGCTCACCTGGGACGGGTGCTGTGCGAGGCGCGGGCTGACCGCGGGGTGGGTGGCTCACCTGGGACGGTGATGTGTGGAGGGTGTTTGGCTGCGGGGTTGGTGGTTGTGCTGGGAGCGATGGGGTGGGGTGGGAGGGTGGTTGGCCGGGGGCGGGTGGTTCAGGTCGGGTGGGTCTGTTGGATGACCCAGCCGTTGCCGTCTGGATCGTCCAGGGAGGTGAACCTGCCCCAGGGGGCGTCTTGGATGTCCTCGTTCAGCGTTAGTCCGCGGCCGGTTAGCTCGGCGGCTGTGGCGTCGACGTCGTCGCACTCGATCACCAGGCCCTTCAGCGAGCCGGGTGGCATCGTGGGGAACCACGTCACCAGAGTGATCGACGTGCCACCGCCGGGCGGCTGCAGCTGGACCCAGCGCAGTTCGCCGAACATGTTGTCGGCGCGCACGTCGAAGCCGAGCTTCTCGGTGTAGAAGGCCTTCGACCTGTCCTGATCGCTGACCGGGACGGAGACGATGAACAGTGATTGCAGAGCCATGATTCGCTCACTTCAGGAAGGACGGGTCAAGTCGTTGCGGCGATGGATGAGGTGCTCACGTTCGGCCGAGTTGGTGGCCCGAGCGATCGCCTCGGTGTAGGCCTGCACCGCCTCGGTGTCACGCCCGAGCCGGCGCAGCAGCTCGGCGCGCGCGGCCGGTAACAGATGCGAGGAGGCAAGCGTCCCGTCGGCGGCGACGCTGTCGAGCAGCGCCAGACCGGCGAGTGGGCCGTCGGCTTCACCGACCGCGATGGCGTGGTTGAGCGCGACCATCGGCGACGGCGCCGTCGCGAGCAGGACACGGTAGAGGTCGGCGATCTGCGCCCAGTCGGTGTCCGCGGCGGTGGGCGCGTTCGCGTGTACGGCGGCGATCGCGGCCTGGATCGCGTACGGACCGGACGCTCCCAGGTGCATGGCGTGGGACAGCAGCTGGCGCCCCTCGGTCATCAGCTGGTGGTCATAGTGGGACCGGTCCTGGTCGGGGAGCAGGACAAGGCTTCCGTCAGGCGCCCGGCGAGCAGCGCGGCGCGCGTCGGTGAGCAGCATCAGCGCCAGCAGTCCGGTGACCTCTGGTTCGTCCGGCATCAGCGCGTGCAGCGCCCGAGTCAGGCGTATCGCCTCGTCACACAGCTCGTCCCGGATCAGCGCCGAACCGGACGTGGCGATGTAGCCCTCCGTGAACAACAGATAGAGGACCGAGAGGACGGCCGGCAGGCGGTCCGGCAGTTCGTCACGGCGGGGCACCCGGTACGGGATCCGCGCGTCGCGGATCTTGGCCTTGGCTCGTGCGACGCGCTGGGCGATGGTGGTCTCGCTGGTGAGGAACAGCCGCGCGACTTCGGCGGTCGAGAGTCCGGCCAGGCACCGAAGGGTGAGCGCGACCTGGCTGCCGGGGGTCAGCGCCGGATGGCAGCAGGTGAAGAACAACTGCAGCCGGTCGTCGGGGATCGGCCCCGGATCCACGGTCTCAGGTGGAGGAGTCTTCATCGTGGCCGCCAGTTCGGACAGTTTCGCGGCTTGCGTGCGGGCGCGCCGGATCCGGTCGATGGCCCGGCGACGGGCGGTCGTCACCAGCCAGGCGGCGGGGTACTCCGGCACCCCGTCGCGTGGCCAGGACGAGGCGGCGATCGCATAGGCGTCGCCGAGCGCCTCCTCGGCCAGATCGATGTCGCCGAGGAGGCTGATCAACCGGGCCAGCACGCGGCCGTGTTCGCTCCGGAAGACCGTGCTCAGCACGTCGTCGGCGTTCAGTTCGGCTCCACCGGTCGGACCTCGACAGTTCCGTGGGTGGCTCCCGGGCAGCGGGCCGCCCAGTCGATGGCCTGGTCGAGGTCGTCACAGTCGATCACGAACACGCCGCCGAGTTGCTCACGCGACTCGATGAACGGGCCGTCGGTCACCAGTCGCCGGCCGTCGCGCACGGCCACCGTGGTGGTCAGCGCCGCCCGCTGCAGCCGCGGCCCGCCGCGCAGCACCCCGGCTTCGGCTGCCTGCTTGAAGTAGGCGGCGTAGTCGGCGTCGAGCTGCGGCCAGTCGAACTCGGCGTCGCGCGACTCGTCTCGGTAGATCAGGATTGCGTACTCCATGGTCGGTCCCTTCTAGCGTCTGTTCCTCGGTGGCCCTCGGTGTGCCACGGCGAGTAGACGAGCGGGCGCGACGTCCCTCGACATTCCTCCAGTGTGACCGTCGTCACATTGCCGGCCAAGGTCGGTTGGGTGTCACAACACCGGCAGGACGTGCGCACGGATCAGGTCGAGGGCCGGTCGCCAGTCGGGTGGCAGGTCATCTGCCGGTGGCGGGCCGAATCGGAAGTTCGGGAACCCGGTCGTGACGATCACCGCTCCGGCCGACGGGACCACGAGGAGATGCTGACCGGCCCAGCCGCCGGCCAGCAGTGACTCGCCGCCGATCCAGGTGAGGAAGCCGTACGGCAGGCCCTCGGGCGGACCGCCGGCCGACTGCGGCCGCCGGAACTCGGCGAAGTACGCCGGGGCCAGCAGTTGGCGGCCGTGCCAGGTCCCGTCGGACAGCCACAGTCGGCCGATCCTGGCGAGGCCGTCGGCGCTGATGCTCAGATGCGCGTACCCGAACGGGATCCCGTCCGGGTCGCACCGCCACTCCGCCTGAGTGATTCCGAGCGGTTCGAACAGTTCGCGCCGGGTGACGTCCGCGACAGACTCGCCCAGCAACTCGCAGGCCGCGGCCGACAACAGGTGTGCCGCCCCGTCGTCGTACCCGAAGCGGCTGCCAGGCTCGTGTTCCTGCGGTGCGCCCGCGATCCGCGCGACCTGTCCACCCGGCAGGGCCGTCAGTTCGTCGACGTCCTCGATCCGGGCACCACGGGTCATGGTCAGGAGATGACGCCAGGTGTGCGGTTTCCCGCGCAGCGCGGGCAAGATGGCACCGACCGGACTGTCGACATCCGGTAGGAGGCCACGCCCGGCCACGACGCCGAGCACCGTCGCGAGCACGCTCTTGGTTACGGAGAACACGTCCGCGACCAGCGGCCCGCGCAGGTGCTCGTCGACGACGAGCGAGCCGCGGACGACGATCTGCAGATGGCTCGTGTGGGCATAGCGCGGGTCGGTGGTCGCCGTGGCGACCACCTTTCGCGCCGCGGCCAGGATCGGCTGACGCTCACCCACGCCGGGACCGCACCGATCGTCTCGTCATGGAGTCAATCTAGAAGGTCAGTCCCAGCTGAGTCCGCTGGACGACTGGTACTCGATGACGCGGGTTTCGAAGAAGTTCTTCTCCTTCTTCAGGTCCATCACCTCCGACATCCAGCCGAACGGGTTGCGGGTCTCGCCGAAGATCGGGGCGAGGCCGATCTGTTCGGCGCGGCGGTCGGTGATGAAGTGCATGTACTGCTCGCACAGTTCCGCGGTCAGCCCGAGCATGCCATTCGGCATCGTGGCCCGCCCGTAGGCGACCTCGAGCTCACACGCCTCGGTCAGCATCTGCCGCACCTCGGCCTGGAACCCGGCCGTCCACAGGTGCGGATTCTCCTGCTTGATCTGGTTGATGCAGTCGATGCCGAAGTTCAGATGGATCGACTCGTCCCGCAGGATGTACTGGTACTGCTCGGCGATCCCGACCATCTTGTTGCGCCGGCCGAGCGACAGGATCTGCGCGAACCCGGTGTAGAACCACATCCCCTCGAACACCACGTAGAACGCGATCAGGTCCCGCAGGAACGCGGTGTCGGCCTCCGGCGTCCCGGTGCGGAAGTCCGGATCCTCCAGGTGCCGGGTGTACTTCAGCGCCCAGGCGTCCTTGTCCGAGATCGACGGCACCTCCCGGTACATGTTGAACAACTCGCCTTCGTCCAGGCCGAGCGACGTACAGATGTACTGGAAGGTGTGCGTGTGCACGGCCTCCTCGAACGCCTGACGCAACAGGTACTGCCGGCATTCGGGGTTGGTCAGTTGCCGGTACACGGCCAGCACGATGTTGTTCGCGACCAGCGACTCCGCGGTGGCGAAGAAGCCCAGATTGCGCTTCAGCATCAACCGCTCGTCCTCGGTGAGGCCGTCACGAGACTTCCACAAGGCGATATCGGCCTGCATGGACACCTCGGTCGGCATCCAGTGGTTGTTGCAGGCGGCAAGGTACTTCTCCCACGCCCAGCGGTACTTCAACGGGAGCAACTGGTTGACGTCCGCCCGCGCATTGATCATCGCCTTGTCCGCCACCTCCACCCGGGAGGCGCCCACGGCGATCTCGCCCAGTCCGGTGGGGGTCACTGGCACGCCTCGCAATCCGGGTCGTCGATGGAGCACGCGGCCCCACTCAGCTCGGGCAGAGCAACCGGTACGGCGTTCAGCCGGCCGTCGGTGCCCTGCAGCGTCGACTTCTCCACGTGGGTCGCTGACTGGGAACGGAGGTAATAAGTCGTCTTGAGGCCATGGCGCCATGCCGACCGGTAGAGCTCGTCCAGCGCCCGTCCCGACGGCTGCGCCATGTAGAGGTTCAGCGACTGTGCCTGGTCGATCCACTTCTGCCGCCGCGACGCCGCCTGCACCAACCAGTGCGGGTCGATCTCGAACGCGGTGGCGTACAACTCGCGCAGGTCGGCCGGGATCCGCTCGATACCGGCCAGGACGCCGTCGTGGTACTTCAGATCCGACACCATCACCTGGTCCCACAGGCCGCGCGCCTTCAAGTCGGCGACCAGGTACGGGTTCGCCACGGTGAACTCGCCGGACATGTTCGACTTCACGAACAGGTTGCTGTACGCCGGCTCGATCGACTGACTCACCCCGCAGATGTTGGAAATCGTCGCGGTCGGCGCGATCGCCATCACGTTCGAGTTGCGCATACCGTCCCGGAGCACCTTGGCGCGCAAGGCGTCCCAGTCGAGGATCGTAGTCTTGTCGACGATCACGTCGCCGTCTCGCGCGGTCTCGAGCAGAGCGATCGAGTCGATCGGCAGAACGCCCTGGCTCCACAGTGAACCGTCGTACGTCGAGTAGCGGCCGCGTTCGGCCGCGAGGTCGCTGGACGCCTCGATCGCGTGGTAGCTGATCTGCTCCATCGAACGGTCCGCGAAGGCGACGGCCGCGTCGGAGGAGTACGGGATCCGTAGCGCGAACAGCGCGTCGGCGAATCCCATCAGGCCGAGGCCGACCGGGCGGTGCCGCTGGTTCGCGCGCTCGGACTCGGGCGTGGTGTAGAGGTTCACGTCGATGACGTTGTCGAGCATCCGCACTGCCGTCTTCACGGTGTCGCGCAGCAGTTCGGCGTCGAGGCCGCCGTCGGTCAGGTGCGCGACCAGGTTCACCGAACCCAGGTTGCACACGGCCGTCTCGTCGACGGTGGTGTTGAGGGTGATCTCGGTGCACAGGTTCGACGAGTGGACCACGCCGTCGTGCTGCTGCGGCGACCGCAGGTTGCAGGCGTCCTTGAAGGTGATCCAGGGATGTCCGGTCTCGAACAACACGGTCAGCATCCGCCGCCACAACTCCACCGCCCGGACCCGGCGGAACACCCTGATCTCACCACGGTCCGCGGCTTCCTCGCAACGACGGTAGGCCTCGGCGAACGCGGCGCCGTACAGGTCATGGAGGTCCGGGACCTCGTCGGGGGAGAAGAGCGTCCACTGGCCGTCGGCCTCGACCCGCTGCATGAAAAGGTCGGGCACCCAGTTGGCGGTGTTCATGTCGTGGGTCCGGCGACGCTCGTCGCCGGTGTTCTTGCGCAGATCGAGGAACTCCTCGATGTCGATGTGCCAGGTCTCCAGGTACGCACAGACCGCACCCTTCCGCTTGCCACCTTGGTTGACCGCTACAGCGGTGTCGTTGGCGATCTTGAGGAAGGGGACGACGCCCTGCGACTCGCCGTTGGTGCCGCGGATCTTCGCGCCGATCCCGCGGACCGGGGTCCAGTCGTTGCCGAGGCCGCCGGAGTACTTCGCCAGCAGCGCGTTGTTGCGAATCTTGGTGAAGATGCCCGCCAGGTCGTCCTGGACGGTGGTCAGGAAACACGACGACAGCTGCGGCCGGGTGGTGCCGGAGTTGAACAGCGTCGGCGTCGACGACATGAACCGGAACGAGCTCAGCAGCTCGTAGAACTGGATCGCCCGCGCTTCCCGGTCGTCCTCCCGCAGCGCCATCCCCATCGCAACCCGGAGGAAGAACGCCTGCGGCAGCTCGTACCGGACCTTGTCGATGTGCAGCAGATACCGGTCGTAGAGCGTCTGCAGACCCAGGAACGTGAAGTCGAGATCCCGCTCCGGCCGGATCGCGGCGGCGAGCCGAGCCAGGTCGAAGTCAGCCAGCTCCGGGTCGAGCTGCCCCGCGTCGATCCCGGTCCGGACGTACTCCGGGAAGTACGCCGCGTACTCCGTGGCCATGTCGGCCTGGCTGGCCTGGCGCGGCTCACCCTGGACCCGACCGAGCGTCTCGCGCCGGATCTGGTCGAGCAGCAGACGCGCCGCCGCGAAGCTGTACTGCGGCTCGGTCTCGACGTAGGCCCGGGCGGCCATCACCAGCGCGAGCTCCACCTCGTGCTGCGCGATGCCGTCGTAACAGGAGCCGAGGGTCTCGTCCAGGACGAGGTCGGGATCGACCGCGTCGAGCCCGTCGGCCGCTTCCGCAACAATCAGGCGCAGCCGGTCGACGTCCAGCGGCGCGGTGCTGCCGTCGGCGGCGCGGACGGTGATCGTGGGTTTCTCGGCGACGCCGGCCGGGTCCGCAGGCGTGCGGGCCCTGCTGCGCTCCTCCCGGTAGAGGACGTAGGCCCGGGCGACCTGGTGCTCACCGGCGCGCATCAGCGCCAGCTCGACCTGGTCCTGGATGTCCTCGACGTGGACGCTGCGCCGGGCCTGAAGATGGCGGGGGCCGCGACTGGTCAGGGCGTCGACGACCCGGCCGGTCAGGTCGGCCACCAGGTCCCGGACCCGATGTGTCGCGGTGGCGTCGGCACCCTCGACGGCGAGGAACGCCTTGGTCATGGCGACGGCGATCTTGCCCTGGTCGAACGCCGTTGTGCTGCCGTCGCGGCGTACGACGGTCAGCTCGATCGACCGCGTCGGCCCGTTGGCCGCCGGTCGTGATGAGGAAGTGACGGTCACAGATGCTCTTTCCACGTGAGTTCGAAGGTCCGTGACTCGTGAATGGGGCGCACGACGGGACAGGCAGCACCGGCCGGGTCTACTGCCGTCACGCCCTGCGACCCACCCTCGAGGTCTCGGACCGCGCGCACCGGCGGTGCACGCGCCGGTGGCAGGTATCCGGACTCGCGGACGGTCTCCGCTCACCGTTGCGGGGCAGCTCCGGACTCGCACCGGATTCCCCTCTTGCCTCGGAGCGGCCCACATCTTGTGGTGCCGGTCGCTCCGAACCACCAGCAGTAGTGATGCTAGGTGGCTGGAGCTAGATCTTGTGGTAGCGCCACGCCGCGTGTCGCGCATCTTGTGGTCCGGGGGCTCACGCTGCGGCCGCGTAGAGATTCTGGAGCGTCATGATCTCCGAGCCGTGATGGATGAGCTCACGGTTGAGCCGCAGTACGACGTGGCCGAACGGCTCGGCCGCGTCGAGCTCGGACGCCTGGCTGAGGCCGACCGTCATCACCTCGTCCTCGTCGAGTGCCGCGATCGAGTCCTGCCACGCGTCCACCCAGTGCGTCAGCCAGGCCACCGCGTCCCGGGCGTTGCCGTGCAAGGTGATGTCCGCCCGGCCTTGCCGCCGCTCGCCGAACGTCCACTCCCAGCGCTCGAAGAACTGCTCGGTCAGATGCGCGATCAGCCAGGCGATCGTGC
This sequence comes from Kribbella swartbergensis, assembly GCF_054784135.1. Lineage (NCBI taxonomy): Bacteria > Bacillati > Actinomycetota > Actinomycetes > Propionibacteriales > Kribbellaceae > Kribbella > Kribbella swartbergensis. The sequence continues at coordinate 222,055 of NZ_BAAGPM010000026.1, forward strand.
GCGGCCCGCGGTGGTCGGGCTCGGCCGGCCACTGGGCCACCCATTCGCCGGAGCCGAGGGACCGGAACCGGCCGGCGTAATGGCGGCGGACGACGGTCAGCGCCTCGCCGCTCGGCTGCCAGAAGTACTGCTCGTCGGTCAGCTCGGCGAGCCGGCCCGACAGCACCATCCAGCTGAAGCCGAGCTGGCCGCGCACCATCGCCATCGCCGACGGGCGGTGCAGGATGTCCCAGTCGAACGGCTCCGGCATCACACTTCCTCACGCTCCTGGGTCGGATTTTGCGGCAGGATCGAACATGTGTTCGAATTGTTGCCCGAGCGGGAGGAGAAAGTCAATGTGCGCGGTGTGTCGGTTCTGGCCTCGGTGGCACTGGTCTGGTAGGTGGCTCGATCCTGGTGTCGGCGGCCGGGCTGGCGAAACGTCGTTCCAGCAGGGTGAAGGCGTCGATCAGTTCAGGCGCCTCGTAGACCCTGTTCCGGCGGCCGTCGGTGATCTCGCGCAGCACGCGCGCCTCGACCAGCCGGGCGAGTGCCTGGTTGGCGGCCTGTTGCGAGCGGTCGATCAGCCGGGCCGCGCCGGCCAGCGTGAGCACCGGCGCGGCGGGCAGTGTCTCGATCAGCAGTTCCACGGCCGAGCCGGCCCGGACCGGTGCGGCCCGCTCGCGCCAGGCGGCCTTGAGGTCGGCCGCCGCCCGCTCGAACCGGGCCGCCTCCGCGGTCGCGTGGCTGCACGCGGCGGCGAACATGAGCAGCCATTGGTTGGCCGCCGTCCGGGCGCGCGGACTCGTCGGCTTGCCCGTGTGCCTGAAGGCGGTGAGCGCTTCGACGTACTGCGTCGCGTGGGTGGCCAGCGACAGGGACACCGGTGGGACGGTCCGCTGGACCAGGCCCTCCGCGCGCAGGATCAGGTGGATCAGCGCGCGACCGGTCCGGCCGTTGCCGTCGGCAAAGGGGTGGATCGTCTCGAACTGCACGTGCGCGATCGCGGTCTTCGCCAGCACCGGCAGGGGAGATTCGCGGACGAAGGCCATCAGGTCGGCGAGGAGTTCGGGGACCAGTTGAGCCGGCGGCGGGACGTAGTACGCCTCGGCGGGGGAGCGGCCGCCGATCCAGTTCTGCAGGTACCGGACCTCGCCGCCGAGCTCCGGATGTGGCGAGTGCGCCATCAGCCGCCGGTGAGCCTCGAGCAGGTGCTCGACCTCGAGTTTGTCACCGGCCTGCACGGACTCGGTCGCCCACGTCATCGCGTCGACGGCGCCGAGCACCTCCTCGGCGGTCACGTCCCGCTGCCGCTCCCGCAGTACCTCGGCCTTCAGCAGCCGACGCGCCCCGACGACCAGGCCTTCGATCTGGGACGACCCGACGGCCTCGGCCCGGAGCAGCAGTCGTGCGAGCGCCTCGCTGTTCGTCAGTACGGCGGCAGTCGCATCGAGGCGGCCGAGATCGCCGGCCGCATCCTCCAGTGCGGCGAGCACCTCGTCGCTCAGGTCGAACGTCCGCCCGGCCAACGGATCCGGGAAGTACAGCTCGTACGACCCGCCCAACCGCTCCGCCCGGGTGAACCCGTCCGGATGCCCGGGCCACCGATGTAGCTCCACCCGCGCCATGACCACACTCCTTCTCTGTTCAAGGTTAGCGCATAACCTTGAACGAGCACACTGCTGCACTGTGCCCCTCCACCCACCGTGACCCGTCAGGTTGGCAGGCTGGGCAGGTGACGCTGGATGCGGATGCACTGCGGATGGTGGCGGCGAACGAGGCGGACTGGGATGCCCGGGCGCCGTTGCATGCGGCGAGCGACTTCTACAGTCGGCCGGCGGAGTTCTGGTTCGCGGACTACGAGTGGGAGGATCTCGGTCCGCTCGACGGGCGCGACGTACTGCATCTGCAGTGCCACCTCGGGACCGAGACCATCGCGTTCGCCCGTCAGGGAGCGCGCACGACCGGTCTGGATCTGTCCGCGCGGTCGCTGGAGCAGGCCCGGCGGATCGCGGCCGAAGCAGGGGTGGACGTGGAGTACGTGCACGCCAATGTGTACGACGCGGTGGACGCGCTGCCGGGACGTCAGTTCGACATCGTCTACACCGGCAAGGGTGCGCTCTGCTATCTGCCTGACCTCGACCAGTGGGCGAAGGTCGTCCGCGAGCTCCTCAAACCCGGTGGAGTCCTGTATATCGTCGAGTTCCACCCGCTGCTCAACGCACTGCGTCCGGTCGCGCTCCCCGGTGAAGCCGACGACCTGACCATCCGCACCGACTACCTCGAAGGCCGCGGTCCGATCGCCCACGACTCGACCGTCACCTACACCGGCGACGAGGTCCCCGGCCGCCAGCGCAGCTACGAATGGCGGCACGGCCTCGGCGAACTCGTCACCACCCTCGCCGCCACCGGCCTGGCCATCACCTCGCTGCGCGAGTCCGAGGTCCTGCAATGGCCGCGCTGGCCCGCCATGCAGCAAACCCCTGAGGGCTGGTGGCGTCTCCCCGACGACGCACCACGTATTCCACTTCTCTTCGCCTTGAAGGCCACCAGACCCGTCTGAACGTTGGCCCCGGCGACTCAACCTTTCGGCCACGGGTTCGTCGTTCAGGTATGGGGCTGATGATGGGAGACCTGGTGGCCGCCGACGATCCGGGTGGGGTGGCGTCCGGCGATCCGCCGTTCGAAGTGTTGTTCCGGGCGCACGCGGACCGGCTGGTGCGGTTGGCGCACCTGCTCGGAGCCGAGGATCCGGAGGACGTCGTCCAGGAGGCGTTCTGCCGCCTGTACGCCGTACCTGACGACCACCGGATCGGGAACGTGATCGCGTACCTGAACCGGATCGTGGTCAACGAGGTGCGGAGCCGGCAGCGCCGCAAGGTAATCGCCGACCGGAAGACAGTCCATCTCGTCACGGCGGCTCCCGCGAGCGAGCAGGTCGAGCGCGACGAGTCCGTCCTGGGCCTGATGCGGGCCCTCGATCGGCTGGCGCCTCGGCAGCGCGAGGCCCTGGTACTGCGCTACTGGCTGGATCTGCCGTTGGCCGACATCGCGACCGCCATGCGGGTGCGCGTCGGCACCGTCAAGTCACTCGTCAGCCGCGGCCTGGCCCGGCTTGCCACGGAACTCGAGGATCACCGATGAACGACACCGAGCGTCAACTCAGGACCGAACTGGACCGGGCCGCGTCGGCGGTTCGGGTCGACGTCGACCGCCTGTGGAACGCGGTGCACGAGCGCACCGCCGGAGCGGGACCGGCAGTCCACGCGAGGCCGTGGCGCCGGCGACTGGCGCCGTACCTGGCCGCTGCCTCGGTCGCGACCGTTCTGGTCACCGTCACCGTCGGCGCTGTTATTGCCGACGGCAACGAACAGCCCGCGGCGACCACGAGCACACCACCGGCGAAGCCGCGGACCAATGAGCCGGCGGCAGGGCCGGCCGCCGGACCGATCGGCGACTGGGCCTGCCGCCATCGGACACTCATCACGCCAGGCACGAACTCGGTGACGGGCAAGCCGATCCGCGCCGTGATCGCTCCTGGTCAAGCGCCGACGGAGGCGATCGAGTACGGCGTACCGCGGTACAACATCACGGTGAAAGGGCAGACCGGCGTCCTCGAGTACGGTGACGCGGCCGGGCGACGTATCGCCCGGACCGAACTGACCCGAGCCGGGACCGGTTGGCTGATCGGCAAGCGCACGGTGTGTTCGGGCCCGGCCGCGGATCCGTCACCGGATCCGATCCAGCTCGGCCGGCACACGCGATCCCCGCTGCCGCTCGATCCGCGGGCGGCGCAGCTCACAGCGACCCCGATCATCGGTACGCCGATCCTCGTCGACGACCGCACGTACTACGACCCGGCCGGCATGCTCCGCCAGCGCACGCTCTACGCCTTCCAGACGAAGGGCGGCTACCAGTTCGCGAGCATGCCCGCCGACGACGGTTCGTACGACAACCGGGCCCAACCGGAGGACCTGATCGGCGGCGCGGACCGCGTCCAGCCGACGGGCACCGACGACACTCGCCCCTTCGCCGGTCGTGAGCGCCTGAGCCTGGTCCTCAGCTACCTCACCGACGACAAGACCGTCGAAGGCCTGACGGTCCGGAGCGCCTCGACCGGCACCACCGGCCCGGCCCAGCGTTTCGACTTCCCCGGCGGCCGCACCCTCTACACCGTCGTCTCACCCACAACCGTCGACGGCGACGCCCTCGTCACCGTCCACCGCACCACGCGAGACGACCCACCCCGCCGCTTCTAGACGTGCCCTAGCGGCGTTGCTGGGGGCCGCGGATGGCGACGTACAGGAGGGAGACGCCGGCGGCGGCGATGATCGGGCCGACGACGGCCCAGAAGCTGCTGCCGGTCATGGAGCTGCCTTCGAGGTAGCCGAGCCCCTGGAACGTGAAGATCGCCCCGGACACGGCCAGCAGCAGTCCGATTGCGATCGCGACGATCTTCCCCATATGCCGACCCTAGCCGAGTAGCTCGTCGCACAACGCGACGAGCTGCAACCGCAGCGGCCGGGCCCGACCCGCGAAGTCCCGTTGGGCCGCGGCGTACTCCGCCTTGCCGGCCGGCGTCTCGATCGGGACGGGGAAGTAGCCGAGGGCGGACAGGTCGTACGGCGACGCGCGCATGTCGAGGGTGCGGATGTCGCGCGCCAGTTCGAAACAGTCCATGAGCAGTGAGCTGGGCGTGAACGGCATCAGCTTGCAGGCCCATTTGTAGAGGTCCATGTTCGCGTGCAGGCAGCCGCCCTGTTCCATCGACGGCTGGGACTCGCGGGTCGGCTGCAGCACGTTCAGCCCGCGAGCCGGTGCGGTGAAGAACCGGAAGGCGTCGAAGTGGGAGCACGCGACCTTGTGCGACTCGACCACCCGATCGGTGCCCTCGGCACCCAGTCGCAACGGCCACTTCTCGTGCCGTACGGCGTTCGTCCGGTAGACCATCGCCCATTCGTGCAGCCCGAAGCAGCCGAACTGCGGCTGACGGTCCGCGGTCGCGGCCAGCAACTGCCGGATCCACGCGATGCTCTCGGCACGCCGCCGTACCTCGGCCGGGTCGAGGAAGGCGGCGCCGTCGGCGTACGTGTAGCCGCGACGCCCGGCGTACTCCGTGGCCTCGAGCAGGCGCACCCCAGGTCCGGGATGCCAGACGCGGAGCTGGTTGGGGCGGGTGGGGTAGTAGGTGAAGAGGAAGTCCTCGACCGGGTGTGCCTCGCGGCGCTTCCGGCGATCGAGGTGATCCGCGACCAGCTTGTCGACGCGGGCACGATGGGCGTCGGCGTACGACGTCCACTCGGCGGGGCTCAGCGTGATCGTCACAGGTCCAGGGCGAAGGCGTAGAGGTCGATACCGGGGATCGGCGACCAGTCGCGGTCCGGCCGCCGGACGAAGCCCAGGCGTTCGTAGATCCGGTGGGCGGACCGCATGTACGTCGCACTGCTCATGACGAGCCGGTTCAGGCCGAGCTCGCGGGACCGCTCGATGCAACGGACGGTCAGCGCCGTCCCGACGCCCAGCCCGCGTGCGCGCCCGGACACTGCCAGCATCCGGAACTCGCCCTCGTCGTCCAGGCCGATCTCCCGGTAGATCGAGCCGGGCGGGCAGTAGGTGACGGTACCGAGCAGGCCGGTGGCATCCGCCGCGACCCACAGCTCCGCCTTGGCCGCCCGGTCCGCGGCAGCACGCAGCGTCATCGCGTAGTCGCCCTTCACGAAACCGTCGTGGGCGTACGCCTCCACGGTGAGCTCCCCGACAGCGTCGTACTCGCTCGCGCGGGCCAGCCGGATCTCAGTCGTCACCGGATAACTGTCTCAAACCGCCGCGACGGTAGGCTCGGGCCGTGCGTATCGCCAGATTCTCCGTGGACGACGAACCGAAGTACGGCGTCGTCGAGACCGACGACCCCGAGGGGCTCGTCGGCACTGTCTCCGTACTCGACTCGGACCCGCTCTACCGGCCGGTCCAGTTCACCGGGGAGAAGCTGCAATTGGCCGACGTCCGGCTGCTCGCACCGGTGATCCCGCGCAGCAAGGTGGTCTGCGTGGGCCGCAACTACGCCGCGCACGCCGAGGAGCTCGGCAACGAGGTGCCCGCCGAGCCGATGATCTTCCTGAAGCCGAACACCTCGGTGATCGGCCCGCGCGACGGCATCGTGTACCCGGAGCAGACCAACAACCTGCACTTCGAGGGCGAGCTGGCGATCGTGATCGGCCGGATCTGCCGCGACCTGCCCAAGGAGCGGGTCAACGAGGTGATCTTCGGCTACACGGTGGCCAACGACGTGACCGCACGCGACCTGCAGCAGAGCGACGGGCAGTGGGCCCGGGCCAAGGGGTACGACACGTTCTGCCCGCTCGGCCCGTGGATCAGCACCGAGCTCGACGTGTCCGACCTGCGGGTCACCACCGAACTGAACGGCGAGCCGAAGCAGGACGGGCGGACCTCGCAGTTCATCTTCGGCATCCCGGAGGTGCTGGCCTACATCACCTCCTTCACCACGCTGCTGCCCGGCGACGTGGTGCTCACCGGCACCCCGGCGGGTGTCGGCCCGATGCTGCCCGGCGACGAGGTGTCGGTCAGCATCGAAGGAATCGGAACTCTGACGAACAAGGTGATCGTGCGTGACTGACCGGCCTGCCGCTGCTTCCTTCGACGACGACGGCGGCGTTCTTGGCGGCCTCGAACCGACCCAGGTGCGTCTCCGGTTCGCGCCGAGCCCGACCGGCTACCTGCACGTCGGCAACATCCGGACCGCGCTGTTCGCCTGGGCGTTCGCGCGGCACTACGGTGGCAAGCTGGTGCTGCGGGTCGAGGACACCGACGTGGCCCGCAACACCCCGGACGGCTTGTCCTACACGCTGGCGTCGCTGCGCTGGCTGGGCATCGACTGGGACGAGGGTCCGGAGAAGGGCGGCGAATTCGGCCCCTACCTGCAGTCCGAGCGGATGGACATCTACGCCGACGTGGTCGCGAAGCTTCTCGCGGCCGGCAAGGCGTACCACTGCTACTGCTCGCAGGAGGAGCTCGACCAGCGCCGGGAGGCCGCGCGCACCGCGGGGCAGCACAGCGGGTACGACGGCCACTGCCGCAACCTCACCGAGGAGCAGGTCACGGCGTACGTCGAGGAGGGCCGCCGGCCGGTGGTCCGGCTGCGGATGCCCGACCGGCCGATCGTGTTCGAGGACCTGGTCCGCGGCGAGATCACCTTCCTGCCCGAGAACCTGGGCGACTACGTCCTGGTCCGGGCGAACGGTCACCCGCTCTACCCGCTGGTGAACCCGGTCGACGACGCGCTGATGGAGATCACCCACGTCCTGCGCGGCGAGGACCTGCTCCCGTCGACGCCGCGGCAGATCGCGCTCTACGAGGCGCTCGCCGAGATCGGCGTCGGCAACGGCCGGACGCCGCGGTTCGGCCACCTGCCGTTCGTGATGGGCGAGGGAAACAAGAAGCTGTCCAAGCGTGACCCGGGCTCGGGACTGGGCGAGTACATGGAACGCGGCTTCCTGCCCGAGGGCCTGCTGAACTACCTCGCCCTGCTCGGCTGGTCGATCGCCGAGGACCGCGACGTGTTCACGATGGCGGAGATGATCGAAGCGTTCGACATCCGCAAGGTGAACGCGAACGCGGCCCGGTTCGACCCGAAGAAGTGCGAAGCGATCAACGCCGCGCACATGCGGCTGCTGGCCCCGGAGGAGTTCGCCCAGCGGATGATCCCGTTCCTGGCCAAGGAGGGGGTGCTGCCGGCCGAGCCGTCCGACGACCAGCTCGCGGTACTGCGCGCCGCCGTACCGCTGGTGCAGGAGCGGATGAACACGCTGTCGGAGTCTGTCGACATGCTGGGATTCCTGTTCCTCGACGAGGACGCGTTCACCATCGACCCGGATGCGGCGGCGAAGGTCCTCACCGGCGACGCGGGCGCCGTACTGGAGGCGTCGGTGAAGGCGCTGGCCGATGTCGAGTGGACGACCGAGGCGATCGAGGCCGCGTTGCGGGCGTCGCTGATCGACGGGCTCGGGCTGAAGCCGAAGAACGCGTTCGGCCCGGTCCGGGTGGCGATCTCCGGGCGCCGGATCTCGCCGCCGTTGTTCGAGTCGCTGGAACTGCTCGGCCGGGACAGGTCGCTGCACCGCCTCGAGCAGGCCCGCGCCTCTCTACCGACGGACTAGACGCTGATGCCGTACGACGTGACGCCGGCGACGGACCGGGGCGACGCAGGACCACAGCCGTACCACCGGCTGCTGCGGAACCCGGTGAGCCCGACCGGTTACGTGATCCTCGGGGCCTTCACGATCTTCGCCGGATGGATCGTCGCCAGCCTGGTCATCCTGTCCGCCCAGCAGCTGATCCGGAAGGACCCCGAGGGGACCGTCTCCTGGTTCGGGTTGCTGGCGACGAACCTGTCGCTGATCGTGCTGATCCCGTTGGCCATGCTGGTCGCGCAGAAGCTGAACCGGCAGGCTCCGGGACTGTTGTCCTCGGTGGCCGGCCGGCTGCGGTGGCGGTCGCTGGGCTGGTTCGCGCTGGCCGCCGTACTGCTCGAGTTGCTGATGCTCGGTGTCATCAAGGTCGGCGGTGTCGAGCTGCTGGGTGACGGGAACGGCGGGATCGCGCCCGATGCGGCCGCAGTGATCGCGGTCACTCTGCTCACGTCGACGTTCCAGGCGGCGGGGGAGGAGTACTTCTTCCGCGGGTATCTGCTGCAGGCGGTCGGTGCGCTGGTGCGGAGCTCGGTGGTGGCGGTGCTCGTCACCACCGTGCTGTTCACGATGGCGCACGGGATCTGGCCGTGGGAGAGCCCGGCGTTGTTCCTCGACCGGTTCGCGTTCGGTGTGGTGGCCGGCTTCCTCGTCGTACGGACCGGTGGGCTGGAGGCGTCGATCGCGGTGCACGCGGCGAACAACGTGGTGACGTTCGTGTTCGCCGCGCTGACCGACAGCGTGGGCGCAAGCCTCGGCGCCGACGACGCGCCCTGGTCGCTGGTCGCGGTGGACGTGGCGAAGTTCGTCGCGTTCGGCCTGGTCGCGTTGTGGCTGGCGCGGCGGGCGAAGCTGTCGGCGGTGTGCGACCTGCCGCTGACGGCCGCTCCGCTGCCCGGGCTGCGGCTGAACTGATTCGGGGCTGGTGTGACGGGAGTGACAACCCGTCGGCGGGACCTCGTTTTGGAATCCTGGCCCTTGCTCGGGTAGGCTCAGCGGGCCAGGTTGTGAGGGCGGAGACGAACTCACAGCAGCAGTGAAATGCCTTTGGGGTATGGGGTAATTGGCAGCCCGACTGATTCTGGTTCAGTTAGTCTAGGTTCGAGTCCTAGTACCCCAGCGGATTGGACCCAGCCGATGGAAATCGGTAGAGTTCAACCTCGTTGCCCGGCCCGCAAGGACCGGACGACAACCCTCTGGCCCCGTTGTGTAGCGGCCTAGCACGCCGCCCTCTCAAGGCGGTAGCGCGGGTTCGAATCCCGTCGGGGCTACCAGAGAACGAGAGCCTCTCACCACTTGGTGAGAGGCTCTTCTCATGGCACTCGCCGTCTGTCTGTTGTTCGATCGGCGCTCGGAGCGGATCCTGCGCGGACTGTGGGACCGGCTGGAGGATCTCGGCGTACCGACGCTGAAGTCGCACACGCACGGGCGGCATGTGCCGCACCTGTCGCTGGCGGTGCTGCGAGAGTGGGACCAGGAGAAGGTGATCAAGGCCGTCCAGCCGCTGATGGCCGACGGGCCGGTCGGCTTGTACTTCGACGCGCTCGGCACGTTCCGGCGCGGCCGGGCCTGGCTGGTCCCGGCGGTCGGCGCCGAGGTCCTGCGACGTCAGGAACAGGTGGTCTCGGCGATCACGGCGACCGGTGCCGACCTGCACCGGCATTACCAACCAGGGCTCTGGGTCCCGCACTGCACCCTCGCACCACGGGTCCCACTGGTCGCGTTGCCGATTCTCGCGGCGGCGGTGTACGACGTACTGCCGCTCGAGACGACCGCCGACCATGCCGCCCTGATCGACAGCGGCACGGGTCAGGTCTGGCCGCTGTAGTTACTCGGAGGCGCGGCGGAGGGCTTCGGAGAGGCGTTCGGCGGCGGCCATGACGGCGGGTGCGTGCATGCGGCCGGGCTGCCGGGACAGGCGCTCGATCGGGCCGGAGACGGAGACGGCAGCGATCACCTTGCCACTGGGGGAGCGGACCGGTGCGGACACCGATGCCACGCCCTGTTCGCGTTCGCCGACCGAGTGGGCCCAGCCACGACGTCGTACGCCGGCCAGGGCGGCCGCGTTGAACGTGGCGTTGTGGAGGCCGCGGTGCATCCGCTCCGGGTCCTCCCACGCCAGCAGGATCTGGGCGGCGGAGCCGGCCGCCATGGTCAGCTGGCTGCCGACCGGCACCGTGTCGCGCAGACCGGACGGACGCTCGGCGGCCGCGACACAGACCCGGTACTCACCCTGCCGGCGGAACAGCTGCGCCGATTCACCCGTGATGTCACGCAGTCGCGCCAGCACCGGGCCCGCTGTCGCGAGCAGCCGGTCCTCACCCGCGGCGGAGGCCAACTCGCTGAGTCGCGGACCGAGCACGAACCGTCCCTGCATGTCCCGGCCGACCAGCCGGTGGTGCTCCAGGGCCACAGCCAGCCGGTGCGCGGTCGGGCGGGCCAGACCGGTGGCCGCGACCAGCCCGGCCAGCGTCGCCGGCCCGGACTCGAGCGCGGACAGAACGAGGGCTGCTTTGTCGAGAACGCCGACTCCGCTAGAGTTGTCCATGAGACGATATTGCCGTCTCGAATCGTGGAACGCAAGTCGCTTCTGAGACTCATTGCGGAGCACGCTGAAACGACGCAGTGAGGGCACTGTGAGCGATACGGCACCTCATCACACGGCCGACCGGGGCGGTGGGGTGGAAAAGTACTCGAGGAGGAGAAGTCTGATGGGTAGGACGTTGTCGGAAAAGGTCTGGGATGCGCACGTGGTGCGCCAGGCCGACGGAGAGCCCGACCTCCTCTACATCGACCTCCACCTGGTGCACGAGGTGACCAGTCCGCAGGCGTTCGACGGCCTCCGGCTGGCCGGCCGGCAGGTGCGGCGTCCGGACCTGACCATCGCCACCGAGGACCACAACGTCCCGACGTACGACGTGGACAAGCCGATCGCCGACCCGGTGTCGCGGACCCAGGTGGAGACGCTGCGCCGCAACGCCGAGGAGTTCGGCATCCGGATCCACACCCTGGGCGACCCGGACCAGGGCGTCGTGCACGTGATCGGCCCGCAGCTCGGCCTGACCCAGCCCGGCATGACCGTGGTCTGCGGTGACAGCCACACCTCCACCCACGGCGCGTTCGGCGCGATTGCCTTCGGCATCGGAACCAGCGAGGTCGAGCACGTGCTGGCCACCCAGACGCTGATGCAGGCCCGGCCGAAGACGATGGCCGTCACGGTCGACGGCGTACTGCCCGACGGTGTCTCGGCCAAGGATCTGGTGCTGGCGCTGATCGCGAAGGTCGGCACCGGCGGCGGCCAGGGCTACATCGTCGAGTACCGCGGCGAGGCGATCCGGGCGCTGAGCATGGAAGCCCGGATGACGATCTGCAACATGTCGATCGAGTGGGGCGCCAAGGCCGGCATGATCGCGCCGGACGAGACCACCTTCGCGTATCTGAAGGACAAGCCGCACGCGCCGCAGGGCGTGGACTGGGAAGCCGCGGTCGAGTACTGGAAGAGCCTGGCCACCGACGCCGACGCCACCTTCGACCGCGAGATCGTGCTGCGCGCCGAGGAGATCGCCCCGTTCGTCACCTGGGGCACCAACCCCGGCCAGGGTGTACCGCTGTCGGAGAAGGTCCCGTCGCCGGACGACTTCGAGACCGAGGTGGACAAGCGCGCGGCCGAGCGGGCGCTGGAGTACATGGGCCTGACCGCCGGGACGCCGATGCGCGACATCCGCATCGACACCGTGTTCCTGGGGTCCTGCACCAACGGCCGGATCGAGGACCTGCGTGCCGCCGCCGGAGTGCTGGCCGGCCGGAAGGTTGCCGAGGGCACCAGGATGCTGGTGGTCCCGGGCTCCGGCCGGGTCCGGCTGCAGGCCGAGGCCGAGGGCCTCGACACGATCTTCAAGGAGGCGGGCGCCGAATGGCGCGGCGCGGGCTGCTCGATGTGCCTGGGCATGAACCCCGACCAGTTGGCGCCGGGAGAGCGCAGCGCCTCCACGTCGAACCGGAACTTCGAGGGCCGGCAGGGCAAGGGCGGCCGGACGCACCTGGTCTCGCCGCTGGTCGCCGCCGCGACCGCCGTGACCGGAACCCTCGCGGCCCCGGCGGACCTGCCGCCCCTGGATGTCGCGGTACCCGAGAACGTCTGAGACCAGAGGAACCGAACCATGGATGCCTTCACCCAGCACATCGGTACGGCGGCCCCGCTGCGCCGCAGCAACGTCGACACCGACCAGATCATCCCAGCCGTCTACCTGAAGCGGGTCACCCGGACCGGATTCGAGGACGGGCTGTTCGCGGCCTGGCGCAACGACCCGTCGTTCGTGCTGAACCAGCCTGAGTACGAAGGGGTCTCGGTGCTCGTCGCCGGGCCGGACTTCGGCACCGGGTCGTCCCGGGAGCACGCGGTCTGGGCGCTGCTCGACTACGGGTTCCGGGTCGTGGTGTCGTCGCGGTTCGGCGACATCTTCCGGGGCAACTCGGGCAAGGCCGGTCTGCTCGCCGCCCTGGTGGAGCAAGACGTCGTCGAGCAGTTGTGGACCACGATCGAGACCGACCCCGGCACCAAGGTCACGGTCGACCTGGAGAACAAGACCATCTCGGCCGGTGACCTGGTCGCGCCGTTCGACATCGACGACTACACCCGCTACCGGCTGCTGAACGGTCTCGACGACGTCGGCATCACCTTGTCGCACGAGGCGGACATCGCCGCCTACGAGGCGACCCGGCCGAGCTTCAAACCGGCCACCCTGCCGGCCAAGGCCTGACTTCTTCTCTCCTCTCCGGTGGTACGGCGGCCGCCGCCGTGCCACCGGATTTCTGTGTGGAAACCTCGGCGTAACGCCAGGCACACCGGGGGCGATAACTTCGGTGTTACCCTTGCGTGGTTGTCAGCACAAGGCTTGCGAGATCCGGGAGGTGAGGCGCTCATGAACAGCGATCCCTCCAGACATACCGATCTCGCTCGACCTTCGAGAGGCTGATTTCTCCTTCTCTTGATGCGGCCGCGGGCCGCGGGGGTCGGGCAGACGTGTGCCCATACACACCCGCACCACGCATCTGGAGGACTCATGTCCGACCTGCGCACCCGCACGCTCCGTGCGTTCAGCCGCACCCCGATCCGTGCCGCCGCCCGCCGTGCCGTCACCCAGCCGGTCGAGCAGCCGGTCCGCGAATCCGCCACCCCGAAGCCCAACGGGCACAGCGTCGTCGACAGTGCGATCTACTGCGACGGCCGCCGGGTCGCGTCGCCGGAGTCGCTGGCCGAGACCTATCGCGTCCTGCACAACTCGCCGGGGAGCCTGGCCTGGATCGGCCTGTACCGGCCGGACCGGCGCGAACTCGCGTCCCTGGCCGAGGAGTTCGACCTGCACGAGTTGGCTGTCGAGGACGCCATCCAGGCCCATCAGCGGCCGAAGCTCGAGCGGTACGGCGACACGCTGTTCGTGGTCCTCAAGGCCGCCCGCTACCGGGACGCGACCGAGGAGGTCGAGTTCGGCGAGGTGCACGTGTTCGTCGGCCCGGACTTCGTAGTGACGGTCCGGCACGCCGAGGCCCCCAACCTGGCGGCGGTACGGCGCCGGGTCGAACGCGACCCCGAGTTGCTCGAGCGCGGCACCGAGGCGGTGCTCTACGCGATCATGGACAAGGTCGTCGACGGCTACGCCCCGGTGGTGGCCGGCCTGGAGAACGACATCGACGAGATCGAGACCGAGGTGTTCCGCGGCGACCCGAAGGTGTCGCGGCGCATCTACGAACTGTCCCGTGAGGTGATCGAGTTCCAGCGCGCGACCCGTCCGTTGGTCGGCATGCTCGAGGCGCTGCGCGGCGGGTTCGAGAAGTACGGCGTCGACGAGGAACTGCAGCGGTCGCTGCGCGACGTGGCCGACCACGTCACCGAGGTGGTGGAGAAGGTCGACGGGTTCCGCGAACTGCTGCGCGACATCCTGACCGTGAACGCGACGCTGGTGGCCCAGCAGCAGAACGAGGAGATGAAGAGCCTCACGATCGCCAGCAGCGAGCAGAACGAAGAGGTGAAGCGGATCTCGGCGTGGGCGGCGATCCTGTTCGCCCCGACCCTGATCGGCACCGTGTACGGGATGAACTTCGACCACATGCCCGAACTGCACTGGCAGTACGGCTATCCGTTCGCGATCGGCCTGATGGCCTTGGTGTGTGGAGGCCTGCACCAGATCTTCAAGCGGCGCGGCTGGCTCTGAATGGTTGGTGCCCGTCCCGGGCACTAGGGTGCAGACACCTGTCGATCTTGGAGGCGGACCATGTGGTTGTTCCTGCGCCGGCGGTTGATCCTGTGGGTGGTGCTGGCGATTGCCGTGCCGTTGCTGGACTACCTGCTGGGCAAAGTCAGTGACGAACTGCGGGCCAGGAAGGGCGAATCGGGTGTGACCCGAGGCCTCGACACGGCTCGATCGGGCCTGCGGTCACTGCGCGGCAAGCGTCGCTGAACCGGTCACGGATGGGGACCGGATCGTTGCTCTGAAGGGATTCCGGGGCGTGCGGAGACCCCGGAACGGGCGAATCGGGGTAAATTGTGGCCTGAATCGCCCAAAACAAGGCCGAATTGCCGCGTTGGTGTTTGTGAACGGCGGGTTCAGTCCATAACGTTCACGTGAGATCGAGCGCTGTGCTCGACGCCTAGTGTTCACGGAGGGAAGCAGTGAACAAGAGCCAGTTGGTCGAAGCGCTCGCAGTGCACTTCGACGGAAACCGCCGCCAGGCCCAGCACGCGTTGGAGTCGGTGATCGACACCGTCCAGCGCGAGCTGACCAAGAAGGGCGGCAAGGTCGCCATCACCGGCTTCGGTGCCTTCGAGGCCATCGAGCGTGGCGCGCGCATCGTGCGCAACCCGCGGACCGGTGAGACCAAGCGCGCCAAGAAGACCGTGGTCCCGAAGTTCCGCGCGGGTGCGGAACTGAAGGCCGTTGTCTCCGGTGCGAAGAAGCTGCCGAAGCTGGTCGTGCCGAAGCCGGCCGCGACCGCCAGCAAGGCGGCCGCCCCGGCGAAGAAGGCTGCTCCGGCCAAGGCCGCTGCGACCAAGACCGCCGCGGCGAAGAAGACGACCGCCAAGAAGGCCCCGGCCAAGAAGGCCCCGGCCAAGTCCGTTGCCAAGAAGGCACCGGCGAAGAAGGCGACTGTCGCCAAGAAGGCGCCGGCCAAGAAGACCGCCGCCAAGAAGGCCCCGGCGAAGCGCGCTGCTTCCCGCTGACCTTCAGCACTGCAGCACCGCACCATCAGCGAAGGCCGGTCACCCCACTCCAGGGGCGACCGGCCTTAGTGCATCTTGCCGCGCTGCCGCGCGGCGCGTCATGGGGCCTGCGGCAACCTTCAGAGCTCGGTGGCGAAGTGGACCTTGGTGATGGTCAGTCCTTCACCGGAACCGGTGGTTTCGAGCCGGACCCGCTGTCCGACGCGGAGATGCCGGACCGGGGTGTCGGCGACGGCGTGCACGGTGAAGGGCAGTTCGACACCCCGGTCGGTCAGTACCGCGCCGGAGAAGGTCTCGGTGTCGTAGCGGCTCACGGTTCCTTGCATGTCAGCAGGCTAGACCCTCGGTGCCGGTGGCGGCGCCGAGGACCAGCGACATCACGTCGGCGGTCGCCGGACCCACCCCGAGTTGTACGGCGTGGGCGAGATCGGCCGCGGTGTCGACGTCACGCCGTACCGACTCGATCCCGGCAAGCTGGATCGGGACCGCACCCGACACCTGATGGGCCAGCGCGGATCCCACGCCGAAGCGGGGATCCAGCGCGACTCCGGGTGCCGCTGCGAGCAATGTCGTACCGGTGCCGGGAAGGTCGACGACGAACGACCGCGGCGCCACACAGGCAGCCAGTACGGCGGTCAGTTCGGCCGGCCGCAGCGCGGGCAGATCCGCCGACAGCGCAACGACGCCGTGGGCCGGGAACTCCTCGGCGGCGATCCTGGCCCCGTGGAGCAAGGCCTCGTTGAGCCCGGTGGCCGGGAGGTCCGGCACCACCCGCGCACCGACCGCGGTGACGTCCGCGGCGACGACCGGATCGTCGGTGACGACCAGAACGGCGCGGACCAGGGGAGAGGCGAGGGCTGCCGCAGTAGTGTCGACAGCGAAGGCGCGGGCGAGCTCCGGTCGGTGCTGAGGGTAGGCCGCAGCGAGCCGGCTCTTCGCGATCGCCGTACGCTTCACCGGGATCGCCAGGGTCCAGGGAGCGACCTGTAGGTCTGCCATCAGGCAGGATTCTCCCATGACGGATGGCAGTGACGAGCACCAGGAGGCGGCAGTGGACGGCCAGCACGACGACGCCCGGGACGGCCGGCACCCGCGGCCGCGCCGGGGCTTCTGGTTCGGCCTGGTGGTCGCGATCGTCAAGCCGTTCATGCTGGTCTTCACCAAGCCGGAGTTCAGCGGGTTCGAGAACATGCCGCGGACCGGTGGGGTGGTGTTCGCGCCGAACCACATCTCCCACTTCGACCCGCTGGTGCTCGGGTTCTACATCTGGGAGTGCCGGCGGATCCCGCGGTTCCTGGGCAAGGCGTCGGTCTTCAAGATCCCGGTGCTCGGCCGGATCATCTCCAGCGCCGGGCAGATCCCGGTGTACCGGGAGTCGGCGCAGGCCGCGGACGCGTTCCGCGACGCGGTGGCGGCGGTCGAACGCGGTGAGTGTGTGGGCGTCTACCCGGAGGGCACGATCACCCGTGACCCGGATCTGTGGCCGATGTCCGGCAAGACCGGTGCGGCCCGGATCGCGTTGATGACCGGGTGCCCGGTGGTGCCGATCGCCAACTGGGGTGCGCAGGAGGTCTTCGAGTCGTACAGCGGCAGGCTGCGGATCCGGCTGCTGCCGCGCAAGCGGATCCAGGTCCGGGCCGGCAAGCCGGTGGACCTGAGCGAGTTCCAGGGCAGGCCGATCACCAACCAGCTGTTGCACGAGGCAACCGAGGCGATCATGCGGGCGATCGCGGAGACGCTCGGCGAGCTGCGCGGCGAGACCCCGCCCAAGGAACTCTTCGACCTGCGCAAGGCCCGGGCAGCAGACGACGAGGAGACGGCATGACCAAAGTCGCGGTGTTCGGTGCTGGATCGTGGGGGACGGCGTTCGCCACGGTGCTGGCGAATGCGGGCAACCAGGTGTCCGTCTGGGGCCGGCGGGAGTCGCTGTGCGAGGCGATCAACACCCGGCACGAGAACCCTGACTACCTTCCTGGTCTGCGCCTCCCGGACGCGATCACCGCGACCCACGATCCGGCCGCCGCCGCGGCCGGTGCGGAAGCCGTCGTGCTGGCGGTGCCGAGCCAGTCGCTGCGCGAGAACCTGAAGGACTGGGCCGGCGTGCTGCCCAACGCCGTACCCCTGGTCAGCCTGATGAAGGGTGTCGAGGTCGGTACGACGAAACGGATGAGCGAGGTGATCGCGGAGCTCACCGGCGCCGGCCCGGAGCGGATCGCGGTCGTCTCGGGTCCGAACCTGGCCCGCGAGATCGCCGAGGGACAGCCGGCCGCGTCGGTGGTCGCGTGCGCCGACGAGGGGACCGCAGCCCGGTTGCAGAAGCTGTGCCACTCGCCGACGTTCCGTCCGTACACGAACAACGACGTGATCGGCTGCGAGCTCGGCGGCGCGACCAAGAACGTGATCGCGCTGGCGGTCGGGATGGCGATCGGTCTCGGCTTCGGCGACAACGCCCGGGCGTCGGTGATCACCCGCGGCCTGGTGGAGACCGCCCGCCTCGGTACGGCGCTCGGCGCGCAGGAGCACACCTTCTCCGGCCTGGCCGGTCTCGGGGATCTGGTCGCGACGTGTTCGTCGCCGTTGTCGCGGAACCGCACGTTCGGCGAGAAACTCGGCCGGGGCATGACGGTCGCGGAGATCGCGGGCGGGACGCGGCAGGTGGCCGAGGGCGTGAAGTCCTGCGCCTCGATCACGGAGTTGGCCCATCACCACGACGTCGAGATGCCGATCGCCGAGCATGTCACCAAGGTCGTGGCCGGTGAGATGACGCCGAAGGACATGCTGTTCAGCCTGATCTCCCGCTCCGCGAAGTCGGAACGGTGGGGATAATCCCGGAGGCCTTCGCCCGGTCCACGATCGAACGCGAGGGTGAGGCGGGCGCCGCCTGGCTCACCGAACTCCCCGGCATCGTCGAGGATCTGCTGTCGCGGTGGAGGTGCGCCGTCGACGGTGAGGTCATGCACGGCGGGGTCGGCATCATCGTGCCGGTGCAGTCCGCTGCCGGGCCCGCGGTGCTGAAGGTCTCGTTTCCCCACCCGGGAAACGTGCACGAGCCGGATGCGTTCGCCGCGTGGGGCGGACGGGGAGCCGTGCTCCTGTACGAGCGTGACGACGAGCGGTTCGCGATGCTGCTCGAGCGAGCCCGGCCGATGACGCTGGCCGAGGGCGAGGACATCCCGAAGGTGGCTGGACGGCTCAGCCGCCGGCTGGCGATCGCCGCACCGGCGGGCTTGCCGCGGCTGCAGGACCGGGCCTACGAATGGGAAGAGCAGTTGCGCAGAGACGCCCAGGAGCTGACCCATCCGCTGCCGGGTGTGGTGGTGGACGCCGCTGTGGCTGTGATCGATGAGCTCGGCCGGGATCAGCCGGACCTTCTGGTGCACGGCGACTTTCATCCCCGCAACATCCTGCGCGGAGACCGGGAACCTTGGCTGGCTGTCGATCCCAAGGGGTATGTCGGAGACCCGGCGTACGACGGTGCCACCTTGCTCAAGCCTCGCGCGTTGGCGCTGATCGAGTCCGACGACCTGATGAAGGCGCTGCAGCGCGAGCTGGACGTGTTCGCCGAGGCCGCGGAACTCGATCGGGAACGTGTTCGGCGGTGGGCGCACCTGCAGATCGTGCAGGCCGCGTTCCACGCGCGGCGGCACGGCTTCCGGCGCGCTCGGAGCGGACCGTTGCTGGACCGGGTGATCGGCGTCGTGGATCAGCTGGCCGTCAGTTGGTGCTGAAGGACGAGCGTCGCGGCCCCACGCAGTGCGGCGTCCTGACCGGACCGACTGGTCACCACGCGTAGGTCGGTGGTGGCCAACGGCAACGATCTGGCATAGATCGCTTCCCGGATCCCGGCCAGCAGGCTGTCCCCGGCCTGGGAGAGCGAGCCGCCGACGACGATCACCGACGGGTTGAGCAGGCTGACGCAGGCGGCGAGGACAGTGCCGATCTCCCGACCTGCTTGACGGACCTCTGTGGTGGCGGCGACATCGCCCGCCCGCACCAGGTCCACGACACCTTGGCTTCCGGCGACTCCGAGCCGGGCTGCGATCGCCGCGGCCGACGCGACCGCCTCCAGGCATCCCGTGTTTCCACACCGGCAGATCTCACTGTGCCCCGGTGCCTGAATGTGCCCGATGTCCCCGGCGGCACCCTGGGCTCCACGATGCAGCCGCCCGCCGCTGATCACACCGGCACCGATCCCGGTCGCCACCTTCACGAACAGCAGGTGCTCGACGTCGGCGTACTCGGATGCGTGCTCGCCGAGCGCCATGATGTTGACGTCGTTGTCGACCAGCACCGGTCCGGGCAGTTCACGGCCCAGCCGTCCGGCCACGTCGTACGAATCCCAGCCCGGCATGATCGGCGGATGGTTCGGCCGGCCGGTGCTGTGCTCGACCGGTCCCGGCAATCCGACGCCCGTGCCGGCCAGATCCTTCAGCGATCGCCGCGCCGACCTGAGCAGCCCGCGCCCCGCCCGTACCACTGCACTCAGAACGGTCTCCGGGCCTTCCGCGATGTTCAGCCGGGTGGTCGACCGATCGAGGATCTCGCCGGTCAGGTCGGTGAGTGCGACCGACAGGTGCGTCGCACCGACGTCCGCGGCGAGGATGAGCCGCGCGGTCGGGTTGAACCGGAACCGCGCCGGCGGCCGCCCGCCGGTCGACGCCGCCTCACCCGACGGTACGACGAGACCCGCCGCGACGAGTTCCTCGAGCCGGCCGGCCACGGTCGACCGGGCCAGGCCGCTCAGGTCGATGAGTTCGGCCCGGGTCCGCGGGCGGCCGTCGAGGAGCAGGCGCAGGACCGCGCCGCTTCCCGCCGTACCCAGATCACTCATGCGCAGGACTTCCGTCGGAGGGCCGCTGGACTTTTGCTTGACAGGGTTCAAAAGTGTCACATAGCGTCCTTCAGCGTGTCCACCAGTGCGCGCAAGCTCCGGGTCGGGATCGTCGGCGGCGGCTTCATGGGCCGCGTCCACGGCAGGTCCGCGCTGGTCGCGGGCGCGCACGTGGTCGGTGCGATCGGTTCGTCACCGTCGAGGGCCGAGGCGGCGGCCGAGGCGACCGGCGCCGAGCGCGGGTTCGCGGACCTCGACGAACTGCTGGCCGCCGACATCGACGTGGTCCACGTCTGTACGCCGAACAACACCCACCTCCCGGTCGCTCTGAAGGCGCTGGAAGCCGGCAAGCACGTCATCTGCGAGAAGCCGCTCGCGACCTCGGTCCAGGACGCCGTCGGCCTGCACGCGGCCGCGCTCGAGGCGCAGCGGGTCGGGACGGTGCCGTTCGTCTACCGCTACCACCCGATGGTGCGCGAGCTCCGGACCCGGATCGCCGAGGGCGAAGCCGGCGTGATCACCAGCCTGCACGGGTCGTACCTGCAGGACTGGCTGGCCGGTGCGGACGACCAGAACTGGCGCGTCGACGACGAGACTGGCGGTCCGTCGCGGACGTTCGCCGACACCGGGTCGCACTGGTGCGACCTGACCGAGTTCGTCACCGCGGACCGGATCGCCGCGATCAGCGCACAGCTTCGGACGGTTCGTGCGCAGCGCGGCGGGACCGAGGTCCGGACCGAGGACCTCGCCACCGCGCAGTTCCGGACCGAGGCAGGGGTCGTCGGCACGATCGTGGTCAGCCAGGTCGCGGCCGGCCGGAAGAACCGGTTGTACCTCGAGGTCTCCGGGACCGAGTCCAGCTTCGGTTTCGACCAGGAGGACCCGGACCGGTTGTGGGTCGGCCGCCGTACCGCTTCACAGCTCCTGACCAGGGATCCCGAGACGCTGAGCCCGCCCGCGGCCCGGGTGAACCGGCTGCCGGCCGGGCACGCGCAGGGGTACCAGGACGCGTTCGACAGCTTCGTCGCCGACAGCTATGCCGCCGTACTGGGAGACCGCCCGGACGGCCTGCCCGATTTCGCCGCCGGTGCGCGGTCCGCCCGCGTGGTCGACGCCGTACTGCGTTCGGCCGCCGCCGACAGCGCCTGGATCACCGTCGACAACTCTTAGGAGCCAGTGAGATGCCACGTCCGATCACGTTGTTCACGGGTCAGTGGGCCGACCTGCCGTTCGAGGAGGTCTGCCGACTGGCGTCGTCCTGGGGGTACGACGGTGTCGAGATCGCCTGCTCCGGTGACCACTTCGACGTCCAGCAGGCGGTCGAGGACGACTCCTACGTGCAGAGCCGGCACGACATCCTGGACAAGTACAACCTGAAGGTCTTCGCGATCTCCAACCACCTGGTCGGCCAGGCGGTCTGCGACGACCCGATCGACTTCCGGCACCAGGCGATCGTGCCGTCGCGGGTGTGGGGCGACGGGGACCCCGAAGGTGTGCGGCAGCGGGCCGCCGAGGACCTGAAGAACACCGCGCGGGCCGCCGCCAAGCTCGGGGTGAACACGGTGATCGGCTTCACCGGCTCGTCGATCTGGCAGTACGTCGCGATGTTCCCGCCGGTCCCGGCCGAGCGGATCGCCGCCGGCTACCAGGACTTCGCCGACCGGTGGAACCCGATCCTGGACGTGTTCGACGAGGTCGGCGTGCGGTTCGCGCACGAGGTGCACCCGTCGGAGATCGCCTACGACTACTGGACCACCCAGCTCACGCTGGAGGCGATCGGGCACCGCGAGGCGTTCGGCCTCAACTGGGACCCGAGCCACATGGTCTGGCAGGACATCGACCCGGTCGCGTTCCTGTGGGACTTCAAGGACCGGATCTACCACGTCGACTGCAAGGACACCCGGATGCGGGTCGGCGGCGGCCGCAACGGCCGGCTCGGCTCGCACCTGCCCTGGGGTGACCCGCGCCGCGGCTGGGACTTCTACTCGACCGGCCACGGCGACGTGAAGTGGGAGGACTGCTTCCGGGTCCTCAACGCGATCGGGTACGACGGCCCGATCTCGGTCGAGTGGGAGGACGCCGGGATGGAGCGCAAGGTCGGCGCCGCGGAGGCCGTCAACGTCATCCGCGCCCTGGCCTTCGACCAGCCGGAAGCCTCCTTCGACGCCGCCTTCGCCACCGACAAGTAGGCCGTCAGCTCATCCCCACCTGCTGGCGGTCAGGCTCGATCAGCGCGATGACGCGTTCCTGCTCGCGCGGGTAGGGCCGGCCGATGTACTTCGTCGCGATCCGGTCGACGATCTCCCAGGCCGCGTCGCCCTCCAGCCACTCGACGACGCGGCCGCGGACGATCACCGGCTCGAACGGGTTGTCCACCGGAGTCAGGGAGAGCGCGACCCGCGGGTCCCGCCGCAGGTTGCGTGCCTTCTGCGAGCCGGGTCCGGTGAGGAAGGCGATGTGGTCGCCCACCGTCGTGACCCACAGCGGCACGGAGTGCGGTGAGCCGTCGGGAAGCACGGTGGCGAGGTGTCCGATCGCGGTGCTCTCGACCACACGTCGTACGTCGGGGTTCAGCATGGCGATCAGCTCCTAGCGAGGGTTGGTGGCGAGCCAGCCGACGTAGTCGGCGACGGCGGTGGTGGGGTCGTACCGCGGTGTGAAGCCGGTGTCGGCGTGAAGCCGGCTGATGTCGAGGTACGGCTCGATCGGGCCGCCGCCGGGTGTTAGGTCGACACGGGCGTCCGGTACGGCGGCCTCGAGCGCGGCAGCGAACTCGTGGTTGGCGATCGGGCGACCGCTCGACACGTTGTAGGTGTCGTGATTCAGCGTCGGGGCGGTCATGAGGAGCGCGATCGCCCGGCCGGCGTCGGGTGCGTAACAGCGGTCGCCGCCGTCGTCGGCGTACACCTGCGGTCGTTCGCCGCCGCGGACGACGGAGTTGATCAACGCCGGCAGCGGGTAGAAAGGTGACGCGGGATCGCCGAGCGGGCCCCACACGCTTCCGATCCTCAGCACCACCGGATGGACGCCGCTGCCGGCCAGAGCCTGCTTGGTCAGCGGCTCGGCCGCCTTCTTGAAGGCCAGGATCGGGTTGTCGAGCGTCAGCGGCGGCAGCGCGAGCTCTTCGTGGAAGCCGGCTTCCGGCCGGCCGAGGTACAGGCCGATGCTGCTGGCGACCGCGAAGCGGCGGACCTTCCAGGCCCGGGCGGCGTCGAGGGCGTTGAGCAGGCCGGTCGTGTTGATCCGGAGAAACTCGACGGGGTCGGCGACCGACACGCCGGTGGGGGACGGCGCGAACGGCGGACGCGGAGCCGCGAGATGCACGATGCCGGTGATGTCGTGACGAGTGCCGAGGTCGAGCAACGCGTCCCGATCGGTTACGTCGAGCTGTTCGACCGTGACCCGGCCCTCGAGGAAGGACGGAACGTCACCGCTGTGGTGTCGGGTGACGACCACCTGTTCACCCAGGTCGAGCAAAGCCTTCGCGGTGTGGGCCCCGATCATCCCGAGGCCGCCGGTCACGAGGATCATCGCTGCACCTCGTAGTGGAGGTGGGTGACACCTGGGGCGGCGACGACATCGACGATGCGCAGCCGGATGTGCTGGGGCAACTCCTGGAAGAACGGCCGGCCCGCGCCGAGCAGGATCGGCACCTGATGGAGGACCACCTCGTCGACCAGCCCTGCCTTCAGTGCCTCGGTGACGACCCCGCCGCCCATCAGTGCGACGTCCTTGTCGCCTGCTGCCTCCTTGGCGGCCGCCACCGCGTCCTCGATTCCGGTGGTGATGAATGTCTGGCGATCGCTGGTCTCCGGCGCCGGCCGGTGGCTGAGGACGAAGAGCGGCGCTGTCGGGTGCGGACTCCCACCGCCGAAGCCTTCGGAGTCGTCGTAGGTCTTGCGTCCGGCGAGGGAGGCGCCGACCCTGCCGGCGAGGGAGTCGAAGAGCCGGGCGCTGGGCTCGCTGAGCTTGAAGCCTTCGAACTCCTTGCTGGATACGTCGCCGTCGAAGTACCAGTCGAAGAGCCTCGAGCCGTCGCCGAGCCCACGCCCGGGACCGGGGTCGCGACCGGTGATGTAGCCGTCGACCGATACCGACAGTGCGGTGAGGACCTTGCTCATGGTCGATTCCTTCCGGGTTCCTTGAAGAGACTCCATGACCGTAACAGTCGGAGTTCCGTAAGGGAACCCCAAATGCTAGGCTGATGTCATGCAACGGACGAACTTCGGCGAGATGGTCTGCTCGATCGCGCGCACCCTGGACGTGGTCGGGGAGCCCTGGTCGCCGCTCATCCTGCGCGACGTGTGGGTCGGGATGACCCGGTTCGACCAGCTCCAGGCCGACCTCAAGATCTCGCGCAAGGTGCTGACCGAACGACTCAACCACCTCGTCGACCACGGCGTGCTCGAGCGCCGTCCGTACGACAACCGGCCGCGGTACGAGTACCACCTGACCGACAAGGGCGCCGAGCTCGTCGACCTGCTGATGGTGATGACCGCCTGGGGCGACAAGCACCTTGCGGGTGAGGCCGGTCCACCCGTGCTCTACCGCCACCACGCGTGCGGTCAGATCGCCAGTGTCGACCTCCACTGCAGCCACTGCGACAAGCCCATGCACTCCGGCGATGTGGACCCCGTGGCCGGTCCCGGCGCGGCTGTCAGCTGACCCGTGAGCGGCTGCGGGTGCGCAGTACCGGCGCGAAGATCGCCAGGCCGGTCGCGAGCAGGGTCACCACCAGGAACGAGATCGTCAGACTGCTCGCCTGTGCGATGCCGCCGATGATCGACGGAGCCACCAGCCCGGAGGCGTAGGTGATCGTCGCGACCCCGGCGATCGCGTGGCTCGCGTTGGCGCCGGTGCGTCCGGCCGCGGCGAACGCGAGCGGTACCACGACCGCGATCCCGATCCCGAGCAGGCCGAACCCGATGATCGCGACCACCGGATTCGGCGCGACCACGACCAGCACGCCGCCGATCGTGGCGATCACGCCGCTCCACCGGACCGTCCGTACGGCGCCGAACCGGTCGATCACCGCGTCACCGGTGATCCGCGCGACCGCCATCGTCAGCGTGAAGCCGGTGGTCGCGGCGGCCGCCACACCCGCCGAACTGTCGAGGATGTCGCGCAGGTAGACCGCCGACCAGTCCAGGCTCGCGCCCTCCGCGAACACCGCGCAGAACCCGACCGCGCCGATCAGCAACGCCGACCGCGGCGGCAGGGCGAACCGTGCCGGCGGCTCCTCGTCCTCCGACGGATGCAGGTTCAGCACGAACTGACACACCACGAGACCGATCACGGTCAGTACGGCGGCGGCCAGCGCATGGTGGATCTGGGCACTCAGTTCGGTGTGCGCGGCAACGGTTCCGACCGCGGATCCGATCAGCGCGCCGACGCTCCACAGGCCGTGCAGGCCGGACATGATCGACTTCTCCATCCGGTGCTCGACCTCGACACCGAGTGCGTTCATCGCGACATCGGCCATCCCCGCCGTACCGCCGTACACGAGCAGCGCCGCGCACAGGGTGAGCAGACCGGGGGACAGCGACGGGAGCACGAGCGACAGGGTCCACAGCGCGAGCAGGCCGCGCAGGGCGGTCCTGGTGCCGAAGGTGTGGGTGACGCGGGCCGCGAGCGGCATCATCAGCGCCGCGCCGAGTGCCGGGAACGCGAGCGCCAGCCCGAGTTCCCCCGCGGACACCCCGGAGTGGTCCTGGATCCAGGGCACGCGCGTCGCGAACGAGCCTGTCACTGCACCGTGGACGCAGAAGACCGCGGCCACGGCATACCGGGAACGGCGAACCAGGTCAGCCACAGGCAAACACTCTCTTTGTTCGATCGAACACGCGGATGATAGGTTTCTGCGCGTGAGGAGCGCAGAACGGCACCGAGTGATCGTAGAACGACTGCGCCGGCTGGAGAGAGTCTCGGTCCAGGAACTGGTCGAGGCCACTGAGGCGTCGGACATGACGATCCGCCGCGACCTCGACTTCCTGGCGGCGCAGGGCGTGCTCAAGCGCGTCCACGGCGGCGCGGTGTCCGCGATGCCGTCGGGTGTCGAGCCGCCGTACTCGCTGCGCGCCCAGGCCGCCGTCGCCGCCAAGCGGGCGATCGCCAGAGCGGCCGCCGAACACATCCACGACGGCGAGACGATCGTCCTCGACAGCGGTACGACGGCGCTCGAGGTGGCCAAGCTCCTGCATGACCGCGCGCTCACCGTCATGCCGCTCTCGCTGCACATCGCCCAAGAGTTGGCCGACGCGCCGCGGATTCGCCTGCTGATGCCCGGGGGAGAGGCACGCAAGGGCGAGTTGGCGCTGGTCGGCCCACTGACCATCGCGTCACTGCGAGCGCTGCGCTTCGACCTGGCCGTGCTCAGTCCCTGCGCCTTCAGCCTCGACGCGGGTCTGACCGCGTTCGACCTGGGGGACGCCGAGGTGAAGCAGACGGCGCTCGAGGTCGCCGCGCGGTCGATGGTGCTGGCCGACGGCGCCAAATGGGACCGGGCCGCGCTCGCCTACGTCTGCCCGGCCGACCGCCCCGATCTGATCATCACCGACCCGACCGCCCCGGAGGACCAGCGGACCATGCTCACCCAGCGCGGAGTACTGCTCGAGGTGGCCTCTTGAGCACCACCGATCTGCCGACGCGGACCGCGCCGCCCCGGGCCGCTCGCGTGGCCACCTGGACCTACTTCGGTCTCAACGGTTTCGCCGTCGGCATGTGGGTCGTCCACATCCCCAACATCGAGCACGCCACCGGGATCACACACAGCACCCTCGGTCTGCTGCTGCTCGTCCTCGGCGGCGCTGCATTCCTCGGCATGCAGGTCGCCGGCCCGCTCGTCGACCGCCTCGGCCAGCGCCGCCTGGTCCCGGCGGCCGGCATCCTCCTCGGCATCGCCCTGCCCTGGCCGGGCCTCGCCCAGAACTGGTGGACCCTCGGCCTCGCATTGATGATGCTCGGGTTCGCCAACGGCTCGATCGACGTGGGGATGAACGCGCAGGCTGTGGTGGTCGAACGCGGCTATCCGCGGCCGATCATGGCCGCCTTCCACGCGATGTGGTCGATCGGCGGTGCTTTCGCCGCGCTCATCGGGGCCGGCACGCTGCGAGCCGGCGTACCGACCGAGGTGACGCTCGGCATCGCGGGCGCCCTGTGTGTCGTGGTCTCGCTGGCCGCCAGCCGATTCCTGATCGAGGCAACGGCCGAGGAGCACGACGACGAGCAGGAGGAACGCGCGAAGCCGCCGGCCAAGCTGGTGTGGGCGCTCGGCGGGCTCGCCTTCGGCCTGATGCTCGCGGAGGGAGTCGCGAACGACTGGGCCGCCCTGCAGTTCCGCGACGTACTCGGCACCTCGGTCAGCACGGCGGCCTACGCGTACGGCGCCTTCGCCGTCGCGATGACCGTCGGGCGCTTCCTCACCGACCGCGTGGCGGCCGTCGTCGGCCCCGCCGCGATCGTCCGCTACGGCGCCGCGATGGCCGCGATCGGGCTGACGATCGTGATCGTCGTACCGTGGGTGCCGGTCGCCCTCTTCGGCTGGGCGCTGTTCGGTCTCGGCCTGGCCGGCGGCGTGCCGCAACTGTTCACCGCCGCCGGGAATCTCGACCCGCGTGCGGCCGGCGCGCTGATGGCCCGTGTCGTCGGCCTCGGGTACGTCGGTCTGCTGGCCGGACCGGCGCTGGTCGGCGGGCTCGCGCACTGGATGCCGCTGAACCTCGCGTTCATCCTGCCGGTCGTGCTGTGCGTACTGACGTTCCTCGGCGCGCCGGTGCTCAAGTCCCGGTCTTGAGGGCCTGCTCCAGATCCGCCCACAGGTCGTCGGGGTGCTCGATCCCGGCGGCCAGCCGGATCAGGTCCGCCGGGATCGTCGGCACCTCGATGGGCCAGCGGCGGCGGCGTTCCAGCATCGACTCGACCCCGCCGAGGCTGGTCGCGTGCACCCAGAGCGCCGTACTATCGCAGACCCTCTGAGCTCCCTCGGCGTCGCCGCCCAGCTCGAACGACAGGATCGCGCCGAACCCGGACATCTGCGCGGCGGCCCTGGCGTGGCCCGGGTCGTCCGGCAGACCCGGGTACCGCACTCGGCTGACCCTCGGGTGCCGCAGCAGCCGCTCGGCGAGGAACGCCGCGTTGGACTGTGCCCGCTCGAGGCGCAGGGCGAGAGTGCGCAGACCGCGCAGCGCCAGCCAGGCCTCCATCGGGCCGGGGATCGCGCCGAGACTGCGGCGGCGCAGTTCGATCGCGTTCCACAGGTCGTCGTCGGCGGTGACGACGGCGCCCAGGACGACATCGGAGTGGCCCGCGATGAACTTCGTTGCCGAGTGCATCACGATGTCGGCGCCGAGCCGGAGCGGTTGCTGCAGCAGCGGCGTGGCGAACGTGTTGTCGACGACCACGGTCGCCCCGGCCCGCCGTCCGGCCGCCGAGATCGCCGGGAGGTCGGCGACCTCCATCGCGGGGTTGGTCGGCGACTCGATCCACAGCGTGTCCGCACCCTCGACCGCCTCGCTGACCCGTGCGGTGTCGGCGATGTCGACCCGGTCGACGGTCAGCCGGCCGGTCGCCGCCTGCTGGTCGAGCAGCGCGAGTACGCCGGAATACGCGTGCTGCGGTGCGACCACCCGGCCACCGACCGGGACGAGGTCGACGATCGCCGCGACTGCCGCCATACCCGACGCGAACGTGCACCCGCGCCCGCCCTCGAGTTCTCCGAGTGTCTCCTCCAACGCGGTCCACGCGTCGTTCCCGAACCGCCCGTAGCCACGGTCCCCGCCGGCGACGTACGTCGAACTGAAGACGGGCGAGTTGCCGACCGGTGCGTTCGGTACCCGCTCAGGCCGTCCGGCGTGGACGACGACGGTGGAGGGATCGAGGTCGGGGGTCATACCGGAATTCTCCCGGCCGGGTCGGCGCACCCCGACGGCGGGGCGCTACGGACGGCGATCTGAAGAGCTCTTAACCGAACCCCGGTCGGAACTTGAACCCGGGGCCGCTACAGTCGAGCCGGTGAGTGAGTACTCGAGGGAACAACGCAAACCCCGCGTCGCCGTGGTGTTCGGCGGCCGGTCGAGCGAGCACGCCATCTCCTGCGTGACGGCGGCCAACGTTCTGCAGGTCATCGACCGGGACAAGTACGACGTCGTCCCGATCGGTATCAGCACCAGCGGTCACTGGGTCCTGGAGAGCGGTGACCCGGAGCGGCTGTCGATCACCGACGGGAAGCTCCCGGAGGTCGACGTGACCGCCCTGCCGGTGCTGTTCGGCGCGAACCGCGAGCTCGTGGTGAGCGAACCCGACCAGGTGCCGAGCACCCTCGGCGAGGTGGACGTGGTCTTCCCGCTGCTGCACGGCCCGTGGGGTGAGGACGGCACCATCCAGGGCCTGCTGGAGATGTCCGACATCCGGTACGTCGGCTCAGGCGTGCTGGCCAGCGCGGTCGGCATGGACAAGCACTACATGAAGGTCGTCTTCCAGGCGGCCGGGCTCGAGGTCACGCCGTACGTCGTCATCCGCGACCGCGACTGGACCCGCGACCCCGCGGCCTGCCGCGCGGCGGTCGACGCGCTCGGCTACCCGGTCTTCGTGAAACCGTGCCGCGGCGGGTCGAGCCTCGGCATCAGCAAGGTCGACAGCCTGGACGAACTCGACGACGCGGTCGCCGAGGCGCGCGCCCACGACCCCAAGGTGATCGTCGAGGCGTCCGCGAAGAACCCGCGCGAGATCGAGGTCGGCGTGCTCGGCGGCCTGGACGGCGGGCCGGCCGAGGTCAGCGTCTGCGGCGAGATCGCGGTGTCCGGCGGCGGGCACGTCTTCTACGACTTCGAGACCAAGTACCTGCCCGAGGGCGAGGAGTACACCGCCCTGTCCGTGCCGGCCGACCTCCCGGAGGAGATCGCGGCCGAGATCCGCGCCAAGGCACTCACCGCCTTCGACGCGATCGAGGGCGAGGGCCTGGCCCGGGTCGACTTCTTCCTCGACGCCGACGGCCGGGTCATCATCAACGAGATCAACACCATGCCGGGCTTCACCCCGACCAGCATGTTCCCGCGTCTGTGGGCCGCCACCGGCGTCGACTATCCCGCCCTCGTCGACCGCCTCCTCACCCTGGCCCTGACCCGCCGCACCGGCCTCCGCTGATCCACCCACCTACGGCCCAGGCAGCCGGCCGACTCCACCACGAGCTTGGACTCGTCGATCTCGAGATCGTCGAGTACTCGCCCGGCTCGGTGTGTCGCGCGGAACGCGGACATCCTCAGTTGCTCAGGCCGGTGGTGCGACGGTGGCGTCGCCTCGATCTGAGTCGATGCCGCCGTCAGAGGCGCCTCGCTCGTTCGTAGAGGTACCGCTGCTGCGGCAGACTCCTGGCCCGGCCGGCCGCCTCCTCGTACGCTGCCCGCGCACCCACCACGTCACCCGACATCTCCAGCAGATGCGCCCGCACCGCCGAGAGCCGGTGGTCCGACGCGAGCCGCTCGTCGTCCTCGATCGTGGCCAGCAACTCGAGCCCTTCGTCCGCCCCGCGCGCCATCGCCACCGCGACCACGTGGTTCAACGCCACCATCGGGTTGTCGACCAGTTGCAGCAGCACCTCGTACAACGCGACGATCTGCGCCCAGTCCGTCTCCGCCGCGGACGGCGCCTCGTCGTGCACCGCCGCGATCGCCGCCTGCAGCTGATACGGCCCCACCGGCCCCCGCGGCAGCGCCGCCGTGATCAGCTCGACTCCTTCCTGGATCAACTCCGGGATCCACAGCGACCGATCCTGCTCGGCCATCGGAACCAGCTCGCCGAGCGGCCCGGTCCGAGCCGGTCGCCGCGCGTCCGTCAGCAGCATCAGTGCCAGCAACCCCGCGGCCTCGCTGTCGTCCGGCAGCAACCGGTGCAGCATCCGCGCCAGCCGGATCCCTTCTGCCGCCAACTCGACCCGCTGCAGACTCGGTCCCGCCGTACTCGCGTAGCCCTCGTTGAAGATCAGGTACACGGCCTTCAGCACCGCGCCCAGCCGCTCGTCCCGATCCGCCGGCAACCCGAACCGCGCCCCGCTCTCCTTCACCGTCGCCTTGGCCCGGCTGATCCGCCGCGTCATCGTTGCCTCCGGCACCAGGAACGCCCGGGCGATCTCGGCCGTCGTGAGACCGCCGACCGCCCGCAGCGTCAACGCGATCTGCGACGCCGGCGACAACGACGGATGGCAGCACATGAACAGCAGGATCAGCGTGTCATCGGTGTCCCCGATCGGCTCACTCGGCCCTGGATCGGTCATCGTCGCCCACTGCGCCACTCGGTCCTCGCGCCGCTGCCGGGCCTGCTCACGACGGAGCAGATCCGTCAGGCGGCGCGAGGCCACCGTGATCAACCATCCCCGCGGGTTGTCCGGGACGCCCTCCACGGGCCACTGCTGCGCCGCGGCCAGCAAGGCCTCCTGCACCGCGTCCTCCGCGGTGTCGAAGTGCCCGTACCGCCGTACCAGCGCGCCGAGCACCTGCGGCACGAGCTCGCGCAGCAGATCCTGGAGAGCGGTGGACATCATGGTCAGTCCAGGATCTCGCCGCGGCCCTCGATGATCGGCCGGACGTCGGCGTACGCGGTCGACCGGACGAACTCGGGCGCCGGGACGTCAGCGAGCCGGGCGGCGATCTCGGTCGCCCGGTCGAACGACTCGCACTCGACGATCCAGTAGCCGGCCAGCACCTCCTGGGTCTCGGCGTACGGCCCGTCCGTCACGACCGAGGCGCCGTCCTTCGACCCCAGTCGCCGGGTGTGCACCGGCGCCGCGAGCCCGCGCGTCTCGACCAGTTCGCCGGACTCGATCAGGTCGTTGGTGAACTTCTCCATGAAGGCCCCCATCGCCGCGAAGTCCTCGGCGGTCCAGGCCGGCTTGCCGGTGTCCTTGCCCGCCATCCCGTCGTAGTCCTGCTGCGACGCGTAGGTCAGGATCATGTACTTCATCGGAATCTCCCGTCGTCCCGGGCACCACCTCGGTGCCTCTCGCCTGGTACGTCGCCCCCGCCGGACAGAACCGGACACCGCCGACGAACTTTTCGATGTCGACTGGAGTATGCCGTCGTCAGGTGCAGGGAGTGATGAGTTCGTTGAACCTGTGGACAGCGTCCGACACGTCGGTCAGCGCGTTCGCCTCGGGTGCGTACTCGGCCGGCACGGCGACCTCGAAGTACACCTTGCGGCCGATCGTGGTGAAGATGACGCCGTTCTCCACCTCCTGGGCGAACCAGCCGACGCCGTTCACCTCGAAACACTGCGACTGCGCCTGAGCCATTCCGGCCGGCGCGGCGACGCCACAGGTGATCTCGATCGGCGGATCGCCGTACGCGGCGGTGAGCGGGCTGACCGGCTCGGTCTCGCGCCGCTTCTCGTCCAGCACCTTCTCCGGCAGCGCCTTCACCAGCGGCTCACAGGCCGCGGCGACCTCGGGAGCGGGAGACGGTACGGCGACGGGCACCGGGCCCGGAGTGCACCCGGCCAGCACGGTCAGGCCGAGTGCGACGAACAGGACTTTGGGCATGCGAAAGGAGGGCGGGACCCCGTGGTGATCAGATGTGGACGACGGGGCAGGTCAGGGTGCGGGTGATGCCGGGTACGTTCTGGACCTTGGCGACCACCAGTTTGCCGAGCTCGTCGACGTTGCGGGCTTCCGCCCGGACGATCACGTCGTACGGACCGGTGACGTCCTCGGCCAGGGTGACGCCCTGGACCTCGGCGATCTGTGCCGCGACGTCGGCAGCCTTGCCGACCTCGGTCTGGATCAGGATGTAGGCCTGGACCACCACGTCGTTCTCCACTCAGTCGTCCTCAGCTGGCTCCGGCCGTGACACTGCGGGGGTACTGCGAGACGGCCGGGCGTACTCTTCGTTGCCCGGTCACGGTACCGCCTAGACTCCGGTTGGCGATATGGGAGGTCTGCTGACGTGACAGAGACGTTGGGGAGCACGGGTGAGTTCGGCCTGATCGCGGCCGTCACCAAGGGGCTGTCCACCAGTGAGGACGTCTTGGTGGGTCCTGGCGACGACGCGGCCGTGGTGGCCGTGCCGGACGGCAGGATGGTGATCACGACGGACCTGCTGGTGGAGGGTCGCCATTTCCGCCGGGACTGGTCGACGGCGTACGACGTGGGCCGCAAGGCCGCCGCGCAGAACCTGGCCGACATCATGGCGATGGGCGCCCGTCCGACCTCGCTCGTGGTCGGGTTCGGAGGTCCCGCGGACCTGCCGACCGCGTGGGCGCTGGAGCTCAACCAGGGGCTGGTGGACGAGGCGGAGCTGGTCCAGGCGAACATCGTCGGCGGCGACACCGTGCAGTCGGACAAGATCGTCGTCTCGGTGACCGCGTTCGGCACGCTGGACGGTCGTCCGCCGGTGCTGCGTTCCGGAGCCCGCCCTGGTGACGAGGTCGCCTTCATCGGGCGGCTGGGGTGGGCCGAGGCCGGGTGGGCGGTGCTGGCCCGCGGGTTCCGCTCGCCGCGAGCCGTGGTCGAGGCGCACCGCCGCCCGCAGCCGCCGTACGCGGAGGGCCCGCGAGCGGCCCTGGCCGGCGCTTCGTCCCTGTGTGACGTCAGCGACGGTCTGCTGGCCGATCTCGGCCACATCGCCGTCGCGAGCCAGGTGACCATCGACGTGCACTCCACGGCGTTGACCGTGCCGGAGCCGCTGCAGGCCGTGGCTGCCGCTACCGGCGCGGATGCGCTCAAGTTCGTCCTGACCGGCGGCGAGGACCATGCGCTGGTCGGTACGTTCGAGCCGGCCGACGTACCGGACGGATGGACGGTCGTCGGCTCGGTTGCTGAGGGCAACGAGGAACGACCCGCCGGGACGGTCACCGTGGACGGCGCCTCGTACGCCGCGGAGTCCGGTCACGCCCACTTCAGGAGTTGAGATGCTGCCCAGAGTGCTGACCATCGCCGGATCCGACTCCGGCGGCGGTGCCGGGATCCAGGCGGATCTGAAGTCGATGATGGCCAACGGCGTGCACGGCATGAGCGTGCTGACCGCGATCACCGCCCAGAACAGCCTCGGCGTCCAGGGTGCGTGGGAGCTGCCGGAGGAACAGGTGCGGGCGCAGTTCCACAGCGTGGTGGACGACATCGGCGTCGACGCGGTGAAGACCGGGATGCTGGCGTCCGCGTCGATGGTCCGGGTGGTCGCGTCGCTGCTGCGGACGCTGCCGCCGTCGGTACCCGTTGTCGTGGACCCGGTGTCGGTGTCCAAGCACGGTGACGCGTTGCTGGCCGCCGACGCGATGGACGCCGTACGGTCGGAGATCGTGCCGCTGGCAACTGTCCTCACACCCAACCTCACCGAGCTCGGACCGGTCGCCGGTCTGGAGTTGCAGACGGTGGAGGACCGGGAGCTCGCGGCAAAGGTGCTGCTGGACGCCGGAGCCTCCTGGGTGCTCGTGAAGGGCGGCCACGATGCGGGTACGGCGTCGGTCGACGTACTGCACGGTCCAGGGGTACGGCGGGCCTACAGCGCCGTACGAGCCGACAACCGGCACACCCACGGCACCGGATGCACGCTGGCCAGTGCGATCGCGTCGTACCTCGCCCGGGGGTACGACGTACCTGGCGCAGTGGGGGCGGCGAAGGAGTACGTGACCGGGGCGATCTCGGCCGGGTTCGCGCTGGGTGGTGGAATCGGTCCGGTCGATCACGCGTGGCGATTTCGAGGGAGCAGCAGTTGACCAAGCAGCAGCCGCCGGTGGACGGGTACTGCGAGCAGTGCGGGTTCAACTACGACACCGGCGATCTGCAGGGCACGGTGACCACTCTGGTCCGGCAGGCCGCGGACTGCAGCATGTCACTCACCAAGGCGGCTGCCGGTCCCGATCCGGACGTCGTACGGCTGCGGCCGGAGCCGGACGTGTGGTCTGCGATCGAGTACGCCTGCCACGTCCGCGACGTACTGGAGGTCCAGCGGCAGCGGATCGCTCAGTGCCTGGCGGAGGACCGTCCGGTGTACGCGCCGATGGACCGGACCGGTCGGGTGAAGGAGCTCAAGTACGAGGACCAGGACCCGATGGAGGTCGCGGCCGCGCTGATGCGGTTCGCCCGAGAGTTCGGTGCGGCTGCCCGGGTCCTGACGCCGCCGCAGCTGGGCAAGCTGGGTCTGTACAACTATCCGGTGCGTGCGCCGCGCACGCTGGGCTGGATCATCCGTCACACCGCTCACGAGATCCAGCACCACCGGCACGACATCATCACGGTCCTGGCCCAGGTGGAGCCGCCGATCGTTCCGAAGCCGAAGGAAGACGCCGAGCAAGAGGCCGAGAAAGACGTCAGCGTCGATCAGCCCAGCTAGCGATCGACGGCTCGGTGGTGAGGTGGTCGAGGGCCAGCGCCGCAGCGCCTCGCAGCGGACCGTCGGGCTGGTGGGTGGCAGACAGCACTGGTGGGGGAGAGGACCGGTGGAAGTTCATGAGGCCGGCCAGGTAGGCCTGCTCGAACGTCGGCTCGGCAGCAGCGCGGAGTGGAATGGCCAGCCCGCCTAGCGTGACCACGTCCGGGTCGTGCGCGTTGACGAGGCCCGCGATGCCTGTGGCGAGTGCAGTGACCACTCTGGCGACCGCACGGCTTGCAACACAGTCAGTACGTCGCAGGACTGCCTCTGCATAGCCGTACGGGTCGTCCGGCGTCGGCTCCTTGAGATGCCGAGCCAGCGCACGGCCGTCGACTTCCAGGTCCCAGCAACCCCGGGCGCCGCAGGGACACTGCCGAGCCGGCTCCCCGAACGGTATGTGACCGTACTCCCCACCAGCCCCTGACGCCCCCTGCGCCGGTACGCCGTCAATGAGCAGCGTGCCGCCGATACCCACCTCGACGATGAGGTGCAGCGCCGTACCGGCACCCGCCGCAGCCCCCGTGCGAGCCTCAGCCACACCACTCAGCGTCGCGTCGTTGCCGGCAAGCAGCGGGACGTCAATCCCGGCCGTAACGGTCTCCAGGTCCAGCTCCGCCCAGCCCAGCGTCGGTGCCTGCATCAGACGGTTGTCGCGGATGGTGCCCGGCGCTGCCACGCTCACCACTCGCAGGCGTTCGCCGTACTGCGCCTTCGTCTGCTCCACGACCCTCCGGAGGTTGCCGACCACCACCTGTGGCCGACGGCTCCTGTGGCGTCCGGACTGCTGTTCCAGGAACGACCCGTCCAGGGCGACCACAGCACTCCGCCAACTGCCCTGCCGCAGGTCGAGCGCCAGCACCACCGGCCCGCCCGGGTGCGCCCGCAGTACCGTCGTGGGCCGTCCACGGCCCTGACTGGGCGCCGGGACCTCGGTGAGCAGCTGCATGTCGCGCAGCCGCGCGGTCACCTCGGTCGCCGAACTCGTACTCAGCCGCAGTTCGCGCGCCACTGCAGCCCGGGTGATGCCTGGCCGGCGGCTCACCTGGGCGAGTACGTCGGCAGCCGTCTGCCACTGCCCTCGGCGTACTGCTGTTGTCATGGCGTGGTCCTACCTTATGCTCGGAGAACGAGTTTAATGGAGGGGCGATGGAGATCCGGGACATCCGCGCCGTGCTGTTCGACATGGACGGCACGCTGGTCGACTCCGACGCCGCGGTCGAGCGCGCCTGGACGGTCTGGGCGCGCGAGTACGACGTACCGATCGCCGACGTGCTCGCCATCGCCCACGGCAGCCCGGCCGAGTCCACCGTGGATCGCATGCGCTCCGATCTGTCAGCGGAGAAGAGGGCGGCCGCCGCGGACCGCCAGCTGCAGCTCCAGTACGACGACCTGTCCGACGTGGTGGCGACGCCAGGGGCGCACGAGGTGCTGAGCGTGCTGGAGAAGCTGGGTCTGCCCTGGGCGGTCGTGACGAGCGCGGACAACCGGCTGGCGAAGGCACGCCTCGGCGCGGTCGGTATCGAGCCGCGGATCCTCGTCACGGTCGAGGACATCACCCACGGCAAGCCCGATCCTGAGGGGTATCTACGCGCTACCGAGCTGGTCGGCGTACCTCCGCGGCGGTGCCTGGTCGTAGAGGACGCCGGCGTCGGTCTGGCTGCCGGGCACGCAGCAGGAGCTGTCACGGCCGGTCTGAAGGGTCTAGCGGCTGACATCGAGCTGAACGACCTGCACCAGCTTGCTGAGCTGTTCACTGCCGCCTGGGCGGACGACGCCGGGTCTACCGACCTGACTGCCGGATGAGTGCCCAGGCGGACGCGGTCCGCATCGGTGTCGGCCTGTCGTCGATGGGCTACCTCCTGGCCGGGCTCGGGGCCTGCATCGCCCTACTCGCGCGCGACCTGGACGAGTCCACAGGCCGGCTCGCGCTGCTGTCTTCCGGATTCGCAGTCGGGCTCTTGGCTGTAGCGGTCGTAGGACCGATGCTCTTGAGGTCCTGGCCGCTCACCACCGTGCTCCGCCTGGGTTCCCTCGTGTGTGCCGTTGGCGCGGTCCTGCTGGCGCTGGCACCTGCGTACGGCGTGGCGGTCGCAGGCGGACTGTGCATTGGACTGGGTGGGGCGCTGCTCGTTCTGGTCGCACCACTCATACTGCACGGCCCCACGGCTGCTTCGCGGTTGAGCCGCGTCAACGCGGTCGCCAGTGCCACGGGCATTCTCGCGCCTCTCGCCATTGGTGCTGTGGACTCTTTCGGTCCCACGGGTCGGCTGGCGTTGCTGGCCGCCGTACCGCCGCTTGTCGCCCTCGCCGTACTGAAGGGCAAGAAGCAGCCGCCCGTTGAGGCACCGCCTGACGAACCGCATCCGGGGTCGACCGGGACCGTTGCCGCGGCTGTCGCCATGGGGTGGCTACGAGTGGTGTTGGCGGTGGGCGTCGAGTTCTGCTTCGTGGTCTGGGCGGTCGCACGCTTGGTTGCCACGGGCTTGCCGCTGGCAACGGCCGCGCTGCTGGGCAGTGCGTTCCCGATCGGCATGGCGCTCGGTCGTGCGATCGGCCCGATCCACTGGCGCACCTGGTCCCCGGTCGTCCCCGGCGGCCTGCTGGCGATCGCCGGGACTCTCCTGGTCAGCCTGCTGGACTCACCCGCCGCCGTAGCCATCGGCCTGATCGTCGCCGGCACCGGCGTAGCCCCGCTCTACCCGGTCACCCTCGCCGCCCTGGTCGCCACCCCAGGCCTCACCCCCGCCCGCCTCTCAGCCATCGGCGCCCTGGCCTCCGGCGCCGCCATCCTCGTCACCCCCGCCGCCCTAGCCGCAATCGCCCGCGTAGTCGAACTCCGCACCGCCTACCTGATCACCATCCCGCTGATCCTCGCCCTGGTCGGCCTGAGCCGATGGTCGGGTCTAGGGCCGCGCGTAGCGCCGGACCATCTTCACCAGGGTGTCCGGCGGGACGACCTTCACGTGCGGAGCGAGGCCGTCGACGACGGTCATCACGTTGTCGACGGACTTGCTCCAGGCGTGCCAAAGGACGACCGAGTAGCCGGCAGTTGACGCCGGGTTCCGCGTTGCGCTGTTGAGCTCCGCGATCACCGACGCCTCGTCGGCGCCCGGCAGACCGTCCCACAGCATGGTGCGGGCTGAGATGACGGGCTTGCCTTCGGACCAGACGACCTTGCCCTTGTGGGTGTCGTAGCGGGAGTACTCGAGGTAGATGAGGCCGTCGATCTGCGGGTGTTTGAGGTACGACGACCACAGGCGGGTGTCCTGGAACGAATCGAAGTCGATGATCTGGACCGCGGAGAGGTCCGCTCGTTCCATCGACTGCGCCAGAGAGGCGGTGTGCTTGTCGAGGGCGGCAGTGGGGTAGCGGCTCGGGTACATGTAGCCGCCGCCGGACGGGCCGACGACCCAGCGGTCTTTCACCGACTGGTCGTAGTACCAGCGCATCACCGACGGTGCGAGATCGATGAGCGAGGGGGAGATGCCCCAGCCCAGCTCCACCTGGCCGCGTCGTGGGCTGCCGAACCAGCGCTTGTCGGTCGGGAAATCGCCCAGCATCCACTGAATGTTGTCGCCGTCGGTGATGAGGAAGGTGACGTAGTGGGCATTCGGGTCCGGTGCGAGGGCCCTCCCCCCACCCCCTCCACGCTGGCTCAATCGGTCTTCGCGGATGCCGGACAGGACTGAGAGGTTGCGGGCGTGGTCGGCCGGGATCGCCTTGACGCCGGCGTCGGAGTTCGGGCCGATGAACGTGTCCTCGCCGTGCGAGGCGTCGCCCCAGCCGATCACCGTCGCGTCGTCGTCGAGCGCGTCGACCACCTCGGCGCGGAACGCCGAGTTGCCGTCGAAGAAGGCGAGCGTCCCCGCCATCGTGACGTAGTCCCGCAGTCGTTCCGGCCAGTCTCCTCTCTGCTCGATCGCGACGTCGTGCCGCAACCGTGGCCAGTAGTTGTCCATCACCCAGCGGTCGTCCTTGTCCCGCACGTCCAGGACCTTGCGCAATCCGTGCCGGATCGCGAGCGCCTCCAAGCTCTCCTCGACAGCCACGGCACCCGTCACGCCGGCGAGCGTGGTCGCCACGTTGACCGACGGTGTGCCCGTTCGGAAGAGAACATATCCGCGCACGCCCGACCGGGTGACGGTTTTCCACAGGTCACCGGGCCGCGCGTGGACGCCGTACCGGGCGACGAGGTCGTCGAGCCAGATCTGGTAGCCGAGCGAGGGAATGTTGAGGTACAGCGTCTCGCCACCACGACGTGCCAGCAGGCCTTGCAAGGTGGTGGCGAGCGTGCGTTCGGCCGGGCTCAGCGAGTCCTCGGCGAGCACGCTCAGAAGCCGCGGCCGCTGACCTTTCGGGTACGCCGAGACAGCAGCGGCACTCGAGCCCGCAAAGGTGGGAGTCGGAAGAACGAGGGAACCGAGGCCGACGCCGGCGGTCAGGCCGAGGGCGCGGCGGCGGGTGAGACGTCGTCGATCGGACATGCGGTGCCTCCAGGAGCGGCTGGTGACTGTCCTACGTTGTCATCTGCCCGGCGACGATGCCACAAGCGTCACCGCACCACAAGGGTTCAGGCCAGTTCGTACCGGCGAAGCAGGTCGACCAGCGCCCCCACACCGGATGACAGGTCGTACACCTCCGCATGCAGTCCGACGCTCGCGGCACCCGCAACGTTGCTTTCGTTGTCGTCGATGAACAGCACCGACGACGCAGGGAGCCCCAAGGCACTGAGGATGGCCCGGAAGTACGCCGGATCCGGTTTGGCCAGCCCGAGATCGCAGGAGTAGAAGGTCTGGTCGAACCACTCGCCGTACCCGCGTTCGTCCTGCATGATCGCCCGCCGGTACGCCTGCTGGTTGGTGGCGAGATGACAGCCGACGCCGTCGGCCCGCAGGCGCGCGATCAGCGAGACCACCTCCGGCTCCGCGGCGAACCAG
The DNA here is from genome assembly GCF_054784135.1 of Kribbella swartbergensis. NCBI lineage: Bacteria > Bacillati > Actinomycetota > Actinomycetes > Propionibacteriales > Kribbellaceae > Kribbella > Kribbella swartbergensis. The sequence goes on from NZ_BAAGPM010000026.1 coordinate 262,578, forward strand.
TGCCATGGCTCCAGTGCCTCCTCCAGTGACACCGGTGAGTTCCAGCGAACCAGGACGTCGGCCACCGCGTCCCGGAAGTCGCCCTTGCCGACCAGGCTCGGCTTCTCGGCCTCCATCAGGTCGGCGACGAACGACGGACCGTCGCCGGCCGGGACGAACGACGTCAGCCGGGACCACCAGTCGATGGTCGGGCGCTGGATGACGCCGTCGGCGTCGAAGAGTACGGCGGAGATCATGCGGCCCATCCTGTCAGGCGGTGCCGAGGCCGGGACCGGACAGAGAGAACGTCGGCCCCTTGACCGGTTCAGTCGGTATGCGCTTACCTAATGGCCACTAAACATATCTGGACACCTTCCGGCGAAATCCAACAGAAAGCGCCAGGTGAGGCGTATGACAGTGAGCAGAAGGAAGTTCCTCGCGCTCGGGGCGGGCGCCGCCGCGGCCGCGAGCGGGCTGACCGGATGCGGATCCCGCAGTTCGCTGGGCGCGTCGAACGAGCTCAGCATGTGGACCTGGGTCGGTTCGGTGAACGACGACCTGATCGGGCAGGCGGAGAAGGCGATCCCCGGGTACGACGACATGCGTCTGGCGATGACCCGGATCGGCACCAACTACAAGACCAAGGTGCTCACCGCGCTGGCCGGCAAGTCGCTGGTCCCGGACATCGTGGCGATCAACGACGACGTGGCGACGTACTTCCCGAACGCCGACCAGTTCGTCGATCTCAACGAGCTCGGCGCCAAGGAGCACGAGAGGGACTTCCTCGCCTGGAAGTGGAAGCTCGGGATCACGCCCGAAGGCAAGATGATGGCGTATCCGATGGACACCGGCCCCACGGCGCTGTTCTACCGCACGGACATGCTCCAGAAGGCCGGTATCGACATCGATCCGGCCGCCGTCGCCGAGTTGGCGCCGACCTGGGACGCCTACATCGAGCTCGGAAAGAAGCTGAAGGCGGCCGTGCCCGGCTCGGCCATCACCGACAACATCACCGGTGTCTACAGCTACGCGCTGGCCCAGCAGTCGAAGCGCTATATGACCGAGGACGGCCAGTACATCGGCGACCAGGACCACATCCGCGAGCAGTTCGACCTCGCGATCCGGGTGGTGAAGGAAGGGCTGTCCGCGAACGCGCAGTCCGGTACGACGGACGCCAACGCCGTCGTCACCAACGGCAAGCTCGTCGCCTACAACGCGGCCGTCTGGTGGGCTCAGCTCGGGCCGAAGAACGCCGCGCCGAAGACCAAGGGACTCTGGCGGGTCACGACCCCACCCGGCGGCGCCGGCAACCGTGGCGGTTCCTTCCTGGCCATCACGAAGTACTGCAAGAACCCCGAGGCCGCGTTCGCGTTCATCAGCTGGCTGGAGTCGGCGAAGAACCAGGCGCAGGCATTCCTCGATCCGGTGCTGTTCCCGTCCACGCCGGCCAGTTACACCGACGAGCGGATGACGGCACCGGACCCGTTCTTCGGCGGTCAGCGGATCGTCGACGTGTTCGCCGCGTCGGCCAAGAAGTACCCGGGCGCCTACTTCAGCCCGTACGACTCGATCATCGGCGCACCGATCTCCGCCGAGCTGGTCAACGTCGAGGTCGCCGGCAAGTCGCCCGACCAGGCGTGGGCTGACGCGCAGCGGCAGATCGAACGCGAACTCACCCGAGCGGGGGCGATCTGACATGGCAGTGACCAGCAAGACACTCCCGGCCGCGATCAGCACCACCAAGGATCCCGGATCGAAACCGCCGGGCAGGTACCGGCAGGCGCTGCCGCAGTACGCCGCGATCTCGCCGTTCTTCATCCTGTTTGCCGTCTTCGGCGCCTTCCCGGTGCTGTTCTCGATCTGGATCTCGTTCCACTCCTGGGACGGCATCGGGGAGATGACGTGGGTCGGGCTGGAGCAGTACAGCTACCTGCTCGGCGACCCGAAGTTCTGGCAGTCGATCGGGAACACGCTGATCATCTGGGTGCTGTCCACCGTCCCGATGCTGCTGCTGGCCCTGGTGATCGCCAACGCGCTGCACAACGCCACCCGGTTCCGCAGCTTCTACCGGATCGCGTACTTCATCCCGAACGTCACCTCGGTGGTCGCCGTCACGATGGTGTTCGGCTCGATCTTCAGCAACAACTTCGGCCTGCTGAACGCGTTCCTGCAGTCCGTCGGGCTGACCAAGATCGAATGGCTCACCCAGCCGTGGGGCATCAAGATCGCGATCGCCACCATCGTCACCTGGCGCTGGGTCGGCTACAACGCGATCATCTTCCTGGCCGGCCTGCAGGCGATCTCCAGCGACGTCTACGAGGCCGCCAAGGTCGACGGCGCCTCGTCCCGGCAGACGTTCTGGCGGATCACCGTGCCACTGCTGCGCCCGGTCATCCTGTTCACCGCGGTCACCTCGACCATCGGCGGCCTGCAGATCTTCACCGAGTCCCAGGTCCTGGTCGGCGACACCGGCGGCCCGGGTGCCGCCGGGACGACGATCGTGTCGTACCTGTACGAGAGCGCGTTCCTGGACAACCAGTTCGGGTACGGCGCCGCGATCGGCTGGGCCCTGTTCATCCTGATCGTGCTGTTCAGCATCATCAACTGGAGACTGATCGGCGGCGGCGGGGACGAGCGGATCGCCCGCCGGGCCGCCCGCCGCGCCGCAAAGGAGACCGCCGATGCACGCTGACCGGGCCCGTAACGTGATCAGCCACGTCGTGCTGATGTTCGGCGTGGTGGTGTCGATCTTCCCGTTCTACTGGATGGTGGTGATGGCCTCCAACACCACCTCCGACATCTTCAGCTACCCGCCCAAACTCGTGATCGGCTCGCACCTGTTCGAGAACATGGGCAAGGTGCTCGACAACATCGACTTCTTCGGCTCGATGCTGATCACCCTGATCGTCTCGCTCGCCGTCACCGTGCTGGTGCTGTTCTTCGACTCGCTGGCCGCCTTCGCGTTCGCGAAGTACGAGTTCCCCGGCCGGGACTGGCTCTTCGGGTTGCTGCTGGCAACGTTCATGATCCCGGCCCAGCTGTCCCTGGTGCCGCAGTTCGTGACGCTGGCCGAACTCGGCTGGATCGGGTCGCTGAAGGCGCTCATCATCCCCGGCGCGGCCAACGCGTTCGGCATCTTCTGGATGCGCCAGTACGCCCGCGGCGCCATCCCCGACGAACTCATCTCCGCCGCCAAGGTGGACGGCGCCGGGTTCTTCCGCCAGTACCTCACCGTCGGTCTGCCGGTGCTCCGCCCCGGCTTGGCCTTCCTGGGTATCTTCACCTTCATCAACGTCTGGAACGACTACCTCTGGCCGTTGATCGTGATGACGGACCCGAACCGGCTCCCGCTCCAGGTCGCCCTGCAACAACTGAACGGCATCTACGGCACCGACTACTCGATGGTGATGGCGGGTGCTTTGATGAGTGTCATCCCGCTGATCGGCGTCTTCATCATCGGCGGACGCCACTTCATCGCCGACATCGCCGCCGGCGCCATGAAGTTCTGACCCATACCGACAATCGAACGGGACACCCTTGACTGCGCCTGAAACCAAAGTCCGCTGGGGAATCATCGGCACCGGGAACATCGCGTCCCGGTTCGCCAGCCAGGTGCCGGCGTCGGCGACCGGTGAGGTCGTCGCCGTCGGCAGCCGGTCGATCGACTCGGCAGGAGCCTTCGCCGACAAGTGGGACATCGCCAACCGGTACGGGTCGTACGACGACCTGCTCGCCGACGACAGCGTGGACGCGGTGTATATCGCCACCCCGCACCCGATGCACGTCGAGTGGGCGATCAAGACCGCCGAGGCCGGCAAACACGTGCTGTGCGAGAAACCACTCGCGATCAACCGGGCCTGGGCCGAGGTGATGATCGAGGCCGCGGTCGCCAACGACGTCTTCCTGATGGAGGCGTACATGTACCGCTGCCTGCCGCAGACCAAGCTGATCGCCCAGCTGGTCCGCGACGGCGAGCTCGGCGCCGTGCACCAGATCCAGGCCTCGTTCGCGTTCAACTCGTCGTTCCGGCCGGAGAGCCGGATCTTCGCCGACGAGCTGGCCGGCGGCGGCATCCTCGACGTCGGCGGCTACCCGGTGTCGATGGCACGGCTGATCGCCGGCGCCGCGACCGGGCAGCCGTTCGCCGACCCGGCCGCGGTGACCGCCGTCGGTCACGTCGGCGAGACCGGTGCCGACGAATGGTCGGTCGCCACGCTGTTCTTCGACGGCGGCGTCACCGCCCAGGTCAGCACCGGCGTACGGCTCAGCGACGACAACCAGGTCCGCATCCTCGGCAGCGAGGGCTACCTCGTCGTCGAGGACCCGTGGTTCGGCGGCGACGGGAAGCCGACCCACGTCACCCTGCACAAGGTGGGGGAGGAGCCGCGCGACATCGCCGCCGAACCCGCCCTCATCTATGCCGCCGAGGCCGACGCGGTGGCGGCCGCGATCGAGCAGCGGCAGGCGCCCGAGATGAGCTGGGCCGACACGCTCGGCAACCTGACCGTCCAGGACGCCTGGCGCAAGGCGATCGGGCAGCAGTACGCCGGTGAGCGCGACGACGCGATCATCCCGACCGCGACCGGCCGGCCGCTGGCACGCAAAGCGAACGCACCGATGAAGTACGGCCGCGTCCCGGGGCTGGACAAGGACGTGTCCAGGCTCGTCATGGGCGTGGACAACCAGGAGACGCTGACGCACGCGGCGGCGATCTTCGACGATTTCGTCGAGCGCGGCGGTACGACGTTCGACACCGCCTACATCTACGGCGGCGGCCGCGGCGAGAAGCTGCTCGGGCAGTGGATGAAGTCGCGCGGCAACCGCGACGAGGTCGTTGTCATCGGCAAGGGAGCGCACACCCCGCACTGCGACCCCGAGTCGATCACCCGGCAGCTGCACGAGAGCCTCGAGCGGCTCCAGACCGACCACGTCGACCTCTACCTGATGCACCGCGACAACGAGGACATCCCGGTCGGCGAGTTCGTCGACGTCCTGGACGAGCACTTCAAGGCCGGCCGGATCAAGGCGTACGGCGGCTCCAACTGGTCGACCAGCCGCTTCGACGAGGCCAACGCGTACGCCGAGGCGAACGGCAAACAGCCGTTCACGCTGCTGAGCAACCACCTCAGCCTCGCCCGGGCGTACGACGTACCGTGGAAGGGCTGCCGGCACGTCGCCGACGACGAGTCGCAGGCGTGGTTGCGGGAACGCCAGGTCGCACTGTTCCCGTGGTCGAGCCAGGCCCGCGGGTTCTTCACCGGGCGCGCCAAGCCGGAGGACCGCTCGGACGAGGAACTGGTCCGCTGCTTCTACTCCGACGAGAACTTCCGCCGCCTCGACCGGGCCCGCGAACTCGCCGCTGCCAAGGGGGTCGAACCGACCGCGATCGCACTGGCCTGGCTGCTGCACCAGCCGTACCCGGTGTTCCCGCTGATCGGCCCGCGCCACATCAGCGAGACGCGGACCTCGATGCCCGGCCTGTCGGTCGAGCTCACCCCCGAGGAAGTGGCCTGGCTCACAGCCTGAACCGAGCCCGGGCCGAGCCTGAAACCAGGACTCACCCGAATTGGTCGTGCGGTGGCGCCCATGTAACATGGTCTGTCGGTGTCACGACCCTGAACACGGAGAATCATGTCTAAGAAGTGCGATGTCTGCGGCAAGCAGCCGACGTTCGGCAACAACGTTGCCCGCCTGGGTAAGGGCGCGATGATCCGCCGGGTCAAGGCTCGCACGCCGCGGCGGTTCAACCCCAACATCCAGCCGGTCCGGGCGCTCATCAAGGGCACCCCGACCCGCCTGAAGGTCTGCACGTCCTGCATCAAGGCCGGCAAGGTCCAGCGCGTCGTCGGCTGACCTCGAGCTTTCCTCCGTGTAGGGCCAATAGTGCGCTGAACAGGCGCCCGGGATCCCCCCGGGCGCCTCTTCGCGTCTGCTCACAGTTCCGACCACAATGCCGACTCGGAGCTTCGGCTCGGAGCTTCGACTCGGGGCTTCGAGTCAGAGCTTTCGGGCGACCACGGTGATCTCGTTGCGGTTGTGATGCAGTTGCCGGGCGTGCAGTACGGCGTACTCCTGCCGCAGCACGTCCATCCCACGCCGCGCCCCGTCGAGCGGGTTCCTCCCGCCGCCCTTCAACGTGACGACCGCCAGCCCGCCGCGGCGCAGGTGTGACGCCGCGTCGACCATCATCCGGGCGCTCATCACCTGGTCCATCCGCATGTCGTTCACCACCACGTCGAACCGGACCCGGTTCTCGGCGAAGAACCGCCCCGCCGTCGTCGCCGCGTGGTGAATCCTCCGGTCGCCGCGCAACCGGGCGTCCAGGGCACCGGGATCCACCGACCAGACCTCCTGACCGTGCAGGCGCAGGATCCGCGTCCATCCGCCCGGAGAGGCGCCCAGGTCCAGCGCCTTCCCGCCGGCCGGCAACTCCAGCCCGAAGGTCGCGATCGCCTCCTCCAGCTTGAACTCGGACCGCGACACCCGATCGTCCGAGCGAGCCAACCGCATCCGCCCACCCGGCCAGTCCGACAGGCTGTATTCGCGCCTGTTGAGGCCGAGGAGGACAGCGCGGCGGCCGGCGAAGCACGAGACGACGACGTCCTGGCCGGACCGCGTCACGGTCACTCCACGCTCGGTGAGGGCCTGCTGGATCCGGTGGTAGTACGAGCCGCCGGTGCCGGCTCCGTCGGTCCAGGCCTGGACCGCGAGCGCCTTCGGGTACTCAGGCAGCTCACCGAGCACCACGTCGGCGAGCTCGTAGTCGGGCGGCAGCTCCTCGAAGCTCGCGATCTCCCTGGTCAGGTGCCGGACGAAGACGATCCGCCCGGCGCCGCACGCCGCGGCAAGCTCCTCGACCGACGGCCCGGCGACACGCCCGAGGTCGCCGCTGACCCGCTCGATCCGAACCTCCCGGCCGAACTCGCCGCGGATCTCCCGCGCCGCCCACTCATAACTGTCGGCAGCGACCGAGAACAGGATCGGGGAGAGCACAGCACATGTTATGCGGACGGGTTAGCCTTCCGGGCGTGGAGGAACTGACCGTCGAGGTGTTGCGGGCGTGGGCTCGGACCGCACTGGCCGAGCTCGGCCGGGCGCGGACCGAGATCGACGAGCTGAACGTGTACCCGGTGCCCGACGGCGACACCGGGACGAACCTCTACCTGACCTGGGAGGCCGCCTGCGACGCTTTGCCCGACGGTGACCTGACCTTCGCCGAGGCGGTCCAGGCGTTCGGCCGCGGCGCCCTGCTCGGCGCCCGCGGCAACTCCGGCGTCATCACGTCCCAACTCGTCCGCGCCTGCGGTCTCCGCCTCGCCGAGAACCTCCCGCGTCACCAGGACGCCGAGGCCGCCGCCGTACTGGCCGATCCCAGGATGAGCGAGCCGGTCGCCTTCGCGGACGCGCTCCGGTACGCCGCCGACGCCGCGTACGGCGCGGTCGCACAGCCTGTCGAGGGCACCATGCTGACCGTCGCCCGAGCCGCCGCCACCGGGGCGATGACGGCCGCGAACGACGGGAAGAGCCTGGCCGACGTCTGCCTGGCCGCGGTCGCCTCCGCGCGGCAGGCGCTCACCAAGACGACCGAGCAACTGGAGGTACTGCGGCGTGCGGGCGTCGTGGACGCCGGGGGAGCGGGCCTGGTCGTCATCCTCGGCGCGATGGAGTCGGTGCTGACCGGTCGGCACGTGCGGGTCGACGTACCGGCCCGGGTGCAGCCGCAGGGGGAGAGCGCCGAGAGTCAGGAGGGACCGGCGTACGAGGTGATGTACCTGCTGGACGCGCCGGACGACAAGATCGGCGACTTCCGGCAGACCCTGGCCGGACTGGGCGACTCGGTCGTGGTCGTCGGCGGCGACGGGCTGTGGAACGTGCACGTCCACACCGACGACGTGGGCGCGGCGATCGAGCAGGGCATCGACATCGGCCGACCGCACCGGATCCGGGTCACCCACTTCGACGATGTCGCCCACCACCACGAGCCGGTCCCGGGCCGCGCGGTGATCGCGGTCGTCGCCGGCGACGGCCTGGCGGACCTGTTCACCCAGGCTGGGGCGCAGGTGATCCGCGGCGGTCCCGGAAGGCGGTGCTCCACCGGTGAGCTGCTCGAGGCGATCGAGAAGTCGAAGGCGCCCGAGATCGTGCTGCTGCCGAACGACAAGGACTCGATCGCGGTCGCCGAGGCCGCCGCGACCGCGGCCCGCCAGGACGGCATCCGGGTCGCGGTGATCCCGACCCGCGCACAGGTCCAGGGGCTGGCCGCGATCGCCGTCCACGATCCCGAACGCAGCTTCGACGACGACGTCGTTCACCTGTCCGCCGCCGCCGGTCAGACCCGCCACGGCGCGGTGACGATCGCGGTCAAGGACGCCTGGACGATGGCCGGGAGGTGCCGCGTCGGCGACGCGCTGGGCGTGGTGGACGGCGACTTCGCGCTGATCACCGAGGACCTCGAGGCCGCTGCCATCGGTGTCGTCGACCGGCTGCTCGGCGGCGGTGGCGAGCTGCTCACGATCGTCACCGGGCGGGACGCGGACCCCGGTCTGGTCCAGGCGGTCGAGCGGCACGTACGGCGGAATCGCAAAGATGTCGATGTCGTGGTGTACGACGGAGGACAGGACAGGTACCCGCTGCTGATCGGGGTCGAATGAAGACTGATCTGGACCGCAAGCTCCGCGACTTCCTCGGTGCCCGGACGGCCAAGACCTTCTCGGACGTGCTCGGGATCGAGACCGTCGGCGAACTGCTGCGCCACTACCCGCGCCGCTACCTGAAGAAGGGTGAGCTGACGCCGTTCGACGAGCTCGAGGTCGGCGACCAGGCCACCGTGAACGGCCGGGTCAAGAAGGTCACCGTCCGGTCGCTGGACACCAAGGCCGAGATCCCGCTCACCGACGTCCAGAAGTGGGCCCGGCGCCGGACCCTGACCAAGGTGGTCGTCACCGACGGCCGGCGCGACCTGGAGCTGGCCTTCTTCAACCAGCCCTGGCTGGCGACCAAGCTGCAGCCGGGCACCGCCGCCCTGTTCTGGGGCGAGGTGACGATGTTCCGCGACACCATGCAGCTGAAGAGCCCCGGCACCGAGATCCTCGACACCGACGACCTGTCCGAGGCCGAGATCGAACGCCGGGCCAGGCCGTTCCGGCCGCTCTACCCCGCCAGCGCCAAGTTGCCCACCGCAACGATCGAGCGGAGCATCAAGATCGTCCTGGACAGCCTGGACGAGAACCTGGACGACCCGATCCCCGAGCTGATCCTGCGCCAGGAGAGGCTCCTCGGGCTGCCGGAGGCCCTGCGGAAGGTGCACCTGCCGGACACCGAGAAGGACATCCGCGACGCACAGCACCGGTTCCGGTTCGAGGAAGCGCTGGTGATGCAGACGATCCTCGCCCAGCGCCGCGCCGTCACCGACGCGCTCAAGGCGGTGCCGCGGCCGCGGACCGAGGGCGGTCTGCTGGACGAGTTCGACCGGCGGCTGCCGTTCAAGCTCACCGAGGGCCAGGCGGAGGTGTGCGAGGAGATCTTCGCCGACCTGGCCCGCCCGCATCCCATGCACCGGTTGCTCCAGGGCGAGGTCGGCTCCGGCAAGACCGTGGTCGCGCTGCGGGCGATGCTGTCGGTCGTGGACGCCGGGGGCCAGGCCGTCCTGCTGGCTCCGACCGAGGTGCTCGCGACCCAGCACCACAAGACGCTCACCAAGATGCTCGGCGACCTGGCCGAGGCGGGCATGCTGGGCGGCGCCGAGCGGGCGACGCGGGTCGGCCTGCTCACCGGGTCGCTCGGGGCGGCAGCCCGCCGTACGGCGATGCTCGACGCGGCCGGCGGGGCTGCCGGGATCGTGGTCGGCACGCACGCGCTGCTCGAGGACAAGGTGCAGTTCGCGGACCTCGGACTCGTGGTCGTCGACGAGCAGCACCGGTTCGGGGTCGAACAGCGGGCCGCGCTGAGCCAGAAGTCGGGGGAGAACACCCCCCACGTGCTGGTGATGACCGCGACCCCGATCCCGCGGACCGTGGCGATGACCGTGTTCGGCGACCTGGCGGTGTCGACGCTCACCGAGTTGCCCGCCGGACGCTCACCGATCCAGTCGTCCGTGGTCCCGGCCAAGGAGAAGCCGGACTGGCTGCAGCGGGCCTGGCAGCGGGTCCGGGAGGAGGTCGGCAAGGGGCACCAGGCGTACGTCGTCTGTCCGCGGATCGGCGACGAGGTCAAGAACGCCGCCGACGAGGAGGGCGAGTTCGTCGGCGGCGAGCCCGAGGAAGCTGCGAACGCTGCCCAGGATCGGGCACAGAAGCAGGCCCGGCCGCCGATCTCGGTGATGCAGGTGTCCGAGGCGCTGGCCGAGATCCTGCACGACCTGCGGGTCGAGGTCCTGCACGGCCGGCTGCCGGCCGAGGAGAAGGACGCGGTCATGTCGCGGTTCGCGGCCGGCGAGGTCGACGTGCTGATCGCGACCACGGTCATCGAGGTCGGCGTCGACGTACCGAACGCGTCGACGATGGTGATCATGGACGCCGACCGGTTCGGCATCTCCCAGTTGCACCAGTTGCGCGGACGGGTCGGCCGGGGCAAGGTGCCCGGGTTGTGCCTGCTGGTCACGGATCTGTGGCCGGGGTCCAAGTCGTACGCGCGGCTGGACGCGGTCGCGTCGACCACGGACGGGTTCGAGCTGTCCCGGATCGACCTGGAGACGCGGCGCGAGGGTGACGTGCTGGGCGTGGCGCAGTCGGGCAAGCGAAGCAGCCTCAAGCTGCTCAGCGTGCTGCGGGACGAGGACGTCATCTTCGCTGCGCGGCACGTGGCGAACTCGATCGTCTCCGTCGACCCGGACCTGGCCGAGTACCCGGCGCTGCGGTCGTTCGTGCGGACCGCTCTGGAGTCCGAGACCACGGAATACCTGGAGAAGACGTGACGGTATTCGATCACCGGGAGGTCCCGTGACCAGGATCGTCGGGGGAGCGGCCGGTGGGCGGCGGATCGCCGTACCGCCGGGGACCGGGACCAGGCCGACCGCGGACCGGGTCCGGGAGGCGCTGTTCTCGTCCCTGGAGTCGGAGTTCGGCAGCTTCGACGGGCTCGCCGTGCTGGACCTGTACGCCGGGTCCGGGGCGATCGGGCTCGAGGCGCTGTCCCGGGGCGCCGCGCGGGTCGTGCTGGTCGAGTCGGATCGGCGGGCCGCCGACGTGATCGCTGCGAACGTCCGGACGGTCGGGCTGCCGGGTGCGACCTTGCTCACCCGGCCGGTGGAGAAGCTGGTCACCGGCGCGAGCCCGGCGGTCTTCGACCTGGTGTACGCGGACCCGCCGTACAAGCTGGAGACCGCCGAGCTGCAGGAGATCCTGGTCGCGCTGGCCGCCAATGGATGGCTGGCAGGCGACGCGGTCGTGGTGGTCGAGCGGGGGAAGCGGGAGCCGTGGGAGTGGCCGGACGGGTTCGCTGCGCTGCGGGAGCGCAAGTACGGCGAGGCCCGGCTTTGGTACGGTCACCGCCATGAGCACGGCATGGCCGGCGGGGTGGCGGAATGAGTAAGGCCGTCTTTCCCGGCACCTTCGATCCGCCCACGAACGGGCACCTCGACATCATCGCGCGGGCGTCGGCCGCCTTCGACGAGGTGATCGTCGCGGCCGGGGTGAACCAGTCCAAGCAGCGGCTGTTCGACGTGGCCGAGCGGATCGAGATGCTGACCGAGATCGCCGCGCCGTACCCGAACGTCCGGATCGGCACCTTCGAGGGCCTGCTGGTCGACTACTGCCGGGCCGAGGGCGCCGGCGTCATCGTCAAGGGGCTGCGCTCGGCCGCGGACTACGACTACGAACTGCAGATGGCCCAGCTCAACCACGCGATGACCGGGGTGGACACGATGTTCCTGCCGACCCGGTCCGAGAACGCGTTCATCTCCTCCAGCTGGGTCAAGGAGATCGCGAAACTGGGCGGCGACGTCGCTTCCTTCGTGCCGCCGTCCGTTCACGCACGGTTACAGAAGGTGCTCTAGGATCGCCCCGAATTGGGCGTCAGGCCGCGGAGTTGGTAGTCTTGACCACCGGTCTCGACGAGACCGAGTTCCTGCCTGCCCACGCCTGAAAGGGATGTCCTGAGCGTCTTGGACCCGCGGTCCCCACTCGTGATCGATACGCACGAGCTGACACGCCGCGCCGGGTCCCAGCGCGAAGTCACCTTCACGGCACCGGCGCCGGCGGATCTCGGTATCGGCGTGATCGGCGTCCCCGAGGGCGAGCCGATCCAGTTCGATCTACGGCTGGAGTCGGTCGTCGAAGGGGTCCTCGTCACCGGTACGGCCCGCGGCCGTCTGGCCGGGGAGTGCGCACGGTGCCTGGTCGACATCGAGGACGAGTTCCTCGCTGACGTCCAGGAGCTGTACGTCTACCCGGAAAGCGATGCCGAACCGGACGAGGCCAGCCGGATGGAGGGCGATCTGATCGACCTCGAGCCGGTGCTGAGGGACCAGGTGGTGCTCGCGCTGCCGTTCCAGCCGCTGTGTACGGACGACTGTCCGGGTCTGTGCCCCGACTGCGGGGTACGCCTGGCGGACGAGCCCGGCCATCAGCACCAGGAGCGGACCGACCCGCGCTGGGCCGCACTCGGCGGCCTGCTGAAGCAGGACGAACGACCGCACGACAACTAGATACCGAAAACACGTCAGCCAGCCGGCCGGGTCCACCAGCCCCCGGCCGAACCGAGGAGTCATAACCGTGGCCGTTCCGAAGCGGAAGATGTCGCGCAGCAACACCCGCAGCCGCCGGGCCCAGTGGAAGACCACTGCCCCGTCGCTGGTCACCTGCGTGAACCCCGCCTGCCGCGCGAAGCACCTGCAGCACACCGTTTGCCCCACCTGCGGCCAGTACGGCGCCAAGGGCGAGCGTCGCCAGGTCGTCGAGAGCTAAACGGCACCAGTCAGTGAATTCGGTCAACGAAACGGGGCTCTACGCCGAGCTGAACCAGCGGCTCGGCGTATCGCTGGCTGACGAACTACTGGAGCACGCCTTCACCCACCGCTCGTACGCGTACGAGAACGGCGGGTTGCCGACGAACGAGCGACTGGAGTTCCTCGGGGACTCCGTGCTCGGCGTCATCGTCACGGAGTCGCTGTTCCGCAACCACCCGGACCTGTCCGAGGGCCGGCTGGCCAAGTTACGCGCCGCCGTGGTCAACATGCGCGCGCTGGCCGGGGTCGCGCGGGAGCTCAAGCTGGGCAAGTACCTGCGGCTCGGCCGGGGCGAGGAAGCGACCGGCGGGCGGGACAAGTCGTCCATCCTGGCCGACTGCGTGGAGGCGCTGATCGGTGCCGTCTACCTGGACCGCGGTTTCGAGACCGCGGGCCAGGTCGTGCACAAACTGTTCGACGACCTGATGGAGTCCTCGGCCCGGCTCGGCGCCGGCCTGGACTGGAAGACCTCGCTGCAGGAGCTGGTCGCCCAGCTCGGCGTCGGGGTGCCCGAGTACGTGATCGCCGAGTCCGGCCCGGACCACGCCAAGACCTTCGAGGCGCGGGTCCGGATCGGCGCGGACACCTACGGCCACGGCATCGGGCGGAGCAAGAAGGAAGCCGAGCAGCAGGCCGCGGAGACCGCCTGGAAGGCGCTGCGCGCCGCACATCCCGACAGCACGGACCCCTCGCAGTCCTGAGGTGCCCGAGCTTCCGGAGGTCGAGGTCGTACGCCGCGGGCTGGCGCAGTTCACCACCGGGCGGACGATCGACGCCGTCGAGGTCCTGCATCCCCGCCCGGTACGGCGGCACGCCGCCGGGCCGGACGACTTCGTGGCCCGGCTCAAGGGCCAGGTGTTCGCCGAACCGGCCCGGCGCGGGAAGTACCTCTGGCTGCCGCTGGAGTCCGGCGACGCGGTGCTGACCCATCTCGGCATGAGCGGGCAGTTCCGGGTCCAGCCGGTCGGCGCCCCGGACGAGCCGCATCTGCGGGTCCGGTTCCGGTTCGCCGACGACGGCGGAGAGGTCCGGTTTGTGGACCAGCGGATGTTCGGTGGTCTGTCCTACTCCGAGGGCGGTGCGGGGCTGCCGGCGGAGATCGCTCACATCGCCCGCGACCCGTTCGATCCTCTGTTCGATCCGGACGCCGTGGTGGCCGCCGTACGGCGCCGCAGGACCGGTCTGAAACGCGCTCTGCTGGACCAGACCGTGGTCAGCGGGATCGGCAACATCTACGCCGACGAAGCGTTGTGGCGGGCCAAGCTGCACTACGCCCGGGCGACCGAGACGCTGAAACCCTTGCAGGCAAGGGAGATTCTGCGGCACGCGCACGAGGTGATGGCCGAGGCGCTGGACGTCGGCGGCACCAGTTTCGACGCCTTGTACGTCAACGTGAACGGGGAGTCCGGGTACTTCGAACGGGGCCTGAACGTCTATGGACAAGAGGGTTCGCCGTGCCCGCGGGACGGCCGGCCGATCCGTCGCGAGCCGTTCATGAACCGTTCGTCGTACCGGTGTCCGAGATGTCAGCCGGTCCCTCGCCACGTCCGGTGGTGAGAGAGGTATCGTTAAAGAGTGAGGACCCAGGTTGACCACTGGGCCCGCCGGTGTCACCCTGAAAGACGGCACACATTGTTTGTTCAGGCGCTCCGGGGACCAGGAGCGCTCACAGGCCAGAACCCTTCCGGAGGACAGCACAATGGCCAAGGCTCTTCTAGGGCACCTTGGAGGCACTGACCCGCGCATGCTCGAGCAGGTTCGTCTGCTCAACCGGCGTGTCGCCGATCTGGAGGCGCACGTGATGCGTCTGCAGGCAGAGAACGACCACCTCGTCGCACAGGTCCACGAGGGCCGGCTGCTCACCGTCGACGAGGCGCTGCGCGCCCCTGCTTCGGTCTGAGGACCCGAGCCGCAGACACAGAGTTCATCTCTACCGTCCGCACCAACCACGGCGGTGGCCCCCGTCCGGGCCTCCGCCGCCTTTTTTGCCCATTGTGATCGGTCGGCCTCCACCGGTTCGCGTCGTCGAGTTTGTAAACTGCGAAGCGGAACTACTTCCCCCGGGTAGCGGCAGCGTCACGAGCAGTTACGACGGTTCCTTCGGTATCGTCTGTCCTTTCACGGGTTGGAGAGCTTCGCTTTGTACCTGAAGAGCATGACGCTCCGAGGCTTCAAGTCGTTCGCGTCGGCCACGACGATGAACTTCGAACCGGGCATCACCTGCATCGTCGGCCCGAACGGCTCCGGCAAGTCCAACGTCGTCGACGCCCTCGCCTGGGTGATGGGCGAGCAGGGTGCCAAGTCGCTGCGCGGCGGCAAGATGGAGGACGTCATCTTCGCCGGCACCTCCGGCCGGGCCCCGCTGGGCCGGGCCGAGGTGGTGCTGACCATCGACAACACCGACGGCGCGCTGCCGATCGAGTACGCCGAGGTGACGATCTCGCGGACCATGTTCCGCAACGGCGGGTCCGACTACCAGATCAACGGCCAGAACTGCCGGCTGCTCGACGTCCAGGAACTGCTCAGCGACTCCGGTATCGGCCGTGAGATGCACGTCATCGTCGGCCAGGGCCAGCTCGACTCGATCCTGCGCGCCACCCCGGAGGGCCGGCGCGGCTTCGTCGAGGAGGCGGCCGGTGTCCTGAAGCACCGCAAGCGCAAGGAAAAGGCGCTCCGGAAGCTCGAGGCCACCGAAGGCAACCTGCACCGGCTCGGGGACCTGATCACCGAGATCCGGCGTCAGCTCAAACCGCTCGGGCGCCAGGCGGAGGTGGCGCGCCGGGCGGTGACGATCCAGGCGGAGGTCCGCGACGGCCGGGCCCGGCTGCTCGCCGACGACATCGTCCAGGCCCAGTCCGCGCTGGAGGCAGAGCTCAAGGACGAGGCCATGCTGAACCAGCGCCGGGCCGAGACCGAGGCCAAGCTGCGCGAGGCCCGCGAGTTCGAGGCCGAGCTGGAGGACGCGCTGCGCGAGGATGCGCCGGCCCTGCAGGCGGCCCAGGACACCTGGTACCAGCTGTCCGGCTTCAGCGAGAAGATCAAAAGCACGGCGCGGATCGCCGCCGACCGGATCCGCTCGCTGAACGACGAGGCCGAAGAGCCGAGGCCCGGACGTGACCCGGAGGAGCTCGAGCTGGAGGCGGCCCGGGTCCGGGAGACCGAGGCCCAGATCGAGGCCGAGGTCGAGGCACACTCCGAGCTGCTCGCCGAGGCCGTCGAGCGCCGCCAGCACGTGGAGGCCCAGGAAGCCGAGGAGGAGCGCCGGGTCGCCGCGCTGATCCGCGCCGCCGCGGACCGCCGCGAAGGCCTGGCCCGGTTGACCGGTCAGGTGAACGCGCTGAAGAGCCGCGCGGCCGCCGCCGAGTCGGAGATCGGCCGGCTCACCACCAACATGCGCGAGGCCGAGGCACGGGCCGCCAAGGCCCAGCACGACTTCACCGCGCTGGAGACCCAGGTGGCCGGCCTCGACGCCGGCGAACGCGGCTTGGACGAGGAGTACGAGGCGGCCCAGGCCGTACTCGACGAGCTGGACGAGCGTCTGGCCAAGCTGCGTGCCGAGGAGCGTGACGCCGAGCGCGAGCGCACCGGTCTGGCAGCCCGGAAGGAAGCGCTGGAGCTCGGTCTCAACCGCAAGGACGGCGCCGGCGCCCTGCTGGCCGCCTCCGAGCAGGTGAACGGCCTGATGGGCTCGGTGGCCGCGCTCCTGAGCGTGCGGCCCGGCTACGAGACCGCCATCGCGGCTGCGCTCGGTGAGGCCGCTGACGCCGTCGCGGTGACCCACGCCGACGCTGCCCTCGCGGCAGTCGGTCACCTGAAGCAGCACGATCTGGGCCGTGCCGGGATGCTCTTGGGTGACGCCCCGGCCGACGACTACGCGACCTGGCCCCAGCTGCCGTACGGAGCGTCGTACGCCGTTGACGTCGTGGAGTGCCCGCAGAGCCTGCGTCCCGCGTTGCGGCGGCTGCTGCGCAAGGTCGCCGTGGTGGACGACGTACCGGCTGCTCAGTCGCTGGTGCGTCACCTGCCCGACGTCACCTGTGCCACACGTGGCGGTGACGTACTGGGCGCTCACTTCGCGTACGGCGGCTCGGACGCGGCGCCCAGCCTGATCGAGGTGCAGTCCGCGATCGACGAGGCCGCGGAGAAGCTGACCGAGGCGACGGCGCGGAGCGAGCGGCTGCGGTTCGAGCTGGCCGCGCTCGAGGACGAGCGTGCGCGGCAGAAGGAGTCCGTCGAGATCACGCTGGCCCGGCTGCACGAGTCGGACGCGGCGATGGCCGCGGTGGCCGAGCAGTTGGCGCATTTCGGGTCGCTGGCCAAGGCGTCCCGCGGCGAGGCGCAGCGGATGGCCGAGGCGATCGCGGCGGCCGAGGAGGAGCGCGACCGGAACCTGTCCGGCCTGGCCGAGCTGGAGGAGCGCCTCAACGACGCCGAGCAGTTCGACGACGAGGGCGACGAGCCGGACACCACCGAGCGCGACCGCCTGGCCGAGGCGGCCAAGGCGGCGCGGGCCGCCGAGATGGAGGCGCGGCTGGCGCTGCGGACCACCGAGGAGCGGGCACGGGCACTGTCCGGGCGTGCTGACTCGCTGGAGCGCGCGGCGCGACAGGAGCGCGAGGCACGGGCGCGGGCGATCGCACGGGCTGAACGGCGCGCGCGGCAGGCGGAGGCGGCGCAGGCCGTGCACCTGGCGGCCGGCCATGTGCTGGCCCGGCTGGAGTCGTCGCTGCAGCTGGCCGCGGCCGAGCGCGCCGCGATCCAGGCGCAGCGGGCGGACCGGGAGCAGGCGCTGGCGCAGGCCCGGTCGGCGACGCGAAACCTGAGCTCCGAGCTGGAGCAGCTGACGAACACCGTCCACCGCGACGCGCTGGCTCGGGCCGAGCAGAAGATGCGGCTCGAGGCGCTGTACGAGAAGGCGCTCGGCGAGCTCGGTATCGAGGTCGACGCGCTGGTCGCGGAGTACGGCCCGGACCAGCTGGTGCCGCCGCTGCCGAAGGACGGCCAGGAGGACACCCTCGAGCTCGAGGGCGAGCCGTTCGACCGGGCCAAGGTGGAGAAGCGGCTCAAGCAGGCCGAGCGGGCGCTGAACCAGCTCGGGCGGATCAACCCGCTCGCGTTGGAGGAGTTCGAGGCGATGGAGGAGCGGCACCGGTTCCTGTCCGAGCAGCTCGACGACCTGAAGAAGTCCCGGCGCGACCTGATGGACATCGTCAAGGAGGTCGACGACCGGGTCGAGCAGGTCTTCACCGAGGCCTACCGCGACGTCGAGGTCGCCTTCCAGCACGTGTTCAGCCGGCTGTTCCCCGGCGGTGAGGGCCGGCTGGTGCTGACCGACCCCGACGACATGCTTGCCACCGGCATCGATGTCGAGGCGCGCCCGCCGGGCAAGAAGGTGAAGCGGCTGTCACTGCTGTCCGGTGGTGAGCGGTCGCTGGTCGCGGTCGCGTTCCTGGTCGCGCTGTTCAAGGCCCGGCCGTCGCCGTTCTACATCCTCGACGAGGTCGAGGCGGCCCTGGACGACACCAACCTCGGCCGGCTGCTGGAGATCTACGAGGAACTGCGCGAGAACAGCCAGCTCCTCGTCATCACCCACCAGAAACGCACCATGGAGGTCGCCGACGCCCTGTACGGCGTCACCATGCGCGGCGACGGCGTCTCCTCCGTCATCTCCCAACGCATCCGCGAACGCGAATCGGCCTGACCTCACCAGCTGTTGCCGGCTCCCGCCGCCGGAGTCGGGGGGTGCTTTCAGGCGTGTGATCAGGCGGTGATCGTCATGGAGGCGATCTGGTCGTTCCGCACGTCGAAGGTGAAGTGGGAGGGGCCGTTGTAGCCGTCGCCGCCGACCTGGGTGACGATGGTCAGCGGGTTGCCCGGGGTGGACACCGACGTGTCGGTGAAGGTGGCGCGCTTGCCGATCAGCTCGTTCTCGCTCCAGGCCCGGATCCGGTCCGGACCGCGGAACTGGCGGCCCCAGTCGTCGACGTACCCGTCCGGCGCGAAGGCCGCCACGAACGCGTCGTTGTCCTGCTCGTCGATCGCGGTCAGTACCCGCTGGACAGCGGCCGGGATCTCTTCGCTCATGCCGACGACGATAGCCCTGGTGGTTGAACCGGGGCGGGATTCCGCTCGTGTGGGGGGTGACAGCGGGAATCTCGAGGGGAGATCGTCATGAAGCGGCTGGGCAGTGTGATCGCCGTGGTGGTACTCGGCCTGGGCGGGCTGACGGCGTGCGGTGACGAGAGCGACACACCGGCGAGCGGTCCCACCGCCGCGAAAGCCGGGACGAAGCTGGCGACGGCGGAGGTGGCCGGCCTGGGCAAGATCGTTGTCGACGGCAACAGGCGGACGGTGTACGTCTTCGACAAGGACACCGCGGGAAAGTCGAACTGCGAGGGCGACTGCCTGGCGAAGTGGCCGGTGGTGCCGGCCGGTGACGGCGATCCGCAGCTCGACGGCATCGACGCCTCCCTGGTCGGTACGGTGACCCGCAGCGACGGCAGCAAGCAGCTGGCGATCGGCGGGCTGCCGATCTACCTGTTCGCCCAGGACACCAAGGCCGGCGAGGCCAAGGGCCAGGGGGTCGGCGGTGTCTGGTGGGTCGTGGGAGCGGACGGCAAGAAGATCACCACACAGCCGTCCGGCGATGGCAACTCCGGTTATTGAGTTGTTCCCCGTGTGGGTACCTGCCGCGACCGGTATCGTGCGGTCGGTGGGTGACTACCGGGGTCCGGAGGCAGCCGAGGCGCTTGTCCGGTCCCTGTACGCCGAACACGGCCGCAGCCTGCTCGCGTATGCGACCCGGCTCACCGGAGACCGGGCAGCCGCGGAGGACGTCGTACAGGAGACCCTGGTACGGGCGTGGAAGCACGCGGACGACCTGACCCAGGGCACGGGGTCGGTGCGCGGGTGGCTGCTCACTGTGGCGCGCAACATCGTCACCGACCGGGCCAGGGCGCGAGCGGTACGGCCGGCCGAGGTTGCGGACGTGGACGACCGGCCGCCGGTGGAGGGTGACCACTCCGAGTCCGTGGTGAACACCATGGTCGTGCTGGCCGCGCTGGACAAGGTTTCTGCCGAGCACCGTGAGGTGCTGGTGCAGCTGTATTTCCACGGCCGGTCGGTGACCGACGCCGCGAAGGAGCTGGGGATTCCGCCCGGTACGGTGAAATCGAGATCGTATTACGCCCTCCGAGCTCTGCGTGCGGTGATGGCCGAACAGCCTGTGTTGGCCGGCGAGGAAGGGGAGGTGGCCCGATGACTGAGCATGACCGCTCACAGCTCGGCGCCTACGCCCTGGGCGCGCTGGAGCCCGACGAGGCCCGCGAGGTGGACCAGCACCTGACCACCTGCGCGGAGTGCCGCGCCGAGCTGGCCGAGCTCGAGGAGGTGAAGGCATTCCTCGGCGAGGTACCGCCGGAGGCCTTCCTGGACGGCCCGCCACCTGACGGCGACCTCCTGCTGCAGCGCACCCTGCGTGAGGTCCGTACGACGACTCCCGTGCCCAAGAAGCGCTCACGCTGGCTCCTGGTCGCCGCGGCGGTCGTCGTGGTGGCCGGTGCGCTCGGTGGTGGCGTGCTGATCGGGCGGCAGACCGTGGAGCAGGACGACGAGCCGGTGGCCGGATCCAAGCACGTGACGGCGACAGACACGACCACTGGTACGACGATGGCCACCACAGTGGAGCCCCGGACCGGCTGGAGCTGGGTTCAGGTGCAGATCACCGGTCTGAAGGCCGGTGCCGAGTGTGAGCTGCTCGTGACCGACAAGGCCGGTAAGAAGTGGGTGGCCGGCACCTGGGTGGTGTCCGAGAAGGCAGCCCGCGACGGCAGCCGCTTCGGCGGCGGTGTGCTGGTCCCGATCGACCAGGTCAAGGCAGTCGAGATCAGGACGATCCAGGGGCAGCACGTGGTCACCACGACGCTCTGAGACGTGCGGGTCCGCCTGAGAGGATGGGGGTGTGGCTACTACCTCCGACGACCTTCGGGCCCGCCGTCAGGCTGCGGCTGACAACTGTGAGCGCTGGCTGTCCATGCCCAGGCTGCCGGTGCCAGAGAGGTTGCAGCGACTCGCTGAGGTCGCTGGGGAGGACAAGCCCGACGTGTACGGCAGCGGTGGAGACGTTGCCGCGTTGGAGCAGGAGGTGGCCGAGCTCCTTGGCAAGCCTGCGGCTGTGTTCATGCCAACGGGGATCATGGCCCAGCAGAGCGTCCTGCGGGTGTACGCCGACCGCGCAGGCACCAGCCGGGTAGCGGTGCACGGCCTGGCCCACCTCCTCGTCCATGAGCTGAACGCGCTGGAGGAAGTACACGGGCTCCGGGTCGAGCGGCTGACGTCAGAGCCGCGGCAGCCGCGACCGGACGAGTTGACCGCCATCCCGGGGAAGCTGGCCGCGGTGACGCTCGAGCTGCCGTTGCGGGAGGCCGGGTTCGTCCTGCCGACGTGGGACGAGCTGGTCGTGTTCGCGGAGTCGTGTGCGGAGCGCGGCGTACGACTGCATCTTGACGGCGCCCGGTTGTGGGAGAGCACGCCGTACCTAGACCACACCCTCGCAGAGATCGCTGCACTGGCTTCGAGCGTCTACGTGTCCTTCTACAAGGTGCTGGGCGGTCTGAGCGGTGCTGCGCTGGCCGGGCCGGAGGACGTGATCACAGAGGTACGGCGTTGGCAGCGGCGGCTGGGCGGCAACCTCTTCACGCTGTTCCCGTACGCCGTGTCCGCCCGCGAAGGACTCAAGACTGTACTGCCGCTCATGGGCGACCTGTACGAGCGGGCGGTCGAGCTCTCGATGGCCTTGCAGAGCGAGGGCTTCCGGGTGTTCCCGGAGCCGCCGCACACCAACTCGTTCCGCGTCTACGCGCCCCGGGCGGCGGAGGCGATCGACCGGGCCGCGATCGAGCGGATGGAACGGACACGGGAGGCGATCTGCCAGCCGTGGCAGCCGGCCGACGTACCGGGCTGGTCGTGGGTGGAGCTCGTGGTGACTCCGAACACGTTGGACTGGCAGGTGGACGAAGTGGCCAAAGCCTACGGGGAACTTCTGGAACAATGAGCTCGTAGCACCAGCAGTGAGGTTGGTGTGGGGATACGGGGAGAGATGTGCTGACATTCGTTGTCACCATGGTTGTTCTGCTGGTTCTGTCGGGGCTCGTGCTGCTGGCGGTCGCTCGGGGGGAAGGGAAGCATTTCGGGTAGTCACCGCAGCGGAAAGGTTCGGTACCGTGCCTGGATGAGACGGTTGATCTTCCAGGAGTACGTGACACTCGACGGGTACGCCGCCGATCCGGATGGTGGGCTGGAGTTCTTCGAAACGATCGGCGACGACGTGGATGCCGACAACCTGGCCTTGCTCGACGGCATCGACACCATGCTGCTCGGGGCCGAGACGTACCGGCTGTTCGCGGCCTTCTGGCCGACGGAGGCGTCGGCCGACGAGGTGCTCGCGCCCAAGCTCAACGCCTTGCGCCTGGTGGTCGTGTCGACGACCCTCGACAGCGCGCCGTGGGGTTCGTACGAACCCGGTCTGGTGCTCCGCGACATCGACCAGGTGCGAGAGCTGAAGGCCGAGGCCGGCAGGGACATCATCCTGTGGGGCAGCATCACGTTGTTCCACTCGCTGCTGCACGCCGGTCTGGTCGACGAGGTGCAGCTGCGGATCTGCCCGGTGCTGCTGGGTGCGGGCAGGAGCGCGTTCCCCAGCGGCGGTTCACCGGTCGGGCTGGAGCTGATCGAGGCCAGGCCGTGGTCGCAGGGCGGCGCTCTGCTGCGCTACGGCATGGCTAGCTGACCGCGTCGACGATCGCCTTCACGATCGGTGCCGCGACGGTGAACGTCGGCAGGATCAGCAGTCCGGCGGCAACGGCGTACGTCCCTGCCGAGAGCAAGGGGTAGCGGGGCTCGGGGTCAGCCAGCCGCTGGACACGCAGCACGGTGGCTGACTTGGCCGCGGCCAGTCCCGCCTCTGGAGCCGGTGCGCCGGCCAGTGCGACGAGTGCACGCGCCAGTGGGCGAGGGCCGTTGCGGCGGCGGGCGTCGTCGTCCGCCAGCAACTCGACCAGCGTGCGTGCCTGCTCCAGGGCGACCTCACTGCGCACCCAGCGCGGGAAGGCTTCGTGCAGCGCGGTGAAGGCCTCCAGCACCAGGTCATGCCGGGCGCGTAGATGCGCTTGCTCATGCGCCAGTACGGCGCGTAGTTCACTCTCATCGAGTCGCTCGAGGGCTCCGACCGAGACGACGACCCGTGAACCGCGAAGCGAGGGCAGGCAGTACGCGAGCGGCGTCTCCTCGGACAGGACCCGTAGGCCGGGGATGAGGCCATCCGGTGTCGCCAGTACGTCGACGAGGTCGCGGTGCCGCTTCCGGCGTGCCCTAGTACCGACCGCCACTCGTCCCGCGGCCCACAGGAGCCTCACCAGGACCAGTGCGGTCAAGGCGAGGATGGCAGCGGCGAGGAGGTCCCTGCCGGACGACGGGTCGAACCGCGGCTCACCCGGCTGGCCGGCGGTGGAGTAGGACAGTGCTACGCCCGCGCCGAGTGCTGCCAGGACGGCCGCGAGGGCTATCGCTTGCCAGAGCGCCACAGCAGCCCGGGGGATCCGGTAGGGCCAGGTGGAGCGGGCCAGCAGTGCAGGTGCCGGTCCGGTCAGCACCAGGGCCAGTGCGGCGAGCAGGACCGGGGTGATCACCCGTCCCGCTCCTCCAGCCGAGCCAGAGCCTCGCGCAGGAGCGCGGCCTCCTCGTCGCTGACCTGGCCGACGAAGCGGACCAGGGCCTCGCGACGGTCGCCCGCGCGGTCGAGGGCGTCCCGCATCAGATCGGCGGCCAGCTCCTCGCGGGGGGCGGCGGCCCGGTAGCGCCAGGCCTTCCCGTCGCGCTCCCGCTCGGTCAGCTTCTTCTTGGCCAGCCGGTCCAGGACCGTCATCACGGTCGTGTAGGCGAGTTCGCGGGTGGTTGCCAGTTGCTCGTGCACCTCGCGGACGGTCAGCGCGCCGGGGGACGCCCACAGCTGCTCCATCACCAGCCGCTCCAGGTCGCCCAGCGGACGCGGTGCCTTCTCGTCGATCGCCACGTGACCAGTATAACTACACGTCGTAGTAGATCCGCGCTACCATCTACTACGTAACGTCGTAGATGGAGAGGCCGGCACGTGGACACCCTGGATCTGGCGCGATGGCAGTTCGCCGTCACCACCGTGTACCACTTCTTCTTCGTCCCGGTGACGATCTCGCTGGTCGCGATCACCGCCGGGTTGCAGACCGCGTGGTACCGGACCGGCAAGGAGAAGTACCTGCGGCTGACCAAGTTCTACGGGAAGCTGTTCCTGATCAACATCGCGATGGGTGTCGTCACCGGCATCGTCCAGGAGTTCCAGTTCGGGATGAACTGGAGCGACTACTCGCGGTTCGTCGGTGACGTGTTCGGCGCCCCGCTGGCGCTGGAGGGGCTGCTCGCGTTCTTCCTCGAGTCGACGTTCATCGGGTTGTGGATGTTCGGCTGGGACCGGTTGCCGAAGCTGGTCCACCTGGCCTGCATCTGGATGGTGGTGCTCGGCACCCAGCTGTCGGCGTACTTCATCCTGGCGGCCAACTCCTGGATGCAGAACCCGGTCGGCTTCCGCTACAACGCCGAACGCGGCCGGGCCGAGCTGACCGATCTGTGGGCGGTGCTGACCAACAAGGTCGTGCTCGTCACCTACCCGCACACGATCTTCGCCGCCTTCATGGTCGGCGGCGCGTTCGTCGCCGGGGTGGCGATCTGGCACCTGGTACGGCGCCCGGACGTCGACACCGACGTGTTCCGGACGGCGCTCAAGCTCGGCGCGGTGATCGTGATCGCGGCCGGTGCCGGGGTCGCGATCAGCGGGGACCAGCAGGGCAAGGTGATGACCGAGGTGCAGCCGATGAAGATGGCCGCCGCCGAGGCGCTGTACGAGACGGAGAAGCCGGCGTCGTTCTCGGTGTTCACCGTCGGCACGCTGGACGGGTCGCGGGAGATCTTCTCGATCAAGGTGCCGTACCTGCTGTCGTTCCTGTCGACCGGGCACTTCGACGGCGAGGTGAAGGGGATCAACTCGCTGCAGGAGGCGTACGAACAGCTGTACGGGCCGGGCTCGTACAAACCGAACATCCCGCTGACCTACTGGACCTTCCGGCTGATGATCGGGGTCGGGATGGCGTCCGCGGCGATCGCGCTGTGGCTGCTGTGGACGACCCGCCGGGGCCGGGCGCCGAACCGCCGGTGGGTCTGGCTGGCGATCCCGCTGCCGCTGCTGCCGCTGGCGGCGAACTGCTTCGGCTGGATCTTCACCGAGACCGGGCGGCAGCCTTGGCTGGTGTTCGGACTGCTGCCGACGGCATCGGGTGTGTCGCCCGGGACGACCAGCGGCGAGGTGATCACGTCACTGGCCGGGTTCACCGTGCTGTACGGCGTACTCGCCGTGGTCGAGGTGAAGCTGATGTTCCGCACCATCCGGGGCGGACTGGCCGGGACCGACGGGACGGCCGGGCACGACGATCCGCCCGACGACGCGCCCGAGCAGAAGCCGCTGTCGTTCGCCTACTGAGAGGGCTGGGGAGAGATGGAACTCACGACGGTCTGGTTCATCGCCATCGCCGGGCTGTGGATCGGGTACTTCGTGCTGGAGGGGTTCGACTTCGGCGTCGGCATGCTGCTGCGCGTGCTCGGCCGCAACGAGCCCGAGCGGCGGGCGGTGATCACCACGATCGGGCCGGTCTGGGACGGCAACGAGGTGTGGCTGATCGTGGCCGGCGGGGCGACGTTCGCCGCGTTCCCGGAGTGGTACGCGACGCTGTTCAGCGGGTTCTACCTGCCGCTGTTCGCGATCCTGGTGTCGCTGATCCTGCGCGGGGTCGCGCTGGAGTACCGCGGGAAGCGTGACGACTCGAGCTGGCGTGGGCGGATGGACACGTTGATCACGATCGGGTCGGTCGTGCCCGCGTTCCTGTGGGGACTGACGTTCGCGAACCTGGTCCGCGGCGTGCCGCTGGACAATTCTTTCGAGTACGTCGGCGGCCTCGGCGACCTGTTGAGCCCGTTCGCCCTGCTCGGGGCGCTCGCCTTCACCGCGGTCTTCGTCGCCCATGGCGCGATCTTCCTGGCGCTTCGGACGACGGATGACCTCCGCGCCCGCGCCAACCGGCTGGCTTCCCGTGCCGGTGTCGCCGCTGCCGTTCTGGTGATCGCGTTCCTCTGGTGGACGCAGACGGTCCGCGGGGACGCCGGGTCGGTGGTCGTCGCGGCCTTGGCGGTGCTGGCGCTCGCCGGCGGACTGGTCGCGAACCGGGTCCGTCGCGAGGGCTGGGCTTTCGTCGGTACGACGTTCGCGGTCGGGCTGGCAGTGACCTCGCTGTTCGTGGCGATGTTCCCGGCCGTGATGCCGTCAACACTTGATCCCGGATCAACATTGACAACAGTTGATGCCGCGTCAACGCCGTACACGTTGAAGATCTTGACGATCATTGCCGCGATCTTCACGCCGATGGTGCTGCTGTACCAGGGCTGGACCTACTGGGTGTTCCGGAAGCGCGTCACCGTCGAGCCGGTTGCGGTCTCATGAAGCCGCTCGACCCGCGGTTGCTGCGCAGGGCGCGTGCTGCTCGGGTCTTTCTGGCCGCGTCGGTGGTCATCGGCGTCGCCAGCGGGCTGCTGATCATCGTGCAAGCCGTCCTGCTGGCACGCGGGATCTCCGGTGTCGTGCTGCACGGTGATCCGATCACAGGTGTGGCCTGGGCGCTGGGCGCCGTCGTGGTGGGGCGGGCGCTGCTCGTGTGGGGACAGGAGGTGGTTGCACAGCGGGCGGCAGCCGCCGTCAAGTCGACGTTGCGGCGGCAGGTGCTGGAGCACTCGCTGAAGCTGGGACCGGTCTGGCTGAGCGGCGAGCGCAGCAGCGCGTTGACGACGCTGCTCACCAAGGGTCTCGACGACCTGGACCCGTACTTCGCCCGCTACCTCCCGCAATTGGTGCTGGCAGCAACAGTTCCCGCCGGCGTCGTCGGCTGGATGGCCACCGGCGACCTGATCGCCGCGGGGACTGTAGTCGTCACGCTGCCGCTGATCCCGATCTTCATGGCGCTGATCGGCTGGGCGACCCAAGCACACAGCAGGCGTCGCCAGCGCGCCTTGTCCGTTCTGGCACACCACTTCGCGGATGTGGTTGCCGGTCTGCCCACGCTGAAACTGTTCGGTCGGGCCACGGCTCAGGAGTCCGCAGTACGACGGGTGACCGACAGGCACCGGGTGGCGTCGATGAGCAGTCTGCGGCTGGCGTTCCTGTCGTCGCTGGCGCTGGAACTGCTGGCCAGTATCTCGGTCGCGTTGGTCGCGGTCGGGGTCGGGCTTCGGCTGGTCGAAGGCAGGCTCGGCCTCGAGACGGCGTTGATGGTGCTGATCCTCGCCCCTGAGGCCTACCTGCCGCTGCGGCAGGTAGGCATGCACTTCCACGCCAGCGCCGACGGCGTTGCTGCCAGTGAGGAAGTGTTCCGTGTGCTGGAGACGCCGCTACCCGAGCGTGGCGACCGCACCGATGTACCGGACCTCCGGGAGAACTCGCTCCACCTGTACGACGTGACAGTGCGGTACCCGGGTCGCGACGAGCCGGCACTGGACAGCTTCGATCTCGACGTCAGGCCAGGCGAGGTCGTGGCACTCACCGGGCCGAGTGGTGCCGGGAAGTCGACCGTGCTGGCCGTGCTGCTCGGCTTTGTCGAGCCGGAGCGCGGTGTGGTGATTGCCGGGGGGAGTGCGGCCGACGAGTTCGACCCGGCGGTGTGGCGGCGGCAGTTCGCGTGGGTGCCACAGCGGCCGGGGCTGCGGATGGGCACGGTCGCGGAGAACGTGCGGATGGGCTGCCCGGGTGCGTCGGACGACGACGTACGGGTGGCGCTGCTTCGGGCCGGGGCAGGTGAGCTCAACCTCGACAAGCCGGTGGGGGAGCAGGGGCAGTTGCTCTCGGGCGGACAGCAACGGCGGGTGGCGCTGGCGCGGGCGCTGATCACGGACGCCCCGGTACTGCTGCTGGACGAGCCGACGGCGGGGCTGGACGCGGATGCGGAAGCGGCCGTCGTCGCGGGTCTGCGATCCAGCGGCCGGACAGTTCTGATGATCGCCCACCGCCCCGCCCTCATCGCCGCCGCAGACCGAACAGTCCTCGTAACCCCCCGACAACTGGTGAACGCATGAACACAACAACCACCGACGCGGTCGGCGGACCGGACCCCCACGGCGCCGTCGGCCGGCCTGCCCCCCACGGCGCCGTCGGTGGGTCAGCCCCACGCGGCGCGGCCGGCGGCTTGGACGCGCGCCGCGTGGTTGGTGGGTTGGAGGCACGGGGCGTGGTTGGTGGGGCGGGCGCGGGCGGGGGCGAGGGTGGGTTGGTCGGACGTGGGGGTGTTGGCGGGGCCGATGTACGTGGGGTGGTGGGTGGGTTGGGGGTTTGGGGGTTGGTTCGGCCTGAGGGGGGTGTGTGGGGGCGGTTGTTGGTGGCGTTGGTGTTGGGGGTTGCTGCGGCGGGGTCGGCGGTGGCGTTGTTGGCTACCTCGGCTTGGTTGATTACCGCTGCGGCGGCTCAGCCGCCGGTGCTGCTCCTGATGGTGCCGATCGTGGCGGTACGGGCGTTCGGCGTCGGCCGGGGCGTGTTCCGGTACGTCGAGCGGCTCATAGGGCACGACGCGGCGTACCGGGTGCTGGGTGAGACCCGGGCACGTATCACCGGCCGGCTGGAGAAGCTGGCACCGGGAGGACTCAGCTCACGACGCAAAGGTGACCTGCTGGCGCGACTCGTGCTCGACGTCGACGCAGTCCTCGACCTCTGGCTGAGAGTCCTGCTGCCCGTCGCAGTCGCCGCAGTCACCGCAACCGCGACGGTGGCCCTCCTAGCGCTTCTGCTGCCGGCAGCAGGAGCCGCGGTAGCACTGGCGGTCCTCATCGCCTGCACCGTCGTACCGTGGCTGACTGCCCAAACCGCCGCGAGAGCCGAGCGGAAGATCGCAGGCTCTCGCGGCGAGGTCGCGGCCGCAGCCACCGAGACTCTGCTCACCGCCGGCGATGTGCTCGCGTTCAACGCCGTCGACGACGTACTCAGGTCCTTCAGCGCGACTGACGCGAAGCTCGCCGCAGCCGAGCGGCGGTCGGCGTGGAGCGCGGGACTCGGCAGTGCGTTGCTCATGCTGTGCGTCGGCGGTGCAAGCGTGGCTGGGCTGGTCCTCGGCAGTACGGCGGACATAACCGGCGCGGTGTTCGCAGTACTCGTCCTGACGCCGCTCGCACTCGCCGACGTACTTGGAGGCATTCCAGCCGCCGCACAGCTCGCCATCCGCGTGCGCTCCTCACTTGGACGCGTGCAAGAGCTACTGGACAGCCCCGAGCCCGTGACCGAGCCGGCCACCCCACAGCCGTTGCCGAGCGGCCGCGACCTGCAGGTGAACCTCCTACGGGTCGGGTACGGCGACGACGACGTACTGGACGGCTTGAGCCTGGACATGCCGGCCGGGAGCCGAGTGGTGATCACTGGGCCGAGTGGCTCGGGCAAGAGCACCCTGGCGGCGGTGCTGCTGCGATTCCTCGAGCCGCGAGCCGGTCAGGTACTGCTCGACGGTGTTGACCTGGCAAGACTCGAGGGCGACCAGGTGCGGTCCGTGGTCGGGCTGTTGACGCAGGAGAGTCACGTGTTCGACACGAGCATCCGGGAGAACCTCCTGCTCGCGAAACCGGGTGCGAGCGACCTGCAGCTGTGGAAGGCGCTGTACCGGGCTCGGCTCGGGGTTTTCGTGGAGAAGCTGCCGGACGGGCTCGACACCATGGTCGGTGAGCACGGTGCGCGCCTGTCGGGCGGTGAGCGGCAGCGGCTCGCGTTCGCCCGGCTGCTCCTCGCCGATCGCGACGTACTCGTGCTCGACGAGCCGACCGAGCACCTGGACGAGGAGACCGGCCGGGCGTTGCTCGAGGACCTCTTCGCCGCGGCCGGTCGCCGTACCGTCGTCCTCCTCACCCATCGGCCCGAACTGGTTCCTCCTCACGTAACGCGACAGGTGGTGCGCCTGACGTGACGGATGCGGGGAGCGGGCCGGGCGTCTGTCAAGATGGGGAACCGTGTTGACTCCTCTGCTCGCAGACTCGGTTCTGATCGCCATCATCGTGGCTGTTGTGGTCGTGGTCGCCGGTACGGCCGGACTGGTCGTGACCCGGCGTCGCAGGACCGAACTGCCGCCGTCCACCCCGCCGGCGCCGCTGGAGACCGCGGAGCCGAAGGTCGGGGAGGATGCGGAAGAGCCGCGGGACACGCCGACCCGGACGCTGGAGGACACCGAGCTCCCCGAGGAGCCGGTCTCGACCATCGAGAAGCCGGAGTCGGCCCAGGGCCGGCTGGTACGGCTGCGGGCGCGGCTGGCGCGGTCGCAGGGCTCGCTGGGCAAGGGCCTGCTCGCCCTGCTCTCGCGGGACAAGCTGGACGAAGAGGCGTGGGAGGACATCGAGACCACCCTGATCACCGCTGACGTCGGCGTGACCCCGACCCAGGAGCTGGTCGAACGGCTGCGGACCCGGATGCGGGTCGAGGGCGTCGGCGGCGACCAGGCCCGGCAGATCCTCCGCGAGGAGCTGATCGAGCTGGTCAACCCGTCGCTGGACCGGTCGCTGAAGGTCACCCGCAAGGACGGCCAGCCGGCCGTGGTGATGGTGGTCGGCGTGAACGGCACCGGCAAGACCACCACCGTCGGCAAGTTGGCGCGGGTCCTGGTTGCCGAGGACAAGCACGTCGTACTGGGTGCGGCGGACACGTTCCGGGCGGCGGCCGCGGACCAGCTGCAGACCTGGGGAGAGCGGGTCGGCGTGCGGACCGTCCGCGGGCCCGAGGGTGGCGACCCGGCCAGCATCGCGTTCGACTCGGTCAAGCAGGGCATCGAGGAGGAGGCGGACGTCGTCATCGTCGACACCGCCGGCCGGCTGCACACCAAGACCGGCCTGATGGACGAGCTCGGCAAGGTGAAGCGGGTCATCGAGAAGTCGGCCGAGGTGGACGAGGTGCTGCTCGTCATCGACGCCACCACAGGGCAGAACGGTCTCACCCAGGCCAGGGTGTTCGCCGAGGTCATCAACGTCACCGGTCTGGTGCTGACCAAGCTCGACGGTACGGCGAAGGGCGGCATCGTGATCGCGGTGCAGCGCGAGCTCGGCGTCCCGGTGAAGCTGGTGGGTCTCGGCGAGGGGGCGGACGACCTGGCGCCGTTCGATCCCGAGCAGTTCGTCGACGCCCTGCTCGACTGAGTCCGCTCCGGGCTGAGCTCTCGAGCTCGGGTTCGGCCTGCGCTCTCGTGTGGCCTGGGCGGAATCTGGTACCCAGGAGGAATGAATCGACCGAGGATCGTCATCGTCGGGGCCGGCTTCGCGGGCTACAACGGGGCGAAGACGCTGTGCCGGCTGGCCCGTGGGCGGGCCGACATCGTGGTGGTCAACCCGACGGACTACTTCCTGTACGTGCCGTTGCTGCCCGAGGTGGCGACCGGGATCGTCGAGCCACGGCGGTTGACCGTGTCGATCGCCGACACCCTGCCCGACGTACGCCTGGTCCTCGGTGAGGTGGACGGGCTCGACCTCGATCGCAGGAAGGTGCAGTACGTCGATCCTCGGGACAGACGCGAGGAGATCCGGTACGACCGGCTCATCATCGCCGCCGGCAGTGTGAACAAGCTCCTGCCGATTCCCGGCGTGACCGAGTACGCACACGGCTTCCGCGGCATTCCCGAGGCCGTCTTCCTCCGTGACCACCTGACCCAGCAGATCGAGCTGGCCGACGCCACCGACAATCCTGCGGAGCGGAACGCGCTCTGCACCTTCGTCGTCGTGGGAGCCGGCTACACGGGCACAGAGGTCGCTGCGCACGGTGTGCTCTACACAGAGCTGCTCAAGAAGCGCCGGCCACGCCTACGCCACCAGCGGATGCGCTGGATGCTCCTGGACATCGCGGACCGGGTTCTGCCCGAGTTGGACGAGCGGTTGTCGCGTACGGCGGACAAGGTACTGCGTGAGCGCGGTGTCGACGTACTCATGGGCACATCGGTCGAGGAGGCCATGCACGACGGCGTACGACTCACCGACAAGTCGTTCGTCCCGACACACTCGCTCATCTGGTGCGTCGGCGTACGACCGGATCCCATGGTCGACGGACTGGGCCTGAAGACGGAGAAGGGCCGTCTGCTCGTCGACGAGTACCTGAACGTGCCGGACCACCCCGATGTGTTCGCCTGTGGTGACGCGGCTGCTGTGCCGGACCTGACCAGGCCAGGCGAGCTCACACCGATGACAGCGCAGCACGCCGAGCGTCAGGGCAAACGGGCTGCCAAGAACGTCGCGGCCGGCTTCGGGACGGGTGAGCGGCAGCCGTACGTGCACCACGACCTCGGGTTCGTCGTCGACCTCGGCGGTACCCAGGCAGCCGCCAACCCGCTGCAGATCCCGCTCTCCGGCCTCCCGGCGAAGGCGGTGACCCGGGGCTATCACCTGCTCTCCATGCCCGGTAACCGCCTCCGCACGGCCACCGACTGGTTGTACGACGCAGTGCTGCGGCGCCAGACCACTCAGCTCGGTGTCATCCCCGCGGCCGACGTACCTCTCGAGACAGCGAGCCCGGAGCGGACCAGAAGACACTGACACCAGAACGTAGAGAACCGCGCGCCGGTCTCGCCCTCCGGGTGAGAAGGCCCCAGGATGGGGCCCGGAGGAGGAGATGAGATGACCAGGTTCTTGCTGCTGGTGAACTATGACGGCGGGAACGTCGACACGCCGATGCTGGAGTGGGACGAGCCCGACATGAAGGCGCACATGCAGTACCTGAACGACCACCTCGAACGGCTGCGGGAGAGCGGCGAGCTGGTCGAGGCACAGGCGCTGACGTGGGCCAAGCACGCGAAGGTGGTCCGTGCGGCCAGCGTGAACGCGCCGGTGCTGACCGACGGCCCGTACGCCGAGTCCAAGGAGGTGCTGGCCGGCTACGAGATGATCGACGTCGAGTCCGAGGAGCGGGCGATCGAGATCGCGGCCGAGCTGTCCATGGTGCCTGGCCCGGGTGGTGTCCCGACCGAGCAGCCCATCGAGGTCCGCCGGGTGATGGACTCGGACTCCGACCTCTACGACGTGTGACCGGCCAGAGCATCGAGGACCTGCTGCGTGAGCTGACGCCGCAGGTCCTCGGCGCGGTCGTGCGGTGGTCCGGCGACTTCGCCGCGGCCGAGGACGCCGTACAGGAGGCCCTGCTGGCGGCCGCGACCACGTGGCCGCGGGACGGTACTCCGGACAAGCCGAAGGCGTGGCTGATCCAGACGGCGTCGCGCCGGCTGATCGACGAGGTGAGGCAGCAGCAGGCGCGGCGACGCCGCGAGGAGCGTGCCGCGCTGCGGGACGTGCCGCCGGAGGACGTCGAGGAGCAGGACGACACGCTGCGCCTGCTCTTCCTCTGCTGTCATCCGGCGCTGACGCCCGCGTCCGCGATCGCATTGACGCTGCGGGCCGTCGGCGGTCTCACCACGGCGGAGATCGCCAGCGCCTACCTGGTGCCCGAGGCCACGATGGCGCAGCGGATCAGCCGGGCCAAGCAACGGCTCAAGGGTGCGGCCTTCGAACTGGACGCCAGCGAGGAGCGGCTGCGGAACGTCTTGCACGTGCTCTACCTGATGTTCAACGAGGGCTACACGAGCACCAGCGGTCCAGAACTGCACCGCAGCGACCTGTCCGGTGAGGCGATCCGCCTGACCCGCACTGTGCACGCCTTGCTTCCTGACGACGGTCAGGTGACCGGACTGCTCGCGTTGATGCTCCTCAACGACGCACGCCGTGCAGCACGCACTGGTAAAGCGGGAGAGCTGATTCCGCTGGCAGAGCAGGACCGAACGCTGTGGAACAAGGACTACATCACCGAAGGCGTCGCTCTGGCAGTGGAAGCGTTCAGTACGCCGCCACTCGGTGAGTACCAGATCCAGGCCGCGATAGCCGCGCTGCACGACGAGGTGGACCGGCCGGAAGACACCGACTGGCCGCAGATCCTCGCACTGTACGGCCTCCTCGAGAACCTCTCCGGCAACCCGATGGTCAAGCTGAACCGAGCCATCGCGGCAGCGATGGTCCAAGGCCCCGACGCCGGGCTGAAGCTCCTGGAGTCGTTGGACAAGGAGCTGGCCGGTCACTACCGCTTGGACGCTGTACGAGGGCACCTGTACGAGATGCGCGGCGACGCCGAGCTTGCAGCACACCACTTCCGTGAAGCGGCCCGCCGTACGACGAGCAAGCCGGAGCGGGACTACCTGGCCACCAAGGCCGCTGCAGCCGCCGGCACTGCGCGACAGCCGCAGTGAGGTCAGCGGGTGCGGGCGCGGACATGCATCCGCTCGCCCTGCGGTCCGTACAGGCAGAGCATCTCGGCCGGGCCCGGACCGGGGTTGCCGAACCAGTGCGGCACCCGGGTGTCGAACTCCGCCGCCTCGCCCTCGGTCAGCACGAAGTCCTTGTCGCCGAGCACCAGCCGGATCCGTCCTGACAGCACGTAGACCCAGTCGTAGCCCTCGTGCGTCTTCTGCTCCACCTCACCGCCCGGCCAGCCCTCCGGCACGATCTGCTTGAACGCCTGCAGTCCACCGGGCCGCCGCGACAGCGGGATGTGTACCACGCCGTGATGCTTGATCGGCTTGGCGTGGATGCGCGGATCGCCCGTCGGCGGCGCGTCCACCAGTTCGTCCAGCTGCACCTGGTGCGCACGGGCGAGCGGCAGCAGCAGCTCCAGCGTCGGCCGGCGCTGCCCGGACTCCAGTCGGGACAGCGTGCTCACCGAGATCCCGGTGGCCTCGGACAGCTGGGCCAGCGTCGTCTTCCGCTCGGCTCGCAGCTTGCGCAGCCGCGGGCCGACCGCCTCCAGTACGTCCTCGAACGAATCCATGTTTGCCATTGTGGCAAAGAAAGTTGTCGAAAACGATAACCATCACGGATTCTCGGGAGTACCGAGAGAGGAGTCCGAGAGATGAAGACCTACGACGTGATCGTGATCGGCGGGGGAGCCGCCGGGCTGAGTGGTGCGCTGGCGCTGGTGCGGTCGCGCCGGTCCGTGCTGGTCGTCGACGACGGTACGCCGCGCAACGCCCCGGCTGAAGGCGTGCACAACTTCCTGACCCGCGACGGGATCCCGCCCGCCGAGCTGTACGCGATAGGCCGCCAGGAGGTCGCCGGGTACGGCGGTGAGTTCGCCACCGGCACCGTGGTCGCCGTCCGCCGGGACGAACTGTTCACGGTCCAGCTTGCCGACGGTACGACGTACCAGGGCCGGCGGCTGCTGGTGACCACCGGGCTGACCGATGTGCTGCCCGACGTCGGTGGCCTGGCCGAGCGGTGGGGCCGGGACGTGGTGCACTGCCCGTACTGCCACGGCTGGGAGATCCGCGATCAGGCGATCGGGATCCTGGCGACCACCGAGATGGCCCTGCACCAGGCACAGCTGTTCCGGCAGTTGAGTGACAAGGTGACGCTGTTCCTGCACACGGCGCCGGAGCCGACGGATGAACAGTGGGAGCAGCTGGCGGCCCGTGGAATCGCTGTAGTGCATGGGAAAGTCGAGCAGTTGGAGGTGGAGAACGACAAGCTGACAGGTGTGCGGTTGGAAGGCGGCAAGGTGATCCCGGTCGATGCTTTGGCTGTCCAGACCAGCCTGCGCGCCCGTGCGGACTTCCTGGCCGACCTGGGCTTGGAGATCGTCGTACAGGAGTCCGGCGGTCTGGAGATCGGCACCGTCGTCGCGGCCGACCCGATGGGCACCACGGCCGTGCCGGGTGTCTTCGTGGCCGGCAACGTGACCGACGCGCGGGCGACGGTCGTCCCGGCGGCCGCGTCCGGTCTGATGGCGGCCGGAGGTATCAACGGGGATCTGATCGCCGAAGAGACCCGTCTGGCGGTGGCCGCACGCAGTAGTTGAGGCGTTGAATAGAGGCGGGAGGGTGGATGCAGGAATCGGTCGACCCGGACTTCGCCTCGTATGTCGACGCGCGGCAGGGCAGATGGCTCCGTACGGCGTACCTCGTGTACGGCGACCTCGAACGTGCTGAGGAAGCACTCCTGCACGCCTTCACCCGGCTGTCCCTGTGCTGGACCAAGGTGGACGACCCGGACGCGTACGTCCAGCGGCTGCTCTACCAACCGGCTCTGGTGCGGTGGAACCGGGTGAAGGCGTTCCCGGACGAGGACGACCCGGTCAAGCGCGCACTGGCCGAGCTGACGCCCGTGCAGCGGGCCGTGTTCGTGCTGCTGCACCTCGAGGAACTCACCGAGTTCGAGGTGGCCGACCTACTCAACATGTCCCACGCCACGGTGCACGCACACGGCCTGGCCGCCTTCAGCCGGTTCCGTACGGCGCTCGGCGCGGGGGACTGGCGTGACGCGGGAGAACCGCGATGAGGCGCGAGGACATCCAGCCACTGCTCTACCAGGCGTCGGACCTTCTGCCCGAGCCCGATCTGGCGGACTCGGCTTGGGTCGGCGGACTCGCTGCCCGGCGCCGTCGGCGTCGTAGCGTCGTGATCGGACTGGTGGCCGGTCTCGTCGTCGCTGTGGTGGCTGCGGTAGGAGTCGGAGTGAACGGGACCAGGAGTTCCGAGCTTGTCCCGCCGCCGACGACGCCGACGCAGCCGCGCGATTACGTCCCGGCAGCCGGACAGATCGCCGGGATCGACTACTGGGTAGCACCTCCGGCGGGCAGCGAGCCGTTCCTCGACAGGCTGCACACACCGCTCGGCGACCGCCTTCGGCCGCCGGAAGAC
Source organism: Kribbella swartbergensis (assembly GCF_054784135.1). NCBI lineage: Bacteria > Bacillati > Actinomycetota > Actinomycetes > Propionibacteriales > Kribbellaceae > Kribbella > Kribbella swartbergensis. The sequence continues at coordinate 299,304 of NZ_BAAGPM010000026.1, forward strand.
GCAGAGCCGCTGGCCGAAAGCCCGATCGACCACCTGGCCGCTGTGGTGCTCCAGGAGCACAGCGGCCGGTACGACGCCCTCCTGCTCGGTGCCGACTCGAGGTGGGCGCGTGCCGACCTGGAACTGCTGCCGATCCGGACTGGATCGCCACTCAGCTCTGGCGCGATCTCGCCGGACGGGCGGTTCGTCGCGTTCCCACAGCCTGGAGCGCTGGTCACCGTCGACGTGACGACCGCGGAGGTCTTCCGCGTCGCCCTGCCCTCCCAGGACGTCAGCAGCGTGTCCTGGCTGTCGAACGGCGAACGCATCCTGGTGAGCGGCCCGAACGTCGCCTATCGCGTGCTGGTGGGGGAGGGTCGCTACGACGAGCAACCAGTCACCCCGGTCTCGGCGTCCAGGAATCCCGCGTCGATCACAGCGCCGTACCGGATCGACAGCGGAGCAGTGCTCCGGTACATGATCAACGGCCAGTACACCGTGGACAGCGAGTTGCGGCTGCCGGTGCGGACCTGGGTCGGCCAGACGTTCTCGACGTACACCATGGCGGCCCGGCTCTTTGTCGCCGACGACCTCCAGCAGGTGCCCACCAAGTCGTCTCAGCCCCAGGTCGTGGCCGCGATCTCCACGCTGCGGGCACTGCCCAGCGCCCTGCTCGTCCTGGCGGAGACCGAGCCGTCGACACCGGGCACGGCCGACCCCGCCCACGTCCGGGAGCCGGGCTGCTGCGCCGTACTGGGCTGGTACGACGACTACAAGCCGCTGATCCAGGTCCAGGGCTGGATCCTCGCCTGGGACGTCCGGAGCGGCAAGGTGCAGCGCGTCACCGAGCTAGACGTCGACGGCGTCGCCTTCGGTCCGGGGCTTCGGCCCTGAGCCGTCGTCGATGATGCAGCGCATGGTGAACTGCAGCAGGCGGTCCCCGTCCTCCGGCGTCGGCATCGGCTCGCCGGTCAGTGCGCGGATCACGAACACGCCGGCCAGCCAGTGCACCATCAGCACCGGGTCCACGTTGCTCCGGATCGGTTCGCCGCGGGCCCGGGCCCGGTCCAGCGCGGCCTGGGTCAGCTGGATCCGCCGGTTCAGGAACTCGCGGTAGATCGCGGCGGACCGCTCGTCCCGGTTCGCCTCCGACACCGCCAGCCGGACCAGAGCCAGCCCCTCCTTGCTGTTCACGAACGCCAGGGCATCGGTGTAGACCTGGCGCAGGTCGCCCTCGATCGACCCGGTGTCGGCATCGGGGATCTCGATGTCGAACAGGTCGGCCAGCGCGTCGTTGGCCAGTTGCTCCTTGCTCGCCCAGCGCCGGTAGATCGTCGCCTTGCCGACCCCGGCGGCCTCGGCGACGTCGTCCACCGTCATTCCGTCGAATCCTCGCTCCAGCAGCAGCTGCACGGTGTACCGGCGGATCCTCGGCTCCGCGTCCGGGTCCCGTGGCCTGCCGCGGCGCGGCCTCACCCCGTGGTTCGTCCCCATTTCGCGTCCCCAGCTCGGACGGGTGCAGTGGCGCGGCTGCAGACCCGTGTGGTCCAGGCCAGAGTGCCACAACTTCGGCGATGTCACGTCGATGTCACCTGAACGCCCGCTTTGTCACATGCTTGAAACAAATCGACCGATCGGCTGAAACGGCGCGCCGACACCGTGTGCGGTGTGGCTGAGCGCGGGCTCCCCGGCGATGTGGAGTTCTCCCGACTGAGGACGCCGGCCACCCCCCAGATCGATGGAAGGGATGACGTTGATGGAGATCAACGCCGGCGATACCGCCTGGGTCTTGGTAAGCGCCGCCCTGGTGATGCTGATGACACCGGGCCTGGCTTTCTTCTACGGCGGCATGGTGCGCGTCAAGAGCGTGCTGAACATGATGATGATGAGCGCCATCACCATCGCCGTCGTCACTGTGTTGTGGGTGCTGGTCGGCTACTCGCTGACGTTCGGTGGTGACACCGGGCACGTGATCGGCAACTTCTCCGAAGTCGGCCTGTCCGGGCTGATCGCCCCCGAGGCGGTGACCGGGACGATCCCGACGCTCGCCTTCGTCGCCTTCCAGCTGATGTTCGCGATCATCACGCCGGCGCTGATCTCGGGTGCCATCGCCGACCGGGCCACGTTCCGTGGCTGGATCGCGTTCGTCGTGGGCTGGACGCTGCTGGTGTACTTCCCGGTCGCGCACTCCGTCTGGTTCCTCGACGACGGCAACGGCGGCTGGATCGGCGACAAGCTCGGCGCGATCGACTTCGCCGGTGGTACGGCGGTGCACGTGAACGCCGGTGCCGCCGCGCTCGCGCTGGCGATCGTGCTCGGCAAGCGGATCGGCTGGCGCAAGGACCCGATGCGGCCGCACAGCCTGCCGCTGGTCGTCCTCGGCGCCGCACTGCTGTGGTTCGGCTGGTTCGGCTTCAACGCGGGCTCCGCGCTGAGCGCCGGCACCACCGCCGCGGTCACCTTCGTGAACACCCAGGTCGCCACCGCCGCCGCGGTGATCGGCTGGCTGATCGTGGAGCGGATCCGGCACGGCAAGGCCACCACGCTGGGCATGGCGTCCGGTGCGGTCGCCGGTCTGGTCGCGATCACCCCGGCCTGTGGCGCGCTCACCCCGGTCGGCTCGCTCATCCTCGGTGTCGTGGCCGGCGGGATCTGCGCCTTCGCGGTCTCGCTGAAGTACAAGCTGGGCTTCGACGACTCCCTCGACGTGGTCGGCGTCCACCTGGTCGGCGGTCTGGTCGGCTCGCTGGCGATCGGCTTCCTGGGTACGGCGGCCGCGCCGTCGGCCGTGGACGGCCTGTTCTACGGCGGTGGCGCCTCGCAGCTGGGCAAGCAGGCCCTGGCCAACGTGGTCGTCGCGCTGTACTCGTTCGTGGTCGCCTTCGCCCTGGGCAAGATCATCGACCTGACCATCGGCTTCCGGCTGAAGGAGGACGACGAGGTCACCGGTGTCGACCAGGTCGAGCACGCGGAGACGGCGTACGACTTCCTCGGCGCGTCCGGTCTGCGCGGCCACAGCCCCCTCGCCCGGCCGCAGGCCACGGCAGGGGCCGACAATGAGACCACCGAGGCTTCGAAGGAAGGTGCCAACGCATGAAGCTGATCACCGCGGTGGTCAAGCCGCACAAGCTGGAGGACGTCCGGGCCGCGCTGGAGACGTTCGGCGTCACCGGCATGACGGTGACCGAGGCGAGCGGCTACGGCCGGCAGAAGGGCCACACCGAGGTCTACCGCGGCGCCGAGTACGAGGTCGACCTGGTGCCGAAGGTCCGGGTCGAGGTCGTCGTCGAGGACGGCGACAGCGCGGACGTGGTGGACGTCATCGTCAAGGCCGCGCAGACCGGCAAGATCGGTGACGGCAAGGTCTGGGTGACCCCGGTCGAGACCATCGTCCGGGTCCGGACCGGTGAACTGGACGGAGACGCGCTGTAGATGGTGGACCGGGCAGAACAGCGGCGCGGGCGTGCCGAAGAGGCCGACGCGCTGCTGTACCTGCTCCTCTCGAAAGCCTGTGACGCCCTCGGTGTGCCCACCGAGGGCGTCGCGCTGGTCGCGGTCGGCGGCTACGGCCGGGAGGAGCTGTCGCCGTACAGCGACCTCGACGTGATGCTCGTGCACGCCGAGGGGTACCCACGGGTGGACGAGCTGGCCGCACAGATCTGGTATCCGCTGTGGGACTCCCGGACCAAGTTGGACCACAGCGTCCGCACGGTCGAGGAAGCCCGGAAGGCGGCTGCCGACGACATCAGGGTCGCCCTCGGCCTACTCGACGCGCGGCACGTCGCGGGGGACTCTCACCTCACCCTGCAGCTGCGGTCCGTCCTGATGGCGGACTGGCGCCGTACGGCTCGTGACCGGCTGCCAGGACTCGCTCAGGCGTGCAAGGACCGCGCCTCGAACGTCGGCGAGCTCGCACACCTTGCCGAGCCCGACCTCAAGGAGGCGTACGGCGGTCTGCGGGACGCCGTCGTACTGCGTGCCCTGGTGGCGTCGTGGCTGATCGACGTACCGCATCCGGTGGTGGAGCGGGCGCGACTGGACCTGCTGGACATCCGGGACGAGCTGCACTCGGTTGCAGGGCGTGCCACCGACCGCCTGGTGGCTGACGTGGCTGGAGAGGTTGCCGCGGGCCTGGGGATGGACGGCCGGGACGAGCTCCTGCGGCACGTGTACTCGACCGGCCGGACGCTCGCACACGTGTGCGACGTGTCATGGCGGCGGATCGAGAGCCTCATGACCCGTCCGCCACGGTCCCGACGTCGTCAACGCACGGGGGGACCGTTGCTGCTGGCACTCGACGAGGGAGTGGGGCAGCACGAGGGTGAAGTCGTACTGATGCCGGACGCGCGCCCGGAGCGGGACGCCGTACTGGGTCTGCGCGCCGCTGCTGTTGCCGCGGACCGTGAGCTCGTCCTGTCGCCTGCTGTCTGTGCGCGCCTCGCCAACCGCGCTATGGCTCTTCCTGAGCCTTGGCCGGGGGAGGCGCGGCGGCTGTTGTGCGCTCTGCTCGGTGCTGGCAGCGGCCTGCTCGAGGTCTGGGAGGCATTGGACCAGGCCGGCTACATCTCGCGGATTCTGCCTGAGTGGGACAGCGTGCGGTTCCGGCCGCCGCAGTCGGCCGTCCACCGGTTCACAGTCGATCGGCACCTGCTGGAGACCTGCGTCGAGGCCTCCAAGATGGTCCGCGACGTACGGCGGCCTGACCTGCTGCTCGTGGCCGCACTGCTGCACGACCTCGGTAAGGCGGTCGAAGGCGATCACAGCGTCACAGGTGCGGTGATCGCCGCGGCAGTGGCTCGCCGGATCGGTTTCTCCGAGTCGGACGCGGACACGATCGCACTGCTGGTCCGGCAGCACCTGATGCTCGCGCAGGTCGCCACCCGGCGGGACCTGGAAGACCCCATGACCGTGGAACTGGTGGCCGGGATCGTCCACAACACCGAGACGTTGGACCTGCTGGAAGCTCTCACGTACGCCGACGCGCGGGCAGCCGGTCCCGCGGCCTCCTCGCCGTGGCGGATGCGGCTGGTCGGTGAACTCTGCCGACGCGTGCGCAGCGAGCTGTCCGGGGGAGGGGAGAGCATGTGGACCGAGACTCCACCGATCCCCGTCCCCACGCTGCACCAGGTAGTTGGAGTCGGGCGGCTCGGTGTGACCGTGTCCGACCATCACGGTGACCTGCGGATCAACGTCGCCGTACCCGATCAGGTGGGCACGCTGTCGACTGTTGCGGCTGTCCTGGCAGTCGAGCGGCTCGCCGTACGGTCCGCGGTCATCACGTCCGTCGAGGGCCTCGGCATCTCACAGTGGACGGTGGCCGGCTCGCCTCCTGACCCGGTGCGGTTGCGGGACCGGCTCGCGGTGGCTCTCCGCGACGACGCTGACCTCGTACGTCGGTTGGCTGCGCGCGACTCGTCCGCAGTACAGGCACGGGTCGCCAGCCGGGTGGACCTGTTGCCTGGTGCATCGGAGACGGCCACGGTGCTGCAGGTACGCGCACACGACCGTCCAGGCCTTCTCTACGACGTCACTTCGGCTATCGCGTCGACTGGCGCTGACATCCGTTCTGCCCACGTCAGCACGCTGGGAGCGGAGTGTGTGGACGTCTTCTACCTCACCGACACCCACGGCTCACCTCTGGACGACGAGGACGCGCGTACGACGGCAAAGACGGTTCTGGATCGCTTGACCTTCTAGTGTCGGCAGTGTGCACGTCGTAGAGACTCTTCAACGCCAAGCGGTCGCCTGCGAGAACCTGGGGTCGTCGATGTACGCCGACCTGTGCCGGCTCCTCGTGGACGACTACGAGGTCGGTGGGGTGTCAAGCGCCGTACTGGCCGGCTACGAGGACCGTCCGTTCGGAGACGCGATCGCACTGCGGTTGCTGGGGTCGGTGCACCGGCTGGTGCTGGCCGGCGAGGTGCCGGAGCTGGCCGCGTTCTATCCGAGCGTGGGTGGGACGTGGGACCCGGTGCTGGGCTGGGAGGCGTTCGAGCAGGTACTGCAGTCCCGGTCCGCCGAGCTGCGGGCGCTGCTGACCCAGCCGCCGCAGACGAACGAGGTGGGTCGTGCTGCCGCGCTGTACGGCGGTCTGTTGCAGCTGGTCGACGCTGTGCCTCTGCCGGTGCGGCTGTTCGAGATCGGGGCCAGTGGCGGGCTCAACCTGCGGGCGGATCACTTCCGGTACAACGTGGCCGACGGGACGTCCTTCGGCCGTGCGGACAGCCCGGTGGTCTTCGACGAGGCGTGGTCCGGACGGCCGCTGACGGCCGTGGCGCTGCGGATCGCGGAGCGAGTCGGCAGCGACATCGCGCCGGTGAACCCGCTGACCGAGGAGGGTGCGCGCACGCTGACGTCGTACGTGTGGCCGGACATGCCGGCCCGGCTGGCACGGTTGCGCGGCGCGCTGGCGATCGCGCGCGAGGTGCCGGCCGACGTACGGCGGGAGGACGCGGTCTCCTTCGTGCGCGGGCTGGAGCTGTCACGCGGGCACGTGACTGTGCTGTGGCACTCGATCATGTGGCAGTACCTGACCCGTGACGACCGGGCCGCGGTCGAGGAGCGGTTGGCGGAGCTCGGAGCCACCGCTGACGAGTCGTCGCCGTTGGCGCGGTTGAGACTCGAACCGCTGCGGCGCACGGCCGGAGGGTCGTACGACTTCCTGGTCGACCTGCAGGTGTGGCCGGGCGGCGTACGGCGGATCCTCGGCCGCGCCGAGCCGCACGGTCAGGACCTCGTCTGGGATCAGGTGTAGGCGAGGGCAGCCACCAGCGTGTCGGTGAGTTCGGCGGCGTACTTGCCGTCCGGGTCCAGGTCGGGGTCGAAGATGCCGATGTCGATGCCCACGCATTCGGATGCCGCGAGCAACGGCCGGAGCAGCTCGACGAGCTGGGCGTGGTCGATGCCGCCCGGGTCGGGACTGTCGACGGCCGGCATGATCGCGGCGTCCAGGATGTCGACGTCCAGATGCACCCAGAATCCGTCGAGATCCCGCAGGTGGTCGCGTACGCCGTTCGCCGCCTTGCCGGGGTCCTCGGCGATCTCGCGGGCCCGCCAGACCGGGATCCCGGCCGCCTCGACGTCGCCGACGTACTCGTCGTCCTCCCGGATGCCGAGGAGCGCCGCGTCGGTGTCCCGGGTGTACGGGCCCAGTCCTTCGAGATCGGTGAGGTCGGCCTGGCCGCGGCCGGTGATCAACGCCAGCGCCTCACCGCCGGCGGCCCCGACGGACGGGGAGTTGTCGACCGTCCGGAAGTCCGAGTGGCCGTCCAGGTAGACGACGCCGTACCGCCCGCGCCGCCTCAACGCCAACGCCGGGCCGAGCACGTTGCTGCACTCACCACCCAGCAACACGACGAACCGTTCCTGGTCGAACAACTTCGTCAACCGGTCCGCCAGCTTCACCGTGTACGACGCCATCGCCGCCGCGTTGAAGACCCCGTCCCCGGGCTTCCACCCGTCCCGGTCGTACCGAGGCGGCGTCACACACCCAGCGTCCTCGGCCCCGATCCGCCCCAGAAACCCCTGATCCCGCACCGCCCCCGCCAACTTGTAACACCCCGGCACCGCCCCCACCACCGGCGGCCGCAACCCCAAATTAGAAGGCCCATCCACCACAACCCGCCGCTTCCCCACACCACACCCCTAACCACTAGTCACCAACCAACCGGTTAGATCCTGTCCCCCGGCCGCAGCCATGTCAACGGCGCCGCAACGGGAAGCCGGGACCGACGCCATTCGGGGGCACTCGTCACCTCATCCACCTCCTTCACGCTCCATTCCTCGCCGCATGAACGGAGCTCCTGGCTTTCGACGGCCGTCCTCCAGCGGTGGACGCCTTTGGGTCGCCAGCGCGGCTGGGGCCAGGCCGGTGAGGAACCTGAGCTCGGGAGCGACCTGCTGACTGTCGGGTCGCTCGCTTGTCGGTGGCCGGTCGGTCTTCGCATCGCGCGGCGCTGTCGGTGACGGGGCGGCGGGCGCCGAACGGTAGTGGTGACGAAGCTCGTCGACCTTGGCGTTGAGCGCCTGGCGGATCTCGTCGGCGACCGACCGGCCGGAATCCGCGGGGCGGTGCACGAGGGTTTCCCACTGCGGATGAAGCATCGTCTGGATCAGAGCCGCCCGCACGGTACGCCGCTCCTCGGCGCGGAACGGGACGACCTCGGCGAGGCGGTTCTGCAACACGGCCTCGGCGATCTGGTCGAAATGCATGACTCCCGGGCCCTGCGCGAGCCGATCGATCAGCTGCTGCGAGTCCACCCGGAGACCCGCGGCCTGTTTCAACAGGCCCTCGGTCGCTGTGAAGGCACCCTCGTACTGCGGTTCGCTGAAAACGAGACCCGAATACCCGGCGAGCTCGGCGAAGACCTGGAAGTCCTGCGCTGCCCGCAGCTCGGCGAAACCCTCGGTCAGACCCAGCGAATGGGCCGTGCGTATGGCGTTCGGCTCCGCCGGCGCATCGAGCGTCATGCCTGCATGCGTTGCCTCGTGCAGGACCGTCGCGAGTGCCTGGGCCTGGCGCCGGCGGTTCGCATCAGCGCGGCCGGTCAGGTATCGAAGGACGAGCGGACCGTTCACCTTCATCGACCCGCTCCGACGGTCGAAGCCGCCCAGGCTGTCGCTGTTCGTCGCGTAAAGCTCTCCGTTCCACCCGTCGACCGCGGTCGGCCGAATGCTCCGCGCCAACCGGTACAGCCGGGCGAACTCCCGGTACGGCGGCGAGCCGGGTGGGAGCCGTATCGCGCTCTCGGTCATCCCTCGTGCTTCGGCCAGGACGGGTCGCGGAGTTCGTTCTCGAGGTGCTCGAGGACCCGAGTCATCGCGCGAATGTCGGCTTCCTCGTCAGCCGGCGCGCGATCGGCGATCTCCCAGATCCTGCGGCGTGCATCCTGCAGCGCAGCGATCTGCTCCTCCACGGTGCCTTCCACGGCGTACGCGGCGGCATGGATCCGGCCGGCTTCGTGATACAGCTCGCTGCGTTCCCGCGCGGGTGCCGGCTGCTCGGCGAGGCCGGCGATGAGCCGGGTCGTCCAGGCGCGGTCGTGATCCGACGCGTCCGCGGGCACCAGGGCACGTAGCCGCTCCTGCTCGGCGGCGATGTCGACCGGCTGCCCGCCGTGGACGCGGTCACGCGTACGGTTGAACTCCTTGGTGAACGTCGGAACGTCGAGTGGCATCCGGCTTCTCCTGACGTGTGCTCGAAGGTCAGATCACGGTAGCGAGCTCCGGCACCGGCTCGTGGGAGTTATCCACAGGTGGGGTGGTCGGTAGACTCGGTGGGGTTGTGCTGGGGTTGTCTCTGGAGAACGGACTGTTTCGTGTTCGACACGCTTTCTGATCGGTTGTCCGCCACGTTCAAGAACCTGCGTGGCAAGGGCAAGTTGACCGATGCCGATATCGAGGCGACGACGCGGGAGATCCGGATCGCGCTGCTGGAGGCGGACGTCGCGCTGCCGGTGGTGAAGGACTTCATCGCGGCGGTCCGGCAGCGGGCCGGTGGGGCCGAGGTGCGCGGCGGGCTGAACCCGGCGCAGCAGGTGATCAAGATCGTCAACGAGGAACTGGTCACGATCCTCGGTGGCGAGACCCGCGAGCTGCGGATGGCGAAGCGGCCGCCGACGGTGATCATGCTGGCCGGTCTGCAGGGTGCCGGTAAGACCACCCTGGCCGGGAAGCTGGCCAAGTGGCTGAAGGAGACCCGGCACCAGACCCCGATGCTGGTGGCGGCCGACCTGCAGCGCCCGAACGCGGTGACCCAGCTGCAGGTGGTCGGCGAGCGGGCCGGCGTGCCGGTGTTCGCGCCGGAGCCGGGCAACGGCGTCGGCGACCCGGTGGACGTGGCCCGGCGGGCGATGGACGAGGCGCGGACCAAGCAGCACAGCGTGGTGATCGTCGACACGGCCGGCCGGCTGGGTGTCGACGAGGAGCTGATGAAGCAGGCCGCCGACATCCGCGACGCGGTGTCGCCGGACGAGATCCTGTTCGTGGTCGACGCGATGATCGGTCAGGACGCGGTCACCACGGCGCAGGCGTTCCTCGACGGGGTCGGGTTCGACGGCGTCGTACTGTCCAAGCTGGACGGTGACGCCCGCGGTGGTGCCGCGCTGTCGATCGCGCAGGTCACCGGCCGCCAGGTGATGTTCGCCTCGAACGGCGAGAAGCTCGAGGACTTCGACGTCTTCCACCCCGACCGGATGGCCTCGCGCATCCTCGGCATGGGTGACGTGATGAGCCTGATCGAGCAGGCCGAGCGCACCTTCGACGCCGAGCAGGCCGCCAAGACCGCGGCCAAGCTGCAGAAGAAGGGCGGCAAGGACTTCACCCTGGACGACTTCCTCGCCCAGATGCAGTCGGTCCGCAAGATGGGCCCGCTGACCAAGATCTTCGGCATGCTGCCGGGCGCGTCGCAGTTCAAGGACCAGCTGGAGAACTTCGACGAGCGCGAGATCGACCGGATCGAGGCGGTCATCCACTCGATGACACCGGCCGAGCGGGCCGACCCGAACATCATCAACGGCTCCCGCCGGGCCCGGATCGCGAAGGGTTCCGGCACCGAGGTCGCCACCGTGAGCGGGCTGGTCGAGCGGTTCTTCGAGGCCCGCAAGATGATGAACGCGATGGCGACCGGCAAGGGTCTGCCGGGGATGCCGGGCATGCCCGGGATGCCGGGGATGGCCGGTGGCGGCGCCCGGAAGGCGAAGCAGCAGGCGAAGAAGGGCAAGAAGCGCGGCTCGGGCAACCCGGCCAAGCGGGCCGGCCAGGCTGGTCAGCGGCCGTCCGCGCCGGAGCCGGGCCAGCTGCCGGCCGCGTTCGGGGGCGGCGGCCAGAACGGCGGCGACTTCGAGCTTCCCGACGACCTGAAGAAGATGCTCGGCGGCGGCCAGTAGACCGGTTCCTCCCTCGTGCCCGAAAGGGCACACCGTTCCCGGTTGTCCGCGACCCTGTGAGGACTAAGATCGTCCCTACGCCCGAAGACCCGGTACTGCGGAAGACGTCGAAGGACGGTTTCGGATGAGGCAGCAGTTCAAGAACCTGGACACGTGGCGGGGGAAGCTCACCGCCACCTGGGTGATCTTGGCTCCGCCCACCGCGATGGTCGCCGTCTTCGTCGCCGGCGGGATCACCTCGAACACTTTCATCGTCGACGCGCACGCGCTGGCCCAGCCGCGCCCGGACACCCAGTTCGACGAGCTGGCCAACGACCTGCCGACGCAGCCCGGGGCGGACGGCAGCCTCCCGACGCAGCAGAAGTCGCAGATCCAGGTGCCGGTGACCGGTGCGGTCGACGGCCCGGTGCAGCCGATCCCCGGCATCACCGGCAACCCCTCGGGCATCCCGGGGACCGTGCTGGCGGCGTACCAGAAGGCTGCGAACGAGCTCGCCGTCGCGATGCCCGGCTGCCGCATCACCTGGCCGCTGCTGGCCGGCATCGGCAAGGTCGAGTCCGCACATGCCAGCGGCGGCCGGGTCGAGCCGAACGGGAACACCCGCGGCAAGATCCTCGGCCCGGTCCTCGACGGCGGCCCGGGGATGGCCGCGATCACCGACACCGACCAGGGCCTGTACGACGGGAACACGGCCTGGGACCGTGCCGTCGGGCCGATGCAGTTCATCCCGGGGACGTGGAAGGCGTTCGGGGCGGACGGGAACGGTGACGGGGTCAAGGACCCGCACAACATGTTCGACGCGGCCCGTGCGGCCGGCGACTACCTCTGCTCGGGCGGTGCGAACCTGTCCGACCCGCAGGGCCTGGTGCAGTCCGTGCTGCGCTACAACCACTCGATGGACTACGTGTCGACCGTGCTGCGGTGGATGCAGACGTACGCCAACCAGACGGTGACGATTCCGGACACCGACGGCGTGATCAACCCGCCGTCCGACGACACCGGCAACGTGGACTACTCGAACGACCCGACCCGCACGGACACGACGACCACGACACCGCCGACGACTCCGACGCCCACGGTGGCGCCGACGACTCAGCGCAGTACGCCGATCCCGTCGCAGACCACGTCCAGGCCGACGTCGGCCAGGCCGACCAGCCCGTCGACCACGACGCCGAAACCGCCGATGACGTCGTCACCGAAGCCGACCACCAGGCCGACGTCGCCGACCACCACTCCGTCGGAGACGCCGACCACGACGCCGACACCGACGAAAACGCCGACCACCACGCCCACGCCCACGCCGACGCCGACGGAGACGCCGAGCACGCCGGCGCCGACCTGTGCCCCGACGCCGACCGGAACGCCGACGGCCACCCCGACGCCGACTCCGACGGAAACACCGATCCCCTGCACCACCGCGGAGGCACCGGATGCGGAGCAGACCGGAGCCGCCGCCACACCCGGGCAGGCCCCGCAGCCAGCGAAATGAGGCGGCCGGACACTCCGTCTGTGTAGTGACCGGCACGCGGCTATGCGCTGTCCGGCACTGGCACTGGACCGACACCACAAGGTGCGTGTTGGCGGGTCAGGTAACTTTGCGTCGACTTGATGTAACTTTCTGGCGTATGGATCGTTGAGGGGACTATGCGCCTAACCCGTAGTGGTAACCGTCGGGTCAAAATCATCATCGCTTCACTGTGCACAGCCCCGCTCCTGGTCGGGGCCATCGTGACAGTCGCCTCGGGCGGGGCCGGTGCCTCCGGTCAGCTCGCGGCGGACAGCCCGGTCGCCCCATCGCCTGGGGCCGGGCTCAACAGCGGTGAGTTCGACGAACTGACGATGATCGTCCCGCAGCGTCCCGGAGTGGACGGCCGGCTCGGTTCCGACAAGCCGGCCCGTGCGGATGTGCCCGTCCAGGGTGCGACCGACGGCCGGTCCGTGGTCCGGCCGGGACGACCTGATGCCGTGAACGGCATCCCCCGCGGGGTGTTCCCCGCGTACCGCCGGGCCACCGCCAACCTGGCCGTGGTCCGGCCGAACTGTGGGCTGACCTGGCCGTTGCTGGCCGGGATCGGCAAGGTCGAGTCCGACCACGCCAGCGGCGGCCGGGTCGACGTGGCCGGCACCACCCGGGGCAAGATCCTCGGACCGGTGCTGAACGGCCGGCGCGGCAACGGCCGGATCACCGACACCGACAAGGGCCGGTACGACGGCGACCTGACCTGGGACCGTGCGGTCGGCCCGATGCAGATCATCCCGCAGGTGTGGAACGACTTCGGCGCCGACGGCAACGGCGACGGCTTCCGCAACCCGAACAACGTGTACGACGCGGTCACCACGGTCGCGGTGTACCTGTGCTCGGACGGGGGTGACCTGAAGCAGCCGCGGGACCTGGTCGCGGCCCTGCTGCGGTACCAGCACTCCAAGGACTTCGTCGCCACCGTGCTGAAGTGGATGCGGGTCTACAGCAAGAACGCGGTGCTGATCCCGAACGAGAAGGGCAGCCTGTCGACGCCGAAGGCGAACGGCAACGCCGAGCGCAAGGTGGACCCGCGCGCGGTCCCGGACGTCCCGGACGACACCACGCCGGCGACGCCTCCGGCCGCCACCACGTCCGCCACGCCGAAGCCGAAGCCGACCGTGCCGTCCAGCACCGACGGGCCGACGCTGCCGGACCCGGTGGACACGCCGACCAAGGAGCCGACGCACAAGCCGACGAGGCCGACGACCCGGCCCTCGCCGACCCCGACGCCGACTCCCACGCCGACGCCCACCCCCACATCGACGCCGACCACGACGCCGACGCCCACCCCGTCGGACACGCCGACCAGTTCGCCGTGCTCGACGACTGACCCGACCACACCGACCTGCACCCCGGGCGGCGGCTCGCACGGCTGACGTCAGGCCGGTTAACGTCGCGGTATGACGGACAGCGGTAGGACGGAAACCGGCGTACTCAGACTCGTCGGCACGGTGTTGCCGGCCGGTGAGCAGCAGGAGATCCACCTCAGCGGTGGGCTGGTCGTGGACCGGCCCACCGCTTCCGATGTCAGCACTGTGCACACCGGCGGCTGGATCGTGCCCGGCCTGGTCGACGCGCACTGTCACATCGGGCTGGACCAGCACGGTGCCGTCGACCGGGAGACCCAGGTGCAGCAGGCGGTCGCCGACCGGGACGCCGGTGCACTGCTGGTGCGGGACGCCGGCTCGGCTGCGGACACCCGGTGGATCGACGAGCGCGAGGACCTGCCGAAGATCATCCGGGCCGGCCGGCACATCGCCCGCTCGAAGCGGTACATCCGCAACTACGGCTGGGAGATCGAGCCGGACGAGCTGGTCGCGTACGTCGAGCAGGAGGCCCGCCGGGGTGACGGCTGGGTGAAGCTGGTCGGCGACTGGATCGACCGCGACGCCGGCGACCTGACGCCGTGCTGGCCCGCCGAGGCTCTGGACGCGGCGATCGCCCGAGCGCACGAACTCGGCGCCCGGGTCACCGCGCACGTGTTCGGCGAGCACGCTCTGCCGGACCTGCTTGCCGCCGGCATCGACTGCATCGAGCACGGCACCGGTCTGCTCCCGGACATGCTCGACCGGATGGCCGAGTACGGGGTCGCGGTGGTCCCGACGCTGGTCCAGCTGGAGAACTTCCCGCAGTACGCCGATCAGGCCGCCGCCAAGTTCCCGGTGTACTCGGCCCACATGCGCGAGCTGTACGACCGCCGCCTGACCCGGCTCCGGGACGCTTACGAGGCCGGTGTGCCCGTGTATGCGGGGACCGACGCCGGCGGTGTGCTCGGGCACGGCCTGGTGGCGCAGGAGGTCCAGGCGCTCACCACGATCGGCATGTCGGGCGAGCAGGCGCTCGCCGCCGGGTCGTGGGCGGCCCGCGAGTGGCTGGGTGCCCCGAGCAACCTTCAGCCCGGCGATCCGGCCGATCTGGTGGTGTACGACGAGGACCCGCGGGCCAATCCCGCCGTCCTGACGCACCCGCGGGTGATCCTCCTGCGTGGCAAGGTCGTCTTCTCGGTGTGACGAGCCGAATTCACCCCGTGACGGGAAAAAGTTCACTCGAACCCTGGTCGCGGCGGAAGATCTTGCCTTAGCGTGACATCCGGGACCGCCGACGCCCCTCGGCGGACCGCATCAGGGAAGGAACCGCCCAATGGGGAAAACCGCCCGAGTACCCATGTCCAGACTGTCCGCTCTGCTTGCCACCGCGGCCGCCGGCGCCCTCGCACTGAGCGCCCTGCCGAGCAACGCCGCCGAGCCGGCCGAGCCGGCCAGAGCATCCACTGACCTGGCCGTCGCGTTCGAGACCGCGGCCGCCAAGTACGACGTACCGAAGGAAGTGCTCGTCGGAGTCGGCTACGCCGAGTCGCACCTCGACGGCCACAACGGCCTGCCCAGCCAGGCGAACGGGTACGGCGTGATGCACCTGGTCAGCAACGACCGGAACCCGACGATGTCCGAGGCGACCAAGCTCACCGGCCTGCCGGTCGAGAAGCTGGCCAAGGACACCGCGTCCAACATCCTCGGCGCCGCCGCCGTCCTCGACGCGTACGCCGATGCCGCGAGGCTGACCGACCGCTCGAACCTCGGCAAGTGGTACGAGGTGATCGCGAAGTACTCGCACTCCGCCGACGCCCCGACGGCCAGGCTCTACACCGACGAGGTCTACCGAATCATCGGCCGGGGTGTGAATGCCGCCGGCGTCACCATCGAGCCGAAGAAGGTCACCCCGGACCGCGGTGCCTATGCCAAGGTCGCCCCGCTCGGAACCCGTACGCCGGCCTCGGTCGCGGCCGTGGACTACCCCGGTGCGATCTGGAACCCGGCCAGCACCAGCAACTACCGCGTCGGCCGGACCGCGGCGATCACCACGATCGTCGTCCACGTGACGCAAGGCTCGTACTCCGGCACGATCAGCTGGTTCAAGAACCCGTCGGCCAAGGTGAGCGCGCACTACGTGATCCGCTCCAGCGACGGCCAGGTCACCCAGATGGTGGCCGAGAAGGACACCGCCTGGCACGTGCGGACGGAGAACCCGTACACGATCGGCATCGAGCACGAGGGCTGGGTGGACCAGCCGTCTTGGTTCACCGACGCGATGTACCGCTCGTCGGCCGCGCTGACCCGCAACATCGCCGATCGTCGCGGCATCCCGAAGGACCGGGCCCACATCAAGGGTCACAACGAGATGCCGAACAACGACCACACCGACCCGGGTCCGAACTGGAACTGGACCTACTACATGCAGCTGGTGAACGGCGCGAACCCGCCGCAGTACAACTTCACCACCTATGGCACCGGTGTCCGGGTCCGTTCGGCGCCGAGCCTGTCCGCCTCGATCGTGACCACGCTCCCGGGACCGACCCAGGTGTACGTCGAGTGCCAGGTCGAGGGCGACCCGGTCACCGCCGAGGGGACCACGAACAACTGGTGGTCCAAGCTCCGTGACCAGCGCGGCTACATGACCAACATCTACATCGACCACCCCGACCCGAAGCTCCCCGGCGTACCGGAGTGCACCGGCTAGTAGGCACCCGGGCGAAGAGTGGAGCCTGCTCTACCGACCGGGGGCTGTGGGGTGACGCAGGATTGAGGCATGTTGACGAAGATCCTGTCGCGAGGCGGTCCGGCTTGTGGATACTTGGCGGTCCGCTTCGTGACAGGCATAGGCGTGCTCGTGGCGCTCCCGCTGGGTCTGCTGTTGGCGTGGCTTCCTTCCGTGCGGGCGGGCCTGGTACGGCTGGCGCAGGTCGAGCGGTCCCAGGCGTCCAAGTACCTCCGGCTACCGGCAGCAGCCGGCACCAACTCGTTCAGGCGCAGCCTGTGGCTCCTGTTGATGCCACTCGTGACGGTGCCCGAGCTGTTCGTCGCCGTGACCGCTGCGATCGGCGCGCCGGCCGCACTGGCCGGCATGGCGCTGTGGAAGCTTGACCCGGGCAACTTCACACTGATGGGTTTCGGCGTCGACAGCTGGCTCGAGGCGCTCGTCCTCGGTCCACTGCAGATCCTGGTCAGTCTGGGGGTGCTGGGCTGGGTCGCACCCGCACTGGCGCGCCGCCACGCTGAGGTGGTCCGCGACGTGCTGGCGCCAAGTGAGGCCGAGCAGCTCACACAACGAGTGGAGGAGCTCACGCGCAGCCGGGCCGGTGCTGTCGACTCGCACGGCGCTGAGCTACGGCGCATCGAGCGGGATCTGCACGACGGGGCCCAGGCACAGTTGGTTTCACTTGCCATGCGCATCGGTATCGCGAAGCAGATGATGGCCGATGACCCGGAGCGGGCCGCCAAGCTGCTCGACGACGCCCGTGACGGTGCAGAGCAGGCAATGAACGAGCTACGCGGCGTACTGCGCACCATGTACCCGCCGATCCTCGCCGATCGCGGTCTGGCCGGTGCGGTCTCCGCACTGTGCGCCCGCTGCCCACTGCCGGTGGAACTCCGGCTGGGCGAGCTCGGGCAGGTTCCGGCGGCTGTGGAAGCTGCCGCGTACTTCGTCGTCGCCGAGTCACTCACCAACATCACCAAGCACTCCGCGGCCGGGCACGTCGACGTACTGATGGAACGGCGTGGTCCAGGGCTCTACCTGGCGATCACCGACGACGGCATCGGCGGGGCGCGGATCAGCGAACGGTCCGACCTGCTGGGCCGGGGGAGTGGTCTGCATGGCATGCTCCACCGGGTGGAGGCCATCGACGGACGGCTCGAGCTGGAGAGCCCGATCGGCGGGCCGACGACGGTCGAGGTGGTGCTGCCGTGCGGGTCGTGATCCTGGAGGACAACCCGATCCTGGCCGAGGGGCTCGGCCTGCTGCTCGGCAACTCCGGGTACGAGGTGGTCGCGGTCGCCGGTGACGCGGACGAGTTCGCCAAGGTGATGGCCGACAGCACCCCGGACATCGCGATCGTCGACGTACGGCTGCCACCTACGTTCACCGACGAGGGGCTGCGCGCCGCCATCGAGGCCCGCCGGGTCCGCCCGGGCTTCCCGGTGCTGGTGTTCTCGCAGTACGTCGAGGAGGTGTACGCCGCCGAGCTATTGGCTGCCGGGAGTGAGAGCGTCGGCTACCTGCTCAAGGACCGGGTGTCCCGCGTGGACGAGTTCCTGGAAGCGGTACGGCGGGTTGCCGCCGGCGGGACCGTGTTGGACCCCGAGGTGGTCAGCCAGCTGATGGTGAAGCGCAGCAGCCCGCTGGACCGGCTGACACCGCGGGAACGCGAGGTGCTCGCGCTGATGGCCGAAGGGCTGGGCAACACGGCGATCGCGGAGAAGCTGGTGATCTCCGAGGGCGCGGTGCACAAGCACGTCGGCAACGTCTTCCTCAAGCTCGATCTTCCCCCGACGGACTCCGGTCACCGCCGGGTTCTCGCCGTACTGGCCCATCTCGGCCTCTGACGACTCCGCCTTGACGAGCGATGCCGGATCCCCGCCGTACAGCGGGGATCCGGCATCGGTTGGGTCACGCGGTTTCGTTCGGCACCGGCTCGAGGGTCGGCTTGTCGTCGGCCTTGGTGGCCGACAGCGAGTCGATCAGCTGCTTGGCCAATGCGAAGCCGGAGCCGCCCATGGTGATCGTCTTCACCAGGGTGTCCTCGATGCCCTGGGCACCGTTCAGCACCACCATGTTGCCGACCTTCTCGAACGAGGAGGCCGCCGCGGAGACGATCTGCGGGTACGCCTCGGCCAGCTGCTGGGCGACGACCGCGTCGGTGTTCGTCGCCAGCGCCTCGGCGCGGGCCTTGATACCGGCCGCCTCGGCCATCGCCTTGGCCTGGACCGCGGCCGCCTCGGCCCGACCGGTCAGCTCGGTCGCCTTCGCCTCGGCCTCACCGCGCAGCGCGACCTCGCGGGCGTTCGCCTCGGCGGCCGCGATCTGCGCGTCCCGGGCGGCCTGGGCCAGCGTGCGCTGCTTGTACGCCTCGGCGTCGGCCGGCTTCAGCACCGACGACTCCAGCTGCTTCTCGGCCAGCGAGGCGTTCAGCTTCGCGGTCTCGGTCTCGGCGACGACGACCTCTTGCCGGGCCAGCGCCTCGGCCAGCGGCCCGGCCTGCGACGCCTTCGACTTCGCTTGGTCGACCTCGGCCTGGTAACCGGCCTGGGCGATCGAGCTCTCCCGGACGGCGGCGGCCTTCTGGGCGGCCGCGGCCTGCTCGCGCTCGGTCGCCTCCCGGTCCCGCTCGGCCTGCGCGATCCGGGCCGCGGCCTCCACCGCGGCGGCCTGCGGACGGCCGAGGTTCTTGATGTAGCCGGACTCGTCGTCGATCTCCTGGATCTGGAGCGAGTCGACCACCAGGCCCAGCTTCTCCATGTCGCCGGCCAGCGAGCCGCGGATGTTCGTGGTCAGCGTCTCCCGGTCGTGCAGCATCTCCTCGACCGTCGTCGAGCCGACGATCGCGCGCAGGTGACCCGCGAACAGCTCGTGGATGGTGCTCATCACCTGCTCGTCGCTCTGCTCCAGGAACCGCCGGGCAGCGTTCGCGATCGAGCCGTAGTCGTCACCGACCTTGTACGCCACCACGCCTTTGATGTGCAGCGGGATGCCCTGACTGGACACACAGGTGACCGTCAGCGGCGTGGCGCGGATGTCGAGCGGCAACCGCCGTACGGTCTGGAAACCGGGCAGCACCGCGGTGCCGCGGCCGACGACGATCTTGAAGCCGAGCGTCTCGTTGACCTGGTCGGTGCTGGAGTGCGCGCCGAGACCGGAGATGATCAGCGCCTCGTTCGGTTCGGCCACCCGCCAGACCATCCGGAACAGGATGAGCAGGACCACCAGCGCGACGGCGCCGCCGATCAGATACGTCCAGAGCATTTCCCCTCCAAGGGAACAGAAGTTCAGAAGGCGCGAGCGACGTACACCGTGCGGGGTGGGTCGAAGTCGACCACCACCACCGGCGTGCCCACCTCGATCACCTCGTCGGTCGCCGGGTAAGCGTAGAAGGCCTCGGTGGCACCCCGGACCGGCAGCATCACTTCGCCGACCGTCCCGGGTGCGATCCGGCCGATCACGCGTCCCCGCTTCCCCACCATGACGCCCCTCCGACGCAGCTGACCCGACAACAGTTCCCGAAGCCTAATGCCATCACGGCTTGTGGCCGCGCCGGTACAGGCGCATCGTTGGAGGTGTCGGCCTGGGGATGTTGGCGGAGGACCTGATGGTCGCGGAAGTCCGGGTCGGGGTTGTCGAGCAGGGGTCCGACGACGCCCGGTTGGAGGAGCTGGCCCTGCTGCTGCGGCAGGAGTTGCTGGCCCTCGACGTACGCGCGGTCGAACCGTATCGGGAGGGTGAGGCGCCGGAGGGGTCGCGGGGCGGTCTCGCCGCCATCGCCGGGGTGCTGAGCGTGTCACTCGCGCCCGGACTGCAGGTGCTCGGCACAGTCGTGTCGGTGGTGCGCGACTGGCTGCGCAGGTCGGGCAGCGGCCGGACGGTGAAGGTCACCATCGACGGTGACACGATCGAGCTGACCGGCGCGAACGACGCGGTCCAGCAGCAACTCGTCGACGCGTTCGTCAGGAAGCATTCAGAAACGGTCGCCTGAGATGGACGGCTCGCGCGTCGCGCTCGTGATCGCGAACGACCGGTACGACGACCCGGGCCTGCGCCGCCTGGTCGCGCCGGCCCAGGACGCGGCCGCGCTGGCGGAGGTGCTCGCGGATCCGTCGGTCGGCGGGTTCGAGGTGCGGGTCCTGCACAACGCCTCGGCCCAGGAGATCCGCTTCGCTGTCGAGGACTTCTTCGCCGACCGTGCGCCCGAGGACCTGCTGATGCTGCACTTCTCCTGCCACGGGCTGAAGAATGCGGCCGGCGAGTTGTTCCTCGCGGTTGCCGACACGAAGCCGACCCGCCTGGCCTCGACCGCGGTGTCCGCGGACTTCGTCAACCGCCAGATGGCCGACAGCCGGGCCCAGCGGATCGCCTTGTTTCTCGACTGTTGCTACGGCGGCGCCTTCCCGCGCGGCATGGTCGTCCGCGCGGCCGGCGAGGCACAGGTGCGGGATGCGTTCGCCGGTCAGGAACAGGTCGGCGGTGGACGCGGTCGCGTGGTGGTCACCGCGTCCAGCGCGATGGAGTACGCCTTCGAGGGCGGGCAGTTGGCCACGGACGCGTCCGCGCCGTCGGTCTTCACCAGCGCGGTCGTCGACGGGTTGACGACCGGGGAGGCCGATCGCGACGGCGACGGCTGGGTCGGCCTGACCGAACTGGTCGGGTACGTCACCGACCGGGTGCGCCGAGTGACCCCGAACCAGAACCCGCAGATGTGGACCTTCGGCTCCCAGGGCGAACTCCTGCTCGCCCGCAGCCGCATCCGCCGGATCACCCCGGCACCGCTCGCCCCCGAACTGATCCAGGCGATGGAGAGCCCGTTGCCGGCCGCAAGGTTCGGCGTGGTCGACTACCTGCGCGAGCGGCTGATCGGGAACGATCTGAGTCAGGCGTACGCCGCCTGGCAGGCCTTGCAGCGCATGGTGGACGACGACAGCCGCCGGGTCGCCCTCGCGGCCGCGGAGGCTCTGAAAGCGGGAGTTCCACAGGTGACCCCGGCCGTCCTCGACCTCGGTCTGACCGGGGAGGGAGAGCTGCGGATGGAAGGTACGCCGCTCGCGTTGACCGCGGTGGCGTCGTCGAGCGCCGACTGGCTACGAGTCGAGCAGGACGGCGCGACCATCCGGGTCCGCGCCGCGGTGGCGGGAGCCGATGAGGCGTCGGTGATCCTCAGCGGACCGACCGGTGAGCAGACGATTCCGGTCCGTGTCACCCTCCCCGACACCGAGTCCGAGCCACCCCCGCCACCGCCCGAACCGAAACCTGAACCCGCCCCGCTCCCACAACCAGAGCCCCCAAGGGTCCAGGGACCGGCCCCACAACCCAAGCCAGGTGGGGTGCAGGCGCCGGCTCGGCAACCCGAGTCGGCAACTGCGCCGCCGCTCACGCCACCCCCGGTGTTCGCGGGGAAGACTGCCACCCGGGACCTGCCGACCGAGCCGGCGGCGACGGTCCCCTGGTGGGTGGTCGCCGTACTGATCATCGGCTCCGCCGTCCTGATCTACCTGAACTGGCCGGGGGAGGCGGGGTCGCGCAAGATCTGGTACGACGCCGACAACACCGGTTGGTACGTGTACCGGAGCTCGGGCGACCCGATCATCCTGTCGTCGTTCGCCGCGTTGCTGGCGAGTGTGATCGCTCGATGGTCGGGACCGATCGCGCTGGGCATCGTCGCGGGATGCGTCGCCTCGCTGCTCGAGGACGGTCTGCTGGTCCTTGTCGGTGGTATCTCGTCCGACGAAAGCACCATGTTGTTCGGTATCTGGACCGACGAGACCACCGCGTGGCTGCTGACCGGGCTGGTCGCCGCCGCGATGGCCGCCGTACTGCTGACCGTGCTGTGGCCCGGCAGGTGGCCGCTCAGGCCGGTGCCGCCGGTGCCCATGGTCGTGATGGTTGCCGGCGGCATCCTCCTGCTCGCGAGCGCGCTGATTCGGCACCCCGATGGCGTGTCCTTCTTCACCGTCACCAGGCTTGCCGCCGTGGAGCCGTTCGTCACGGTCGCGCTGGCCTGGCTCGCGCTGGCGGCGACAGAGGGCCGGGCCCGGATCTGGCTGACCGCGGCCGCGGCGACGTACGCGATGATCAGCATCGTCGCGGCGTTCCCCGCTCTGACCGAGGGGGACTCGCCGCCTGCGTTCCTCACCGCGCTGCTCGGCAACGGGCTCATCGCCGCCGCCGTGCTCAGCCGCGGATTGCGCCTTCCGTCGCACCCTTGATGAACTGCCGCGCGAAGATTCCGAACACGATCACCAGCGGCACCATCGCCATCAGCGCACCCGTCATCACCATGCTGTAGTCGACGCCGTGGCTGCTGTTGAGCGTGGACAGCGCCACCTGCAGGGTGAGGTTGTCGGGGTTGGTGAGCACGATCAACGGCCACATGTAGTCGTTCCAGGACGCGACGAAGGTGAAGATGCCGAGGAACGCCAGCGCCGGCCGGGCCGACGGCAGCGCGACATGCCAGTAGACGCGGAGGAACCCGCAGCCGTCGAGGGTCGCGGCCTCGACCAGTTCGTCGTGGATCGAGTTCTGGAAGTACTGCCGCATCCAGAAGATCCCGAACGCGTTCGCCGCACCCGGGATGATCAACGCCTTCAGCGAACCCACCCAGCCGAGCAGCGCCATCGTCTGGAACTGCGGTACGGCGGCCAGTTGCGCCGGCAGCAGCATCGTCGCCAGCAGGACGACGAACAACGCGTTCCGGCCGGGGAACCGGAACTTGGCGAACGTGAACGCGGCCAGCGAGTCGAAGAACAGCACCAGCAGCGTGGTCGAGACCGCGACGATCGCGGTGTTGGCCATCGACTGGAAGAACGCGACGTTCTCGAGCACGTGCCGGACGTTGTCGTCGAACTGCGAACCGAAGGTGAACTTCGGCGGGAACCGGTAGATGTCCGCGGTGCTGTTCGACGCCATCACGACGGTCCACGCGAACGGGAACAGGAACACCACCAGGGCGGCGATCAGGGCGGTGTGCAGCGCGATCCCGCGCAGCCGTTGACGCATCACTTGGCCTCACCCCTGCCCCGGAAGATCCGCCAGTTGATCGCGGTGAACAGCAGCACGAGCAGGAAGATGCTGAGCGCGATCGCGGCCGCGTACCCGTAGTCGTTGTCCAGGAACGCGGCCCGGTAGAAGAACAGCACGACCGTCATCCCGCTCTGACCGGTGCCGCCGCTGTTGCCGACCATCACCTGCGGCTCGGTGAACGTCTGCAGTCCGCCGATGGTCGAGATGACCACGGTGAACAGCACGACCGGGCGCAGTTGCGGCAGCGTGATCGAGAAGAACGTCCGGACCGCACCGGCACCGTCGACCTTGGCCGCCTCGTATTGGTCCTTCGGGATGGCCTGCAGTCCGGCCAGGTAGATCAGCGTGTTGTATCCGACCCACTGCCACACGATCATCGTCGAGATCGCGATCTTGATTCCCCACGGCTGGCCGAGCCAGTCCTGTTCGGCGATCCCGAGCGACCGCAATGCGCCGTTGACCAGGCCGAAGTTGGTGCTGAACACGGAGCCGAAGAAGATCGCCATCGCCACCAGCGAGGTGACGTTGGGGATGAAGTACGCGATCCGGTAGACGTTCGTGAACCGTACGGCGGACTGCAGCATCACCGCGAGGACGAGCGCGATCGCCAGCGTCGGGAGCGTCGACATCAGGAACAGTACGACGGTGTTCTGCAACGCCAGCCAGAACGTCGGGTCCTCGACCAGGAACCGGAAGTTGTCCAGGCCGGTGAACTCGCGGGCGCTGAGGCCGTCCCAGCGCTGGAACGCCAGCACGATCGTGGACAGCATCGGGTACAACCCGAAGACCGCGAACAGGACGTAGAACGGCGACAGGGCCAGATAGAACCGCCAGTACGACCAGATCCGCCTGCGACGCCTCTGACCGGAGGAGGGCCCGGTCAGAGGCATCGCCGGCGCGGTCGGCACAGTCGTCGTACTGGTCACTGCACTCCTTGTCGCTTGGCGATCGCCTTCGCCTTCGACACCGCGGCGGACCAGGCCGCGTCGGAGGTCTTGGCGCCGGACTGCACGGTCTTGAGCTCGTCCTTGAACGGCTGCGCGACCGCGCCGTCGGACGGGGCCTCGTACGCCACCGGGATGGCCTTGGCCGCCGGGCCGAAGACCTCGATCGGCACCTGGCCGCCGAAGAACGCGTCCGCGACCTTCAGTTGCGGCTTGTCGTACGCCGCCGGCGTGGCCGGGAAGATCTGGGCGTCGGCGAACGCCTTCGCCTGGTTGTCCGGGTTGAGCATGTACTTGATCACCTCGAACGCCTTGGCCGGGTCGGCCGCGTTCTTGGTGATGGTGAGGAACGAGCCGCCGAAGTTCGCCGGGCCGCCCGGGGTCGGGGCCAGCCGCCACTTGCCGGCACTGGACTTGACCGCGGACTTGATGTCGAGCGCCACCCAGGCGGCGCCGACGTGGGCCGGGACGGTGCCCTGGTCGAGCCCGGCGTTCCAGTCCGGCGAGCCGCTCGCCGTCTTGCCGTCGATTTTCAGCGTCATCGCCTTGACCACGGTGTCCCAGGCCTTGCGGATGTGGTCCTGGTCGCCGATGAAGGTGTTGTCCCTGGAGACGTACCGCTCGGTGCCCTGGCCGACGACGATGTCGTATAGGTCGGTGGCGTCCCAGACGATCAGCGCCTTCGGGTTGGACTTCTTCAGCTCGACGCCGGCGGCGAAGAAGTCGTCCCAGGTCTTCAGTTGCCCGGCCACCGTCGCCGGGTCGCCCGGCAGGCCGCCCTTGGTGAACACGTCCTCGCGGTAGTACAGCGCGGTCGGGCCGATGTCGATCGGCAGGCCGATCACCTTGCCGTCCAAGGTGGTGGCCTGCTTGACCTTCCACTCGACGTACTCGCCGAGCACCGGGTCAGCGCCGACCGTCTTCAGGTCCACGAACCGCTCGGCCTGCGGCAGCATCGAGGCGATGTCCTCGCCCTTGATGCCGGTGATGTCCGGGATCGACGTTCCGCCGTTGAAGGTGGTGATCAGCTTCTGCTTGAAGTCGCCGCCGATCTCGGAGTACTTGATCTTCGGGTCCGGGAAGTGCGCGACGGTCTCGTCCAGCACCGACTTGCCCAGGCCGCCCGGCCAGCACCACAGCGTCAGCTCGGTGGCGGCGTTCTTCTTCGTCGTCGTACCGGTGTCCATCCCGGACGAGCAGGCGGCCACGCTGCCGCCGAGTACGGCTGCGAAGCCCCCAGCGAGCAGCGTCCGACGTGAGAGCTCCATGGTTCTACCTTCCTGAGTGGGCGCTGATCAGCGCTTCGAGGTCGTGGTCTTCGGGATGGGCGGCCTGCCACGCGGCCAGATCGGCCCAGCGCGGCGCGGCGTCGGCGCCACCGAGCCGGGTCACCGACAGCGCGGCCATCAGCGACGCGAACCGGACCCGCTGTTCCAGCGGCAGGTCCCACAGCGTGGCGGCGATGAAGCCGGCGGCGAACACGTCACCCGCCCCGGTGGTGTCCGCCGCCTGCACCGGATAAGCCGGTACGGCGACTCGTTCGCCGGTGGCGGCATCGAGCGCCAAGGCCCCGTCGGCACCGTTCGACACGACGACCAGCGGAACTCTGTCGGCCAGCCGGTCGAGGGCCTGCTCCGGACTGTCCGAGCGGGTGTAGCTCATCGCCTCACCGGCGTTCGGCAGGAACACGTCGCAGTGCTCCAGCTGGTCGAGCACGTGCGGGTCCCACTGCTCGGACGGGTCCCAGCCGACGTCGGCAAACACCACGCAGCCGGCCGCTTTCGCCTTCGCCAGCCACTCGTTCGGCCAGGGGCCGATGTGGGCGGCGACGGCTCGGGCGGCCGGCGGCGCGGTGATCAGCTCGTCGGCCGACAGCAGGGGAGGGGTGCCCCGGGTGACCAGTGCCCTGTCGTTGTCATAGGCAAGGGCCACGGTCAGCGGGGTCTGCCAGCCGACGAGCCGGCGGGACAGAGTCAGATCGATGCCTTCGCCGTCGGCGAGCCGGTGCCAGAGCCGGTCGCCGATGTCGTCCGCGCCGAAGGCGGCGGCCAGGCCGGTGCGCAGCCCGAGCCGGGCCAGCGCGACCGCGAAGTTGGCGATACCGCCCGGGCTCTCGAGCGAGTCCGTCGCCCAGACCTCCGTCCCGGGCCGCGGCGCGGTGGGCAGGCCGAGCACCAGGTCCTGGAAGACCAGGCCGGACACCACCACGTCCAGCTCACCGCGCATGTGACGCCACACTCCTGCACGCTCGATCAAACTCGTGCATGAATCTTGATTGTCTTGGTCAGGATGCGCAATACCTGATCACAATTTTGACTGAAAATGACGAAGTTTGCGTGATACGGTCTCACTGTGTTGCCAAAGCAGCGGCAGGATCAGATCGTGCGCGCGCTCCGGGCCGACGGCGCCGGAGGCGTGAAGGTGCTGGCCGAACGGCTCGGCGTGAGCGAGGCGACGATCCGTCGCGACCTCGAGCAACTGCACGCCGAGGGCCGGCTGACCCGGGTGTACGGCGGTGCGCTCGCGGTCGACGGCGGGGACGAGCCGTTCGCCGACGTCAACGCCGTTCACGCGGAGGAGAAGGACCGGATCGCCCGGCGGGCCGCGGAGCTCGTCACCGACGGCGAGTCGGTGCTGCTCGACATCGGGACCACGGCCCTGCGGGTCGCCCAACACCTGCACGGCCGGTCGTTGACGGTCGTGACGAGCAACCTCGCCGTACTCGAGGAGTTGCAGAACGACGAGCAGATCGAGTTGATCGTGCTCGGCGGCTTCGTCCGGCGGAGTTACCGCTCGCTCGTGGGGTATCTGACCGAGGAGAGTCTGCGGCAGATCCACGTCGACTGGCTGTTCCTCGGTACCAGCGGTGTCCGCCCCGACGGGCGGGTGATGGACAGCACGATGATCGAGGTGCCGGTGAAGCGGGCGATGATCAAGGCCGCCGACCGGGTGGTGCTGCTGGCGGACGCGACGAAGTTCCCCGGCCACGGAGTCGCGCGGGTCTGCGAGCCGGGCGAACTGACCATGGTGGTGACCGAGCCCGACGCCGACGAGGCGACCAGGGCCCAACTGACGGAGGCAGGCGTACAGGTGGTGTTGGCGTGAGACTGACCATCCTCGGTGGCGGTGGGTTCCGGGTGCCGCTGGTGTATCAGGCGTTGCTCGGGGACCGCGGTGACGGCCGGATCACGTCGGTGGTGCTGTTCGACACGGACCGCTCCCGGCTGGCGTCGATCGGAGCGGTACTACGGCAGCAGGCCGCCGCGGCCACGGCCGGCGGCGCCGGCTTGGAAGCCGGGCCGGTCGTGCCGCCGGTGGTGACCGAGACGACCGACCTGGACGAGGCGCTGCGCGGCGCGGACTTCGTGTTCTCCGCGATTCGCGTGGGTGGACTGGAGGGGCGGACGGTCGACGAGCGGGTCGCGCTGGACCTCGGCGTACTCGGGCAGGAGACCGTCGGCGCCGGAGGGATCGCCTATGGCCTGCGGACCCTGCCGGTCGCCGTGCGGATCGCGCAGCGGATCGCCGCGGTGGCACCGGACGCCTGGGTCATCAACTTCACCAACCCGGCCGGCATGGTGACCGAGGCGATGATCCCGTACCTGGGTGACCGGGTGATCGGGATCTGCGACTCGCCGTCCGGGCTGGGGCGGCGGGCGGCGTTGGCACTCGGCGTCGATCCGTCGACCGCCTTCTACGACTACGCGGGGCTGAACCACCTCGGGTGGCTGCGCGGGCTGCGGTCCGGTGGTGTCGACCACCTGCCGGGCTTGCTGTCGTCCGGTCATGCGCTGGCCTCCTTCGAGGAAGGACGGCTGTTCGGCGCGGACTGGCTCCGGTCGCTCGGCGCCATCCCGAACGAGTACCTGCATTACTACTACTTCGCCCGCGAGACGCTGGCCGCCGTACAGGCCGTGCGGCAGACGCGGGGGACGTTCCTGCTCGAGCAGCAGTCCGCCTTCTACGCCGAGACGGCCCGCCATCCGGAGCAGGCGCTGGAGTTGTGGCAGAAGACCCGGGCAGAGCGTGAGTCGACGTACATGGTGGAGAGCCGTGAGGTCGCCGACGCGGGGGAGCGGGACGAGCGGGACATGGCCGCGGGTGGGTACGAGCAGGTCGCGCTGTCGCTGATGCGGGCGATCGCCCACAACGAGCGGGCGTCGCTGATCCTGAACGTACGCAACCGGGGTGTACTGCGGCACCTGGACGACGACGCGGTCGTCGAGATCCCGTGCACGGTCGACGCCAACGGCGCGCTGCCGGTCACGGTCTCCCAGCTCACCGACCACCAGGCCGGTCTGGTCTGCGCGGTGAAGGCCGTCGAGCGCTCCGCGATCGAGGCGGCCGCGAGTGGGTCGAGGGACGCCGCCCTGCGCGCCTTCGCCTGGCACCCGCTGGTCGACTCGGTCACCGCCGCCCGGAAGCTGCTCGACGCGTATGCTGAACAACTACCTGAGCTGGCGCCGTTCCGGAGCTGACCTCGGGTTGGTCGGCGTGCCCCGCATCTGGCACAATGGCCTGCTGAGTCCGTCCAGGTTCGTGCAGCCCTCTAACTCCACTGCCTGGCCGGCCCATCCGAGTGGTCACCCGTTGTCCCCACGACGTTGTGCTGCTCACCCAGACATGTAATCCAAGGGAGACCCCACAAACGTGGCAGTCAAGATCCGTTTGAAGCGCATCGGCAAGAAGCGTGCGCCGCACTACCGCATCGTCGTGATGGACGCCCGGACCAAGCGGGACGGCCGGGCCATCGAGGAGATCGGCAAGTACAACCCGAAGGCCGAGCCGTCGTTCATCCACGTCGAGTCGGACCGGGCGCAGTACTGGCTCAGCGTCGGTGCGCAGCCGACCGAGGCCGTCGAGGCGATCTTCAAGGCTTCCGGCGACTGGCAGAAGTTCAAGGGTGAGGCCGCGCCGGCGCCGCTGAGGGTCAAGGAGCCGAAGCGGGACAAGCAGGAGATCTTCAACGAGGCCCTCGCCGAGGCGCACGGCACGCTGAAGACCGAGGCCGTCACCGCGAAGAAGGCCGCGGCGAAGAAGACCGCCGCCAAGGCTGACGACACGGCCAAGGCCGACGACACCGCCAAGGCTGACGACGCTGCGAAGGATGAGGCGCCGAAGGACGAGGCGCCGAAGGCTGAGGCCGCCGAGGCCCCGGCCGAGGCCGCGCCGGCCGACGACGCCAAGGCCTGACCATGATGGAGACCGAGGCGCTCGAGCACCTGGTCCGAGGCATCGTGGACAACCCCGACGACGTCAGCGTCCGGGCCCGCAACCTGCGGCGCGGCCGCACCCTCGAGGTGCACGTGCACCCGGACGACATCGGCAAGGTGATCGGCCGCAACGGCCGGACCGCCACCGCGATCCGGACCGTCGTCGGCGCGCTGAGCTCGGAGAAGTCGCTTCGCATCGACTTCGTCGACGAGGTGAACCGCCGCAGCCGCCGCTGACGCGAGGCATCCCGAAGGGCCGCATCCACCCGGGTGCGGCCCTTCGCCTGTCCTGGTACGGGGTCCCGTGCCTGCGGTCGCGGCGACGGGCGACAGAATGGCTGGTGACAGTGAACGGATCTCAGAGAGGGTTCATCGGGTGTTGGTGACAGTCGGACGGATCGGCCGGCCGCACGGGATCAAGGGCGAGGTCGGCGTGGACGTCCGGACGGACGAGCCGGACCGCCGGTTCGCCGACGGGGCGACCGTCGTCACGGACTCCAAGGTGCCGCGCACGCTGACCGTCGAGGCCAGCCGGTGGCACAGCGGACGGCTCCTGGTGAAGTTCGCCGAGGTGCCGGACCGGACCGCGGCCGAGCAGCTGCGCAACCTCGTCGTGCAGTCCGAGGTGGACGACGACGAGCGCCCGGAGGACCCGGACGAGTACTACGACCGCGACCTGATCGGCCTGGCCGTCCGCACAGCCGACGGTGCAGAGGCGGGTGAGGTCATCGACGTCGTCCACCTGCCGTCGCAGGACCTGCTGGAGATCCGCCGGCCGGCCGGCAACGCCGTCCTGGTGCCGCTGGTGGAGGAACTCGTCCCGGAGCTCAACGTCGACAAGGGGTACGTCGTCGTCGCGGACCGGCCCGGCCTGCTGGAGCCAGAGGGCGCCGAGGTGGTTCCGACCGATCCGGACGCGGACTGATGAGGCTGGACGTCGTCACGATCTTCCCGGAGTACCTCGCCGCGCTGGACGTCTCCCTGGTCGGCAAGGCGGCGAAGAGCGGTCTGCTCGACATCCACCTGCACGACCTGCGCGACTGGACCCACGACCGGCACCGGACCGTCGACGACACCCCGTACGGCGGCGGCGCGGGCATGGTGATGAAGCCAGAGCCCTGGGGGGAGGCGCTCGACGCCATCGCACCCCCTGACGGCCCTGCACAACCCAGACTGATCGTGCCCTCGCCCGCGGGTCGGCCGTTCACGCAGCAGCTCGCGTACGAGCTTGCAGCCGAGCCATGGCTTGCCTTCGCGTGCGGCCGCTACGAGGGCATCGATGCGCGCGTCACGTCGTACGCGGGGGAGCGGATGCAGGTCGACGAGGTCTCCATCGGCGACTACGTGCTGAACGGCGGTGAGGTCGCCGTACTGGTCATGGTCGAGGCAATCGCCCGGCTTCTGCCAGGAGTCATCGGCAACCCGGAGTCCCTGTCCGAGGAGTCCCACGCGGGTGACGGCCTGCTGGAGTACCCGGTGTACACCAAGCCGCCGAGCTGGCGTGGGTACGACGTACCGGAGGTGCTCCTGTCCGGCAACCACGGCCTGATCGCTGCCTGGCGTCATGAGGAGTCGGTACGGCGTACTGCGGAGCGTCGGCCTGATCTGCTCGCTGCGTGGGGTGATGCGGTCGCAGGCAAGGACGATGCGACGTCACAGGTCAGGATACTGCCCGCCACCAAGGCCGACGCGGGCGAGATCCACACGCTCCAGTTGGCGGCCTTCCTGTCGGAGGGGCTGGCGTACGACGACCTGTCCATCCCGCCTCTGGTGGAGGACGTGGAGGCGAGTGTCCAGCGGCTCAAGCAGGGCGGCGTACTCAAGGCTGTGGCGGGCACCAGGATCGTCGGGTCGGTGCAGACGACCGTGGACGGCTCGGTCGCGCGGATCGGCCGGCTCATCGTGGCACCGGACTGGCAGGGCCGCGGTCTGGGCAGCCGGCTACTCCGTGTGGCCGAACAGCTCGCGCCCGCCGAAGTAACGTCGTACGAGCTCTTCACCGGTGCGGAGAGTGACCGCAACCTCGGTCTGTACCGGAAAGCCGGTTACCGAGAGGTACGACGGGAGCGGCAGACGGCGAAGGTCGAGCTGGTCCTGCTGGCCAAACGGCGCCGCCGGCGCTGATTTCGTTGTCGCCGGGGCGGTGTGGCAAGATTGATCGCTGCTGCCCTTCGGTGCTCCTGCCACAGGGGGTGACCACCGACCGGCAGCCTTTTGATGACTTCATCACCACGAGATTCGTGGGTGACCTGTGGCACGCGCGAGGAAGAGACACCTGATGAGCAACGTCCTGAACGAGCTCGACAACGCGAACAAGCGCGACGACATCCCCGCCTTCCGCCCCGGTGACACCGTCAAGGTGCACGTCAAGGTCGTCGAGGGCAACCGCTCCCGCGTCCAGGTGTTCCAGGGTGTCGTGATCCGGCGCCAGGGTGGTGGCCTGCAGGAGACCTTCACGGTCCGCAAGGTCAGCTTCGGCGTCGGCGTCGAGCGGACCTTCCCGCTGCACACCCCGATCGTCGAGAAGATCGAGGTCGTGACCCGCGGCGACGTCCGCCGGGCCAAGCTGTACTACCTGCGCGACCTGCGCGGCAAGGCAGCCAAGATCAAGGAGAAGCGGGAAGTCCCGGCCTCCTGAGCCGCTGACGACGACGGTCACCTATGGCGCCGAGCACTGCGACTCGCGCTCGCCCTCGCCCGGCAGCCAGGAGGGCACGTCGCACCAAGGGACGTCACCGCAGGCTGAAGCAGCGGAATCCGCTGCTCAGCCTGCTCGTGGAGATGAGCACCGTCACGGTGCTCGCCCTCGTCATCACGGTGGTACTGCGGCTGTTCGTCGCGGAGGCGTTCTACGTCCCGTCGGAGTCGATGTACGACACGCTGACCACGAACGACCGGATCCTGGCCGAGAAGATCAGCTACATGCACCGCGACGTGGATCGCGGCGACATCATCGTCTTCAAGGACCCCGGCAACTGGCTGAACGAGGAGCAGGTCGAGCCCGGCCCGTTCCGGCGGGTCGGTGAGTTCGTCGGCATCCTGCCGCGCAGCGGTGAGGGTCACCTGGTCAAGCGGGTGATCGGGGTCGGCGGTGACCGGGTGATCTGCTGCGACCGGGCCGGCCGGATCACCGTGAACGGCATCCCGCTGGACGAGCAGGAGTACCTGCTCCAGGACGCCAGGCCGTCGCTGCAGCCCTTCAACGTGCTGGTGCCGGCCGGTCACCTGTGGGTGATGGGCGACAACCGCGCCGAGTCCGCCGACTCCCGCGCCCACATGGGCGGCCCCGGCGGCGGATTCGTGCCGGTCGAGAACGTGGTTGGCCGGGCCTGTTGCGTAATCTGGCCGTCTGACCGGATGACGATGCTGCGTCCTCCGGAAACCTTCAAGAAGCCGGGGCTGGAGAAGTGACAGATACGCCGACGAAGACGCCGGAGAAACCCGCACACCGTTCGGGGTTCGCCGCCGCCGCCCGTGAGTTCGTCCTGATCGTGGTCGGGGCACTCATCGTCTCGTCGATCCTGCGGGCCTTCGTCGGGCAGATGTTCATCATCCCGAGTGAATCGATGGAGAACACCCTGCTGGTCGGTGACCGGGTGGTGGTGGAGAAGCTCACCGGCGTGGAGCGCGGCGACGTGGTCGTCTTCGAGGACCCGGGCGGCTGGCTCGGCCCCGAGGAGAGCGGCCAGAAGCGCGGTTCGGTCGGGCGCTTCTTCGAGGTCGTGGGCCTGCTGCCGGACTCCAGCCACGGGCACCTGATCAAGCGGCTGATCGGCATGCCGGGCGACAAGGTCGCCTGCTGTGACGAGAAGGGCCGGCTGCTGGTCAACGGTCAGCCGCTGGACGAGACCAGCTATCTGTACCCGGGCGACGCGCCGTCGCAGCTGGATTTCCAGGTCACCGTCCCGGCCGGCCGGGTCTTCGTGATGGGCGACCACCGGTCCGCCTCCGGCGACTCGCGCGTCCATCTGCAGGACGTGGACGCGAACGGCGGCAACCAGGGCGACGCCGCCTTCGTCCCGATGGACAGGATCACCGGCCGCGCCGTCCTGGTCGTCTGGCCCGCCGGCCGCTGGAGCAAACTCGGCGTCCCCGACACCTTCAAGTCGGTCCCGCCCGCCGCCGAGCCGCCGCCGGACAAGCCTTCCATCTCTATGACCGCACCGCCCAAGTGAGCGAAACCCGGTGCCCTCGATCCCCCCTCACGCCCAGGCCCCGGTAGCCCCCTCGGAACACACCTCACCCCACCTGCCGCACCCGCTGCCTCCGGTGCCTAGGGTTGGGGTTGTGGGTGATGTCGGGAGGGCTGCATGAGTGTGATGCCTCGGGGAAGTACGGTGCGGCGGGACGCCGGGTTGTACGGGTACGAGCGTGCGCTGCGTCGCGTCGGCCTGGACCCGATCGCCGGTGTGGACGAGGCCGGTCGCGGCCCCTGCGCCGGGCCGCTCGTTGCCGCCGCGGTGATCCTGCCGGACGGCAAACGCGGCCAGATCCCGGAACTGGCCGACTCCAAGCTCCTCACCGCCAAGGCCCGCGAACGCTGCTACGACGAGATCCGCAAGCGCGCCGTCGCCTGGTCGGTGGTCTCCATCGAGGCCACCGAGTGCGACCGTCTCGGCATGCACGTGGCGAACGTCGAAGCGCTCCGCCGTGCCCTGTTCCGGCTCGACGTACGCCCGGCGTACGTGCTGACCGACGGCTTCGGCGTCGACGGCCTCGGCGTACCGGGCCTGGCGATCTGGAAGGGTGACCGCGTGGCGGCTTGCATCGCCGCGGCGTCTGTGATCGCGAAGGTGACCCGCGACCGCGTGATGGAACATTGGGACAAGGTGTACCCGCAGTACGGTTTCGGGATTCACAAGGGCTACTGCACGCCTGAGCACCAGGCGGCGCTGGACGAATACGGCCCGTGTCCGCAACACCGACGGCGGTTCGAGAATGTCCGCCGCAGTCTGCGGCCCGATATGGGACAGAATGTGACCAGTCCCACCGGAGTGGAGAGCCTGTGAGCGAGCGTAGCGAGCGAACCGACAACGCAGCGCCCTTCAGCGCTCATGCTGGAGCCGAGCGTAGCGAGGTGGAGGCATGAGTGCTGACGATCTCGAGAAGTACGAGACCGATATGGAGCTGCAGCTCTATCGGGAGTACAAGGACGTCGTCGGGATCTTCAAGTACGTCGTGGAGACCGAGCGGCGGTTCTACCTGTGCAACGCGGTCGACCTGAAGGTCCGCACCGAAGGTGGCGACGTGTACTTCGAGGTGACCATGGCCGACGCGTGGGTCTGGGACGTCTACCGTTCCGCCCGGTTCGTCAAGAACGCCAAGGTCGTCACCTTCCGCGACGTCAACATCGAGGAACTCGCCAAGTCCGACCTGGAAGTGCCCAAGGACTCCGACTTCGGCCGCTGACCGTCGCCTGCGCTTTGTCCACAGGCGGAAAACTGAGGTCCGCCGACGAGGGCTGATCCCGGCATGTTCTGTGTCGGAGGTGGTCACCGATGCGGACCAAGAACGCCGTCGGGCGGTACGGCGAGGACCTCGCCGCCAGGTATCTCACCGATGCGGGTCTCGTCATCCTCGAGCGCAACTGGCGCTGCGAGCTGGGCGAGATCGACATCGTCGCGCGCGAGCACGACACCCTGGTCGTCTGTGAGGTGAAGACCCGGCGCGGGCTGAACTACGGCAGCCCGCTCGAGTCGATCACCTACCGGAAGCTGACCACGCTGCGAAAGCTCGCCGGCCGCTGGTTGCAGACCCATCAGCTGAAGCCGGCCGCGGTCCGGATCGACGTCGTCGCCGTGCTCTTCGACCGGAGCACACCGCCGCGCGTCGACCACGTGCGAGGTGCGGCCTGATGGCGCTCGCACGGACCTGGTCGGTCGCCCTGGTCGGGCTCGAAGGCCACTTGGTCGAGGTGGAGGCCGACATCGCGCAAGGCTTGCCGAAGACCACGCTGATCGGCCTGCCGGATGCCTCGCTGTCCGAAGCCCGCGACCGGGTGCGGGCCGCGGTCGTGAACAGCGGCGAGCGGTTCCCGGATCGCAAAGTCACCATCGGGCTGTCCCCGGCGACGCTGCCCAAGACCGGCTCCCACTACGACGTGGCGATCGCCTGTGCGTTGCTCGCGGCCGCGGGGGTGATCGAGGTGGCGCCGCTGCGGCAGACCGCGATCATCGGCGAGCTTGGGCTGGACGGCCGGGTCCGCGAGGTCCGCGGGGCACTCGCCATGACCTTGGCAGCGGCCAGGTCCAGCTTCGACCGGATCGTGGTGCCCGAGCTGAATGCCGGCGAGGCGCGCCTCGTCCCCGGCATCGAGGTGTACGGCGTGCGCTCACTGCGGCAGGTGGTCGCGATGTTGCGGGGGACCGAAATCCCCGACGAGCCGCCACCTCGGGCCGAGCCGCGCTTGCTGTCCGAGTCGTTGACCCGGGTGCCCGAAGTCGACCTGGACGACGTGATCGGCCAGCACGAGGGGCGCCGGGCGATCGAGGCCGCGGCGGCCGGCGGCCATCATCTGTTCCTGCACGGTCCGCCGGGCTCGGGCAAGACGATGCTGGCCGAGCGACTGGCGGGCCTGATGCCGGACCTGAGTACCGACGATTCGCTGGAAGTGTCCGCGGTTCATTCGCTGGCCGGGCTGCTGACGAACGATGCCGAGCTCGTGGTTCGGCCGCCGTTCATCGCGCCGCACCACACGGCGTCGCTGTCCAGCCTCGTCGGCGGTGGTTCCGGTATGCCTCGGCCCGGGGCGATCAGCTGCGCACACCGGGGGATCCTTTTCATCGACGAGGCGCCCGAGATGCATCCGCTGACACTCGACACGCTGCGCCAGCCGCTGGAGTCGGGGTACATCGAGGTGCACCGCTCGGCGGCGGTCGCCAAGTTCCCGGCGCGTTTCATGCTGGTGCTTGCGGCCAACCCCTGCCCCTGCGGGCTGGCCGGCACAGCACAGGGGATCTGCAACTGCACGCCCCAGGTGCTGGCGCGTTATCAGCAGCGGATCAGCGGCCCGATCAAGGATCGCCTCGACATCCAGCGTCAGATCCTTCCAGCGGCGCGTGGAGCGGCAGACGCCGAGCGATCCGAGTCGACCGCAACCGTGGCCGAGCGGGTGAAGGCGGCTCGCGATCGGCAGGCGTTCCGGTATCGCGCCCTCGGCTGGACCCTCAACAGCGAAGTCCCGGGGCCGGTCCTGCGCCGCGAGTTCCCGTTGGATGCCGCGAGCCACAAACTGCTCGAAGACCTGTACTCCGGCGGCCGGCTCACGGCTCGCGGCTTCGACCGTGTTGTTCGCCTGGCCTGGACTCTCGCCGATCTCCACGGCACCGACCGGCCGACGGTCGAGCTGACCCACGAAGCGTTCCAACTCCGTACCGGAGAGCCCCTCACCGACTTGTCCGACCGCCGCTCCGTGAAAGGAACCGCCGCATGACCACCGATTGCACCCTCACGGCCGGCTCGGGTGGACGAGGCGGTGCGCTGCCGGCGTCCGTCAGCGGACCGGATGACCAGGAGCGCCTCATCCGCGCGGGGCTGTCGCGAGTCGTGGAGCCCGGGGATCTGGCGGCTCTGAAAACCTTCGCGGGGATGGAGGTGCTGGAGATCTGGGAGAGGTTGCGCGGGAAGGCACCGGGAACGGAGCGGTGGGCTCCCCGAGTGGACGTCGTTGAGCCCGAGAAGGAGTTGGAGCGTGCGGCCGCGGCCGGGGCGCGGTTCGTGATTCCAGGCGATGACGAATGGCCGGAACAGATCGACGTACTGGCCGAGGCCGGCCAACTCACGCGACGCGCCGGGGTGCCGTTCGGGCTCTGGGTCCGAGGTCCGGCGCACCTGCGGAAGACACTCGCACAGTCCGTCGCGATGGTCGGTGCTCGGGCGTCCTCGTCGTACGGCGAACACGTCGCAGGCGAGCTGGCGGCCGGATTGGTGGAGAACGGGGTCACGATCGTCTCCGGTGGCGCATACGGGATCGACGCCGCGGCACATCGCGGGGCCCTCGCCGCGGCAGGGGTGACGGTGGCGGTGCTGGCGTGTGGAGTCGATGTCAGCTATCCAACCCGCAACTCCGCCCTGTTCAGCCGGATCGTCGAGGAAGGACTCGTCGTCAGCGAGTTGCCACCAGGGTGTTCGCCGACGAAGCTGCGGTTCCTGGCGCGCAACCGGCTGATCGCGGCCGGCACGCAACGCCGTACTCGTCACCAGCGTCGCCGACATCATCGAGGCGATCTCCCCCCTCGGCACGCGTCTCACGCCGTACCCCCAAGCGCCCAAGACCCTTACCGATGACCTCCACCACGACCTTCGTCGCACCCTGGACGCCGTCCCCGTCCATCAGCCGGCCTCGGCCACCCGCATAGCCACCACAGCCGGACTGGACCTCGCCACCACCCAGACCTGCCTGCAAACCCTCGCCGACCTGACCCTCATCACAGCCACTCCCACCGGCTGGCGCCTGACCCCCACCACCCAACCCCCGTAACCCGAGAAACACGTGTGGGCTCCGGGATTCGGAGCCCACACGTGAATTCGGAGTCGGCTGGATTGGGTCAGCTGGACTGGTCAGCTGGATCTGTATTCAGCTGCGCATGTGTTTGCCGCGGGTCGGTTTTTGCGGCGGGGTGCGGACGGCGCGGAGTTCGGTCTCCGGGCGGATCGCCTGGAGACCGCCGGTGCCCGGGTCGGTGTCGACGTCGTAGTCCCAGCTGTCCTCGTTGGCGAGCCGGCTGTGCCAGCGGCCGTAGAGACCGTAGATCAGCAGGCCGAGGATCATCCAGATGCCGAACTTCGTCCAGGTGCTCGTCTTCAGGTTGAGCATCAGCCACAACGTCGACCCCAGTGAGATCAGTGGGATCAGCGGCACCATCGGCACCCGGAAGCCGCGCTCGAGGTTCGGCTCCGACCGGCGCAGTGTGAGTACGCCGATCGCGCAGAACGCGAAGCAGAACAGCGCACCGATGACCAGCAACTCCTCGAGTTCGAGCACCTGCGGGTACAGCGTCAGGGCCAGAGCGGCGAACCCAGCCGCGGCCGCAGCGCGCGCAGGGGAGGAGTACACGCGGCTGACTCGGCCGAGGCTCTTGGGCAGCAGACCATCGCGGCCCATGTTGAACAGCACGCGGCTCTGCGCGATGAGCACGACCATGATCACCGTCATCAGCGCGAGCAACGCGCCGAGATTGACTACCTTTGCGGCCCAGCCGACGCCGACAGCGGCGAGCGCTTCCGACACCGGTGCGCTGCCGCCGAGTTCGCCGTACGGGCGCATTCCGACCAGTACGACGGCCATGGCGACGTACAGGATCGTCACGGCGCCGACGCCGAGCAGCATGCCCTGCGGCACCGTCTTGCGCGGGTTCCGCGCGTCCTCCGACGCGGTCGCGATCAGGTCGAAGCCGATGTAGGCGAACACGATCGAGCTCGCCGCCGTGAAGATGCCCATCATTCCGAAGGAACCGAACGACGAGTCGAGAATCCAGCCGAGCAACGTCGGACTGGCGGTCGCGGGCGCGGCTCTCGCCATCGGCACGAACGGCTGGTAGTTGTCGGTATTGATGTGCATCGCGCCGACGACGACGACCAGCAGGATCACGGCGACCTTGGCGATCACCACGACCGTCAGGACCCGGGCCGACAGTTTGGTGCCGGTGACAATCATCGCGGTCAGGAACAGCAGGAGCAGTGGTGCGACCAGGTTGACCTTGGCGTCGGGTCCGAAGAACTGGGCGACACCGGCGGGCAGCGTCACCCCGAAGCCGTCCAGGGTGGCCAGGAAGTACGCCGACCAGACGCGCGCGACGATCGCGGCAGCGGTGACCAGTTCCAGCACCAAGGCCCAGCCGACCAGCCAGGCCCACATCTCGCCGAACGTCACGTAGCTGAAGGTGTAGGCGCTACCCGAGACCGGGATCGTCGACGACAGCTCGGCATAGCAGGCTGCGGCGAGCACGCACACGATCGCGGCGATGACGAACGACAGGATCACGGCCGGACCGGCGACCTTGGCCGCCTGGTTGCCGCTGATGCTGAAGATGCCGGACCCGATCATCACGCCCAGGCCGAGTACGACCAGGTCGCGACGACCGAACAGGCGCGGCAGACGGTGCCGCGCGTCCTCGACTCGAGTGAACGCCGACTCGACCGGCAGGCGCCGGCCTACGGTCTGTCCGTTCGCTGAGGGGGCCATGGTCAGGGGTGCCTCCGTTGCTACTAGGGCAATCGGGCCGAACAGTAGTCGACCGTCGGGCTGTCGACCAGACCTCCTTTCCTCGCCGTCCGCGCGGTGGCTTGCGGTGCCGGGTCCGCTCCCGCATGGTCGAGGCATGGCGCCGGACGATGTCGGTACGAACCCTTCCTGGCCGGAGGGATTCTCAGCGTTACTGGCCGACTACGAAAGGCATCTGACGGCGGAAAGAGACCTCAGCACTCACTCGGTCAGAGCGTACCTTGGAGACGTCGCGGATTTACTCGAACATTTGATTCGGCTTGGTCACGATGATCTCGAGGCCCTCGACATCCGCGGGCTGCGCTCCTGGCTGGCCAAACAGCAGAGCCTCGGCAAGGCGCGCAGCACGATGTCGCGACGGGCGACCGCCGCCCGGGTCTTCACCGCATGGGCGCAGCGGACCGGGCGCATCAGCACGGATCCCGGAGCGCTGCTGGCCAGTCCGCGGCCGCACAAGAGCCTGCCCGGCGTACTCGGCCAGGCCGACACCCGCGCCGTACTGGATGCGGCGGCGGTGGCGGCCGACGACGGCAGCCCGATAGGACTGCGCGACTTGGCGATCATGGAGTTGCTCTACGCAACGGGCATTCGGGTCGGTGAGCTCTGCGCCCTGGACATCGACGACATCGACCAGTCGCGCCGGGTGGTCCGCGTGTTCGGTAAGGG
Organism: Kribbella swartbergensis; assembly: GCF_054784135.1. NCBI lineage: Bacteria > Bacillati > Actinomycetota > Actinomycetes > Propionibacteriales > Kribbellaceae > Kribbella > Kribbella swartbergensis. Next base: position 339,797 of record NZ_BAAGPM010000026.1, read on the forward strand.
CCGTAAGGAACGCTCGGTCCCGTACGGCGTTCCGGCGTCGGACGCGCTTCGCCGGTGGTTGGACGAGGCGCGGCCACAATTGGTCAGGCCGGGGAGTGGCCCGGCGGTGTTCCTCGGAGCCCGCGGCGGCCGCATCGACCAGCGGGCGGTACGGCGCCTCGTGCACGAACGGATCGGAGCGGTCGACGCACCCGACCTGTCGCCGCACGGGTTACGCCATACGGCCGCGACGCACCTGCTGGAAGGCGGTGCCGACCTGCGCAGTGTGCAGGAACTCCTCGGTCACGCTTCGCTGGCGACGACGCAGATCTACACCCATATCTCGTCCGATCGGCTCCGAAAAGCCTACGAACAAGCGCATCCGCGAGCCTGACGTGCGGTAGCCGCCCGCCGTCCACCGGGTGTGTTTGCGGGTGGGGTGCGGCGGCGCGGTGGGGAAATGCGGCAGACTGCGGGGCATGCGGGTATCGGCGAAGTCTGACTATGCGTTGCGGGCGCTGATCGAGATCACTCAGCGCTGGGTGGCGAACGACCCGTCGGTCGTGTCGGCCGAGGAGCTCAGTCGCGCACAGGGGATTCCGCACGGCTTCCTGCAGGGGATCCTGGCCGACCTTCGACGGGCCGGCATTCTGGCGAGCCAGCGTGGGCAGTCCGGCGGGTGGAAGCTGGCCGTGGACCCGAACGAGATCTCCGTCGCCGACGTCATGCGCGCGGTCGACGGACCGATCGTGAGCATCTCCGGCGTCCGGCCCGAGAGTGTCGCCTACAACGAGCGCGCCGTCGTACTGCAGCGCGTCTGGATCGCCGCCCGCGCGAGCCTGCGGGACGTCCTGGAACACACCACCCTCACCGACCTCGCCAAGAACAAACTCCCCACCGGCGTAGAACGCCGCTCCCGAGACGAAGACGCCTGGCAAGCCCGAGTCCCCGGCAGCTGACGGGCACTCCTGCTACGGCCCACCTTCGAAGCCGCCGAAGCAGTGAGTTGAACACCCCAGGGGTGAGTTGAGCACCCCAAGGATGAATGCTGGAACACACCCCCTCACCCACCCGGCCAGAACAAGCCGCCCGCCGACGTACATCCCCGCGACAGATGACGCCTGGCAGGCCCGGGCCCCGGCAGTTGACCGGCAACTCCCGCCCCACGGCCCGACCTTCGAGGCCGACGAGCGATGAGTTGAGCCCGCCAGGGATGAATGCTGGAACACACCACCCTCACCAACCCGGCCAACAACATGCTCCCGTCGGCGTAGAACGCCGCTCCCGCGACGAAGACGCCTGGCAAGCCCGAGTCCCCGGCAGCTGACCAGCAACTCCCGCCACGACCCGACCTTCAAAGCCGACGAAGCGGTGGTTAACCACACCAGGGATGAATGTTGGAACACACCACCCTCGCCGACCGGGCCAAGAACAGCTCCCGCGGAGTAAAACGCCGCTCCGGCGACGAAGACGCCTGGCAAGCCCGAGTCCCGGGCAGCTGACCAGGAACCCCCGCAGACGGCCCGAGGTTCGAAGCCGACCCAGCGGTGAGGTGAACACCCCAGGGATGGAAGCAGTGAGTTCAACACCCCAGGGATGAATGGCCGCCTCGACCACCGGCGACGAGACGATCGCCAGCCAAGACCCGCAGCGATGTGCCCGTCTAGTGCCGCCTGATCATCAGCCCGGCGGCAAGCGTCAGGGCTGCCGCGCCGGCGACGACGGCCGTGGCCGTTCCGTCGCCGCGTGGGGGAGTGGCGCCGTCGGCGAGGACGAGACGCGGCTCTAGCCCTGCGCCGGATGTGCCAGCGTCCGCAGGCGCCGCGTCGGATGCCGCCGCTCTCGACGTACGGCCGGAGGTCGCGTCGGCGGGCGCCGGCTCCGCGCCGGGTCGGACTGCGCCGGATTGGTCGGCCCTGGGTGGGTCAGTGCCGGGCATGCCTGTGCCGAGCTTGCCTGTGCCGGGCGAGTGAGTGCCGGGGCTGCCTGTGTCGTGCTGGTCTGTGGCGAGTGGGTCAGTGCCGGCGCTGCCTCTGCTGGGCTGGCTTGTGATGGGTGTGTCAGCGCCGGGGCTGCCTGTGTCGTGCTGGTCTGTGATGAGTGGGTCGGCGCCGGGGCTGCCTGGGCTGGGCTGGCTTGTGGTGGGTGGGGCCGTGACGGGCTGCTGTGGGAGGGGTGGTGCTGGGTGTGGGGGTGTGGGTCGGGGGCTGCCTGGGGTGGGGTTAGGGGGAGTAGGCGGATTGGGGGGTTGGGTAGGAGGGTTAGAGGGTTGAGGTATTGGGTGCCTTGGAGGAGGCCCCAGTGGAGGCAGGTGGCGGGGGCGCAGTGGGAGCCGGCGGCTGAGAGGTGGCCGATGACGGTTCCCGGGGTGACTGGGGTGCCGACGGGGAGGGCCGGGACGACTGGCTCGTAGGTGGTACGGCGGGGGCCGGTGGTCAGTACGACGACGCCGCGGCCCGCGAGTTGGCCGGCGTACGTGATCGTGCCGGAGGTTGCCGCGAGAACAGGCTGACCCGGCGAGCCGGCAAGGTCGACACCCCGGTGTCCCGGGAGCCACGGCTTGGCGGGCAACTCGAAGCCGCGGACGACGGCGGGTCGTGGTGTCAGTGGCCAGACGGCAGGCTCCGGCGCCGCCGCGGCTGGGGCAGCGGTGTTGAGGGCCAGGACGGCGAACAGAAATCGAGTCAGCTTCATACCTGGAACATGCACGCGATGCGGTCGCTCACGGACCGTGAGTTCGAGGGCTGTGGACGGGTGGTGGCCGGTTCGCTTCGGGGTGGGGTGGTCCCGTACACTTCCGGTGGCGTCCCATGCGAGTGGGACGACTTCGCACGCCCGCATACCTGTGCGTTCCCCTCGGTCCCGGTCCACGCCGGGATGGGTGCGCACACCGGGCGTCAGGCGCGGCGGGCCAACCGGTCCGGCGCGAAACAACCGAGACAGCGCCGCTCGGACCGGGGAGCCCGGCCACGGCGCGACAGGAGGAACACCTCATGGCCGTCGTGACCATGAAGCAGCTGCTCGAGAGCGGCGTGCACTTCGGGCACCAGACCCGGCGCTGGAACCCGAAGATGAAGCGCTACATCCTCACCGAGCGCAACGGCATCTACATCATCGACCTGCAGCAGTCGCTGTCGTACATCGACCGCGCCTACGAGTTCGTCCGGAGCACCGTCGCCTCCGGCGGGACGATCCTGTTCGTCGGCACCAAGAAGCAGGCTCAGGAAGCGATCGCCGAGCAGGCGACCCGGGTCGGCATGCCGTACGTGAACCAGCGCTGGCTGGGCGGCATGCTCACCAACTTCCAGACCGTGAACAAGCGGCTCCAGCGGCTCAAGGAGCTCGAGCTCATCGACTTCGACGACGTGGCCGGCTCCGGCGTCACCAAGAAGGAGCTGCTGCAGAAGCGGCGCGAGCACGACAAGCTGCTGAAGACCCTCGGCGGTATCCGCGACATGGCCCGGGTTCCGTCGGCCGTGTGGATCGTGGACACCAAGAAGGAGCACCTCGCCGTCGACGAGGCGCGGAAGCTGAAGCTGCCGATCATCGGCATCCTGGACACCAACTGCGACCCGGACGAGGTCGACTTCCCGATCCCGGGCAACGACGACGCGATCCGCTCGGTCGGCCTGCTGACCCGCGTGGTCGCCGACGCCGTCGCCGACGGCCTGATGGCCCGCTCGGGTCAGGGCGCCGCCGCGGCCGGTGAGGAGCTGGGCGCCGAGGAGCCGCTGGCCGCCTGGGAGCGTGAGCTGCTGGAGAGCCAGAGCGCGGCCGCCGCGACGGACGCCGTCGCCGAGCAGCCGCCGGTGGCCGAGTCCGGTGCGGCCGCCGAGACGATCGCGAAGGCCGACGACACCCCGGTGGTGCCGGCCGAGGGCCCGAAGAAGGAAGAGCAGGGCTGATCAGGCCCCGCGCCGCCCGGCCGGATCAGGCCGGGCGGCGCACCCGGACCGTACGGCGCGCCGCGGCGAGCCGGCCGGGATGGGTACCGGGCAGTGATCGGTACCCCGGCGAACCGGCCGGACCAGACCACGGCGCGGACGGGCCGGACCGTCCGCCGCATCCCAACCCGCTGACGCACCGAGTAGACGAGAGAACGAGGAATGGCGAACTACACCGCCGCTGACGTGAAGAAGCTCCGCGACGCCACCGGCGCGGGCATGATGGACGCGAAGAAGGCGCTCGAGGCGACCGACGGCGACTTCGACAAGGCGATCGAGGAGCTGCGCATCAAGGGTGCGGCCAAGGCCGCCAAGCGCGGCGCCGAGCGCTCCGCCACCAACGGCCTGGTGGCCGCGGCGGAGAACGCGCTGGTCCAGCTGAACTGCGAGACCGACTTCGTCGCCAAGAACGAGCAGTTCCAGCAGCTGGCCGCCGACATCGTCGCGCACGCCGCGGCGAGCAAGGTGGGCGACGTCGAGGGCCTGCTGAACGAGAAGCTGGCCGACGGCAAGAGCGTCGCCGAGAACATCGAGGCGCTGGCCGCGGTCATCGGCGAGAAGCTGGAGCTCGGCAGGGTGGCCGTGTTCGACGGCAAGGTCGCGGCGTACATGCACAAGCGTGCCGCGGACCTGCCGCCGCAGGTCGGCGTGCTGGTCGAGTTCGAGGGCGACAACGTCGAGGCCGCCCGCGGCGCCGCCATGCAGGCCGCCGCGATGCGCCCGCTCTACACCACTCGCGACGAGGTCCCGGCCGAGACGGTCGAGAACGAGAAGCGGATCGCCGAGGCGACCGCCCGCGAGGAGGGCAAGCCGGAGCAGGCTCTGCCGAAGATCGTCGAGGGCCGGGTGAACGGCTTCTTCAAGGACGTCGTGCTGCTCGAGCAGCCGTCGGTCCAGGAGAGCAAGAAGACCGTGAAGGCTGTGCTCGACGAGGCCGGCGTGACCGTGAAGCGGTTCGCCCGCTTCGAGGTCGGCGCCTGATCCGACGAAGGACCGAGCACACAGCGACGATCGAGGAGGCCGGAATCGTGACGGAAACCCTGGGTACCGAGACGAGTCCGGCCTCTTCGCCGTTCGCCCCGGCCTATCACCGGGTGCTGCTCAAGCTGTCGGGTGAGGTGTTCGGCGGCGGCAAGCTCGGCGTCGACCCCGACGTGGTGAACTCGATCGCCCAGCAGATCGCCGAGGTGGTCAAGGCCGGCGTCCAGGTCGCCGTGGTGGTGGGCGGCGGCAACTTCTTCCGCGGCGCCGAGTTGCAGCAGCGCGGGATGGAGCGCAACCGGGCCGACTACATGGGCATGCTGGGCACGGTGATGAACTGCCTGGCGCTGCAGGACTTCCTCGAGAAGATCGGCATCGAGACCCGGGTGCAGACCGCGATCACGATGGGCCAGGTCGCGGAGCCGTACATCCCGCGCAAGGCCGAGCGGCACCTGGAGAAGGGCCGAGTGGTCATCTTCGGCGCCGGCTCCGGGATGCCGTACTTCTCCACCGACACGGTCGCCGCCCAGCGCGCGCTGGAGATCGGCGCCGAGGCGCTGCTGATGGGCAAGCAGGGCGTGGACGGTGTCTACGACTCCGACCCGAAGAAGAACCCGGACGCGGTGAAGTTCGACCAGCTCTCGTACGACGACTTCCTGGCCCGCGGCCTGCGGGTGGCCGACGCCACCGCGATCAGCCTGGCCCGGGACAACGCGCTGCCGATCGTCATCTTCGGCCTCGAGGAGGGCAACATCGCCCGGGTCGTGCACGGCGACAAGATCGGCACCGTGGTCTCCCAGGGCCAGTAACCCCGGGTACGACCTACCCCGCGGGAGCCGGACCGGGCGCCGTACCCGAGGACCGGCATCGGCACGGCCGCAGACAAGCACTAGGATCGTTCGACACGGGCGGTCACGTCCGTGGTCTGGTAGACCTGCGTTCGCAGGGTTGCTGTTGGTTGGTTAGGCAGGCCGCGCCGAAGGCGGCCCTGAGGAAGCGAGGAATGTCGTGATCGACGAAGCTCTCCGCGAAGCCGAGCAGAAGATGGCGAAGGCCGTGGAGGTCGCGAAGGACGACTTCGCCGCGATCCGCACCGGCCGGGCCCACCCGCAGATGTTCGCGGGCATCCTGGCCGACTACTACGGTAGCCCGACGCCGCTGCAGCAGCTGGCCGGCTTCCAGGTGCCGGAACCCCGCACGGTGCTGATCTCGCCGTACGACAAGGGCGCGATGGCGGCGATCGAGAAGGCGATCCGCGACTCCGACCTGGGTGTGAACCCGGGCAACGACGGCTCGGTGATCCGCGTGGTGATGCCGCAGCTGACCGAGGAGCGGCGCCGCGAGTACATCAAGGTCGCCAAGGGCAAGGCCGAGGAGGCGCGGGTCTCGGTCCGCAACATCCGCCGGCACGCCATGGACCAGGTGCACAAGACCGTCAAGGACGGTGCAGCGGGTGAAGACGAGGGCAAGAGTGCTGAGAAGCGGCTCGACGGGTTGACGAAGAAGTACGTCGACTCGATCGACGAACTGCTCAAGCACAAGGAAGCCGAACTGCTCGAGGTGTGATGGGCGTCGAGAGCACGCCCGCGCCGAGTCCCAGCCCGAGCCGCGCCGGCCGCGATCTGCCGGCGGCGATCGGGGTGGGTGTCGGCCTCGGCGTGCTGATCCTCGGGTCGCTGTTCTGGCAGAAGGTCCTGTTCAGCTTCCTGGTGCTGGCCGTCGTCCTGGTGGCCGTCGACGAGATGATCAAGGCGCTGCGCACCGGCGGCGCGGTCATCCCGCGGGTGCCGCTGTTCGCCGGTACGACGGCGATGCTGATGGCGGCGTACTTCGGCGGACCGATGGCGCTGCTGGTGGCGCTGGGGATCACGGTGCTGGCGACGATCTTCTGGCGGATGCCGGGTGGCTCGGTCGGGTTCGTCCGCGACGCGAGCGCCGGGGTGTTCCTGATCGGGTACGTCCCGCTGCTGGCCGGGTTCGCGATCCTGCTGGTGCAGCCGGAGGCCGACGGTCCGCAGCGGGTGGTGACGTTCTTCCTGGTCGTGGTGGCCAGCGACGTCGGCGGCTACGCGGCCGGTGTGCTGTTCGGCAAGCACCCGATGGCGCCGGCGATCAGCCCGAAGAAGTCGTGGGAGGGCTTCGCCGGTTCGACCCTCGCCTGCATCGGTGCCGGGATCGGCGCGGTCGTCTGGCTGCTCGACGGGCAGTGGTGGACCGGTGCGATCGTCGGCGCGGTCGCCGTCTGTACCGCGACCCTGGGCGATCTCGGTGAGTCGATGATCAAGCGCGATCTCGGCATCAAGGACATGTCCAACCTGCTGCCGGGTCACGGCGGTGTGATGGACCGGTTGGACTCCTTGCTGGCAACGGCGCCGGCGGTCTGGTTGCTGTTGCACCTACTCGTCTGATGGGGATTCGATGACCTTTGCTCCTGACGGCCGGCCGCTGGTCGGCAACGTCGTACGCCTGGACCGGCTCGTTGCCGCCGACATCGAGCCGTTGTACGACGCGATCGCGAACGAGCAGGTGTACGCCGCCGGCTTCGGCGGTGGGGTCGCCGGGATGCCGGCCGATGCCGCCGAGATGGCCGAGCAGTGGCTCAAGTCTGCGGCGCAGCGGGTCGCGTACGTCGTACGGCTCGTCGCCGACGGCACTGTGGTCGGTACGACGAGCCTCGGGGACGTCGATCTTCCGAACGAGTCGGTGCACCTCGGCTGGACCGGGTACGCACCGGCCGTGTGGGGTACTGCGGTCAACCCCGAGTGCAAGCTCCTGTTGTTGCGGCACGCGTTCGAGGACTGCGGCTTCGGCAGGGTGAAGATCCAGACCGGCTCGGCGAACACGCGGTCCCAGGCGGCGATCGCCAAGCTGGGTGCCACGCGGGAAGGCGTACTGCGCCGGCACAAGCGCATGGGGGACGGGTCGTTCCGCGACACCGTGGTGTTCTCGATCCTGGCCGACGAGTGGCCGGACGTCCGCAAGCGACTCGAGGACCGGCTCAGCTGACCGTACTGCGGGTGCCCGCCAGTTCGGCCAGCGCGGCGTACGTGCTGATCAGGGCGGACCGGTCGTAGGTGCTTGTCGTGAGCAACACTTCGTCTGCGGCAGTACGACGTACGAGACCGCCGAGTGCGGCGTCGACCTCCTCCGGAGTGCCGTAGATCTGGCCGCGGAGGGCCTGCTCGAAGAACCCCCGCTCCTTGTCGGTCATCTCCCGCGGAGGCTCGGGCTCCAGGGGCGGGAAGACGCCACGCGTGCGGGAGTACGCGGTGGACCAAGCTTCGGGCAGCAGTAGCTCTCGAGCCTCCTCCGTGCTCGCGGCAACTGCTGCAGATGTTGCCAGTACGACGTAGGGCCTCGGAGCCCACGTGGACGGCCGGAACTCGTTGCGGTACCGGTCGAGGAGTTGTAGCAGGTCGGACTCGGCTCTCACGCCGGCAATGACCAGGGGGAGGCCTAGGGACGCCGCGAGGAGTGCGCCCTCTCCTACGGCCAGGATGAAGGGTGGAACTCGCAGACCCTCGCCGGGACGGGCGTGGACCTGTGGGTGGTTTCGCTGCGTTCCGTCGAAGTAGCCGAGCAACTCCCGGACCTGTTCCGCGAAGTCCTCTGCCGCGTCCTTCTCGACACCGAGTGCGCGGCGGATGCCGTTCGTGAAGCCCACCGAGCGGCCGAGTCCCATGTCGATGCGTCCCGGAAACAGTGACTCCAGCACACCGAACTGCTCAGCCACGACGAGCGGGCGGTGGTTCGGCAGCATCACGCCGCCCGTGCCGACGCGGATCCTGCTGGTGCGGGCCGCCACAGCCGCAGCGAGCACGGTCGGAGCTGAGCCGACGACTCCGGGGACGCTGTGGTGCTCGGACACCCAGAAACGCTTGTAACCGAGCTCTTCCACCTGCCGCGCCAGTTCGACCGTCTGCCGCAGAGTTTCGGCCTCCGACTCACCGACCCGGGTCCGCGACCTGTCGAGCACGGACAACGGAACACCGGACAGCGCTGACATACCGAGTCCAACCGCCGTACTCAGAGCCTCATTCCCGGGCCAGGTTGCCCACGATCAGGTCGGTCAGTGCGGTGACCGCGTCGGCGACGGTCGCCCGCCGAAGGTTCAGCTCGGCGGCGATCGCTTCGGCGGCACCGAGCAGACCGATGCAGCGCAGTTGAAGGGCTTCGGCCGAGAGACGGGAGTACGGCGCGAGCGCGTCAGCCATCAGCTTCGTGTAGCTGTCGAGCAGTTCGTGCTGCATCGCCTCGGCGTCCGGATTGCCTTTCAGCGCGGCGGAAATCGCAGCGAACTCGGGCATGTCGGTAACGCAGGCGAAGTACGCGGTGCTCATGACACCGGCGATCGCGTCGGCGGTCGGCTCGGCAACTTCCAGCGCCTCGGTCAGCGCAGTCCGGTGCCGCTCGTCGAGTTGCCGGTAGACCTCGAGCAGCAGGCCGGTGCGGGTGCCGAAGTGGTCGTAGACGATCGGCCGACTCACCCCGGCGGCTTCCGCGAGGGTGACCAGGGTCAGACCGTCGGTGCCGCGGGCGCGCACGATGCCGACGGCGGCGTCGAGCAACTGCTCCCGTCTGGCCTGCTTCGACAGGCGCGTCGGTGATGGCGACATGGGCCTCCTTGCGTTGTCCGCCCAGTCTAGGCTACAAAATGTAGGCTACAAAATGTAGCTAGACCGAAAGGGAGCACAGTGAAACCTGTACTGATCATGGGTGGTTCGGGCCAGGCCGGATCCGGAGCCGCGAGAGTCCTGCGCCGCTGGCATCCGGACCTGCCGCTGACGATCGCGGGCCGCGATCTCGGCCGCGCCGAACGGGTGGCAGGCGAACTCGGCGCCGCCACAGCGGTGACCGTCGATCTGAGCCGCGCAGACCTCGGCCTCCCGGCCGACCAGAGCTACTCCGCGGTCGTCGCGGCTGTGTGGGACGACCACCTGCACGGACTGCGGTACGCGCAGGATCGTGGGGTGCCGTATCTCAGCATCTCCAGCGGTCTGGTGGAAGTCGCGCCGGAGGTGGTTGCGAGTGCTCAGCGCGCGAGTGCCGCGCCGACCCTGCTGGCCAGCCACTTCTGCGCCGGCGTGCTTGTCCCCGCCGTCCTGCACCTCGCCCGGGAGTTCGGCGAACTCGAAACCATCCGGATCGGCGCGATGCTGGACGAATCGGATATCGGCGGTCCTGCCGGCCTCGCCGATCTGGAGCGCTGGTCCGCCGCCGCTACGGCAGGACTGGTACGTCGTGACGGCGTTTTCAACTGGGTCAGCGGCCCCGACGCCGAGGTTCCCGTGACCACGCTCGACGGCACCGTCGTACCCGGTCAGCGGATCGGCATCATCGACGTACCGAGTCTTGCTCTGGCCACCGGCGCGGCGAACGTCAGCTTCGACTTCGCGGTCGGTGAGTCCGCGGGACGGCGTCGCGGCGAAGGCACCTCCATCGAGGTCCGAATCGATCTGGAGGGCGTGGGTTCGGCGGGGGAACCGCTCAGCAGGACGCATCACCTCCTGCATCCGGAAGGACAGCGCCCATTGACGGCTGTCGGGATCGCCCTCGGTGCCGAGCGGCTGCTCGGCCTCCGCGGGGAGCCCGTGGCGCCGGGGATCCACACTCCCGAGGCGTTGCTGGACCCGGCGTACGTGGTCGAGCGGTTGACCGAAGTGGGTGCTGTCTTCAGCTAGCCGGCTGGCTGTGATCCTCGGCACGTGGGGGATGTGAATTTGTGAAGGAGGATCGCGGCGGGCGACAATGGGTCGGTTATGACTACCTCCCTTCCGCTCGTTTTCGATGAGCCGCGCCGGGCCAAGAAGCCGCCGCGGCATCTGGCCGACCTGTCGGGGGAGGAGCGTCGTACGGCGGTCGCCGCGCTGGGCGAGCCGGCGTTCCGGGCCAAGCAGTTGTCGAACCACTACTTCTCCCGGCTGGTCGCCGACCCGGCGGAGATGACCGATCTGCCGGCGGCCACGCGGGACAAACTGGTCGCGGAGCTGATGCCGCCGCTGCTCACCCGGGTGCGCGACCTGGAATGCGACAACGGGCAGACCCGCAAGACGCTGTGGAAACTGCTCGACGGCTCGCTGGTCGAGTCGGTCCTGATGCGGTATCCGGACCGCGCGACGATGTGTGTCTCGTCCCAGGCGGGTTGCGGGATGGCGTGCCCGTTCTGTGCGACCGGCCAGGCCGGGCTGACCCGCAACATGACCACGGCGGAGATCGTCGAGCAGGTCGTCGACGGCGCCCGCGCTCTCGCCCGTGGTGAGATCGCCGGCGGCCCCGGCCGGGTCAGCAACATCGTGTTCATGGGTATGGGCGAGCCGATGGCGAACTACAAGGCCGTCATCGGCGCCGTCCGGCGGTTCACCGACCCGTCGCCGGAGGGTCTCGGCATCTCGGCTCGCGGGGTCACCGTGTCGACCGTCGGCCTGGTGCCGCGGATCAACCAGCTCGCCACCGAGGGCATCCCGGTCACGCTCGCGCTGTCGCTGCACGCGCCGGACGACGAGCTGCGCGACGAACTGGTGCCGATCAACAACCGCTGGAAGGTCGACGAGGTGCTCGACGCGGCCTGGGCGTACGCGCAGCAGACCAGGCGCCGGGTGTCGATCGAGTACGCGATGATCCGCGACATCAACGACCACGCCTGGCGCGCGGACCTGCTGGCCGAGAAGCTGGCGGCGCGGGGCGACTGGGGCTGGGTGCACGTCAACCTGATCCCGCTCAACCCGACCCCGGGCTCCAAGTGGACCGCGTCGGACCCGGCCGACGAGCGCGAGTTCGTTCGCCGCCTTCAGGCCGGCGGCATCCCGACCACCGTCCGCGACACCCGCGGCCAGGAGATCGACGGCGCCTGCGGCCAACTCGCCGCCGCCGACAAGGCGTGACGCCGTGCTGAAGCCGGAGTTCACCGTCCGCCGGTTCGGGGAGCGGTACGACCGTGCCGAGGTCGATGCGTTCGTCGAGCGGATCGTCGCGACGGTGAACCGGACAGCCTCGCCGGCCCTGACGACTACGGAGCTGCGGACCGTCGCGTTCCGCACCCCGCTCCTCGGTGCCGGCTACTCGGCCGAGGAGGTCGACGACTTCCTCTCGGCTGCCGAGCAGTGGATGCCTGACCGCCCGGTTGCCGGACAGGCGCCGACCGGGCCGGAGCGATCGTCTCCGATGTTCACGCCGGTCCGCCTGCGTGAGGGGTACGACATGGAGGAGGTCGACGAGTTCGTCGACCGTGTGATGGCGACTGTCAACGGCCGGCCGGTCGAGCGCCCGGTCACCGCGCGCGAAATCCGGAAGGTGCAGTTCAGCCCGGTGCGGATGCGCGAGGGCTACGACGTGCTCGAAGTCGACCTGTTCCTCGAGCGCGCCGAGGAGTGGCTCACGCGACCGTAGGCCGGGCTCAGCTGACCAGGGCTGCGGCCTCGTCGATGGTGTCGACGAGGTGGATCGACTGTGCCATGGGGCGCTCGGTGGCCAGGGACTGGAGGAGGGGCCAGACCGGAAGGGTGACGGTCCAGTGCTCGATCCCGATGAGGATGAGGGGGACCTGCGTCGCCTGGTCGCCGTAGTAGTTCGGTGTGACCGCCTGGAAGATCTCCTGCACGGTGCCGGCCGCGCCTGGGAGGTAGAGGATGCCGCCACGGGCTCGACTCAGCAGGACGTCCTCACGCTGGGCGTTGGAGAAGTACTTCGCGATCGACGACGCGAACACGTTCGGCGGCTCGTGCCCGTAGAACCAGGTCGGGATCGACACTCCGCCGTCGCCGGGGTACTCATGCCGCACGGTGAGGCCGGCAGCCGCCCACTCGGCCACAGACGGACGGAACGACGGTACGGCGGCCAGCCTGGCCAGAGCCGTGTCGACGACGGAATCGTCGTACCGGGCCAGCGAGGCACCCAGATTGCCCGCCTCCATCGCGCCCGGACCGCCGCCCGTGACCACGGTGTGCCCCGCCCGGGCCAGCGTGCGACCGAGCAGCACAGCCGAGCGGTACGACGTACTGCCGCGAGCGACCCCGTGTCCGCCCATCACGCCGATCCACGGGCCATCGTCCGGGAGTTCGGTGAGGGCGTCGGCGATCGCGTGGTCGTGCAGGGCGGCGGCCAGCGTACGGCCCGTGTCACCCTTCTCGTCGTGCTGCCGGGACCAGGCGTAGATCTTCGCGTCCGGGGTGGCGTCGTATCCGTTCTCGAGGCCGGCGTAGAGCTCCTCGGCGTCGTACAGGGAGCCGCGGTAGGCGTCGAAGGGCAGGGCCGGGATCGTCGGGAAGACCAGCCCGCCGCCGTCGCGGATCCAGGCCTCGGCCTTGTCGTCCAGGACGCAGCCGAGGAACAGTGAGCCTCTCGGGTCCAGTTCGAGGAGTTCCGCCGTACGACCGGACAGGTCGACCGACTGGACCCGCCAGCCCTCCATCGTGGCGGCCCCGGCGGCCACGATGCGGTCGAAGTCTTTCAGCGACTCGATGTCGACGTGCGGAATGCTCGGCAGTGTCACGAACAGCACCCTAACGGGCCGGAACGAACCCGGAACGGAGCACGCATTCCTCCGGCATTTCATAGACCTCCGCTATGAGGACGGCGTTCGATCGGGTAATGCTTGGGGCATGACACATGCGGAGCTCTGGGAGCGTCACAAGGCCGTCATGCCGGACTGGCTCGCGTTGTACTACGAGGAGCCGATCGAGATCGTCGAGGGATCTGGCCGCCGGGTCACCGACGGTGAGGGGAACACCTACCTCGACTTCTTCGCCGGCATCCTGACCAACGCGATCGGCTACGACATCGCCGAGATCTCCGACGCGGTCCGCGAGCAGCTGTCCACCGGGATCGCGCACACCTCGACGGTCTACCTGATCCGCAAGCAGATCGAGCTGGCCGAGCAGATCGCCGAGCTGTCCGGCATTGCGGACGCCAAGGTCTTCTTCGCCAACTCCGGCACCGAGGCGAACGAGGCAGCCCTGCTGCTCGCGACCCAGCACCGCCGCTCCAACCAGGTCCTGGCGATGCGCAACTCCTACCACGGCCGCGCGTTCGGCACGGTCGCGATCACCGGCAACCGCGGCTGGTCCGCGAGCAGCCTGTCACCGGTCAACGTGCAGTACGTGCAGGGCGCGTACCGGTACCGCAGCCCCTTCCGCGACCTGCCCGACGCCGACTACATCAAGGTCTGCGTCGACGACCTGCGCAACGTCATCGAGACCACCACGGCCGGCGATGTCGCCTGCCTGATCGCAGAGCCGATCCAGGGCGTCGGCGGGTTCTCGTCCCCGCCGGACGGGTTGTACGGCGCGTTCAAGGAGGTCCTGGACGAGTACGGGATCCTCTTCATCTCCGACGAGGTGCAGACCGGCTGGGGCCGGACCGGTGAGAACTTCTGGGGCATCCAGGCGCACGGCGTCGTCCCCGACGCGATGACGTTCGCCAAGGGCCTCGGCAACGGGTTCGCGATCGGTGGCGTGGTGGCCAGGCCGGACCTGATGGACAGCCTCAGTGCGAACTCGCTGTCCACCTTCGGCGGCAACCCGATCTCGACCAGCGCGGCCAAGGCGACCATCGACTACCTGCTCGACCACGACCTGCAGGCGAACGCGGCCAAGCGCGGCGCCCAGCTGGCCGACGGGCTGCGCGGCATCTCCGAGGAGTTCCCCGAGCTCGGCGACGTCCGCGGCAAGGGCCTGATGCTGGCCGCCGAGATCGTCAAACCCGGGGACAACAGCCCCGATCCGGCGACCACCGCCAAACTCCAGCAGGAGACCAAGAACCGCGGCCTCCTGGTCGGCAAGGGCGGCCTCTACGGCAACGTCCTGCGGATGGCCCCGCCGATGACCCTGACCGAGGCGGAGACCACCGAAGCTCTCGAGATCATCCGGGACTCCTTCAACACCCTGCGCTGACCGAAGAACAGTGCCCCCGGTACGCGACCGGGGGCACTGGTGTCAGAGCGGAGCTTCCACGGAGGTGGCGGCTTCGGCGGCCGACGGTGGCGGAGTTCCACGCACCCTGCGCTGACGACGGGAGCGGCCTTCGAGGTAGCGGGCCAGGATCGACAGCAGCGAGCAGAGGCCGATGTAGATGATCGCGACGACGATGTACGTCGGGATGTAGGGGAAGCCGTACTGGAGCCGGCCGCCCATCTGCTTGGCCACGTAGAGCAGCTCGGCGTAGGTGATGATGAAGCCCAGCGCGGTGTCCTTCAGCAGGACGACGAGCTGGCTGACGATGGCCGGCAGCATCGACGTGATCGCCTGCGGCAGCAGGATCAGCCGGACCACCTGGTTCTTGCGCAGGCCGGTCGCGTACGCCGCCTCCCGCTGACCCTTCGGTACGGCGGCGATACCGGCCCGGAAGATCTCCGCCAGCACCGAGCCGTTGTACAGCGTGAGGCCGAAGACGACCGCCCAGAACGGGCTCAGGCCGAGGTCGAACTGCAGGTTGCCGTAGTAGAAAAAGAACATCAGGATCAGCAGCGGGATGGCCCGGAACAGCTCGACGACCAACGTCGCCGGTGCCCGGAACCACCAGTGGTCGCTGATCCGGGCCGCCGCGAACACGGCACCGAACACAAGAGCGAGCACTGCCGCCAGGCCGGCCGCCTTGAGCGTGTTCAGCAGGCCGCTGAGCAGCTCCCGCTGGATCGACTCGTAGGTGAACTGGATCCAGCGGCGCTCGGCGAACTGCCCACTCTGGTTCAGCCGGTAGATCACCCAGCCGACGACGGCCAGCAGGGCGACGATGACGACCGCGTTGAGGATCCGGTTGCGCGCCTTCGCCCGCGGGCCGGGTACGTCGTACAGCACCGCACTCATCAGGCCACCGCCGTCCGTCGCTCGGCCCACCGCTGCAGGGAGACCAGGGGGATGATCAGGATCAGGAAGCCGACGGTGATCCAGACCAGCGTGGCCACCTGGTTCTCACCGCGCTCGGCCATCACCGCCGGAATCGCGCCCGCCTCCGCGACGGAGAAACCGGCCGCGATCGTGGTGTTCTTCAGCAACGCGATCATCACGCTGGTCAGCGGCGGCACGATCGCCCGGAAGGCCTGCGGGAGGACGACGATGCCGAGCACCTGCATGAACGTCATGCCGACCGAGCGGGCGGCTTCGGCCTGGCCGGCCGGGATCGTGTTGATGCCGGAGCGGACGATCTCGCAGACGAACGCCGCCGTGTAGACGGTCAGCGCGACCACCGCGGACCAGAAGAAGTCCGGCAGCGAGATCTGCATCTTGGGGGCGCCGAACACGAGGAACGCGAACACCAGCGTGAGCGGGGTGTTCCGCAACGTGTTCACGTAACCGGTGCCGACGGCGCGCAGGGCCGGCACCGGGGAGACCCGGAAACCGGCCAGGAGGGTGCCGAGCACCAGGCTCAGCACCGCGGCGATGAGGAACAGCCGGAGCGTGGTCCAGAAACCGTCGACGAACAGTTCCCAGTTGTCGGTGAGAACCGAGAGCATCGCAACCTTCCAGAATTCAAGGGCGAACAGGCCCGCCGGCCGGCCGGCGGCGATCGCACGCGATCCGGCCGCGGCGCCGGAACGGTCGCCGCGGCCGGGATCGGATCAGTACTTCTCGAGCGGCGGCGGGGTCGAGTCCGAACCCGACTTGCCGAGCGTCTCGTCGTAGATTTCCTTCCAGGTGCCGTCGGACGCGGAGGTCTCCAGGATGGAGTTCACCTTGTCCCGCAGCGCCTTGTCGGCCAGCGGCAGGCCGATGCCGTACTTCTCGGTGCTGAACGGCTTGCCGACCACCCGCAGCTCGTCGGGTGCGGTCGCCGCGTAGCCCTTCAGGATCGCGTCGTCGGTGGTGACGGCGTCGACCTTGTTGTCCAGCAGCTGGGAGACGCACTCGGAGTACGTCTTGAACTCCGAGATGTTGCCCGGCTCGGTCAGCTGCTCGTCCTTGACCCGCTGGATCGGGGTGGACCCGGTGGCCGAGCAGACCTTCTTGCCCTTCAGCGCGGTCTTTCCGCCGTCCATCGAGGTGTCGTCCTTGCGGACCAGCAGGTCCTGGCCGGCCACGAAGTACGGGCCGGCGAAGCCGACCTGGGTCTTGCGCTTGTCGGTGATCGAGTAGGTGCCGACGTAGTAGTCGATCTCACCGCCGGCCAGCGCGGTCTCCCGGTTCGCCGACGGGATCTCCTTGTACTCGATCTTGTCGGGGTCGAAGCCCAGGTTGGCCGCCACCATCCGGGCGATCTCGATGTCGAAGCCGCAGCGCTTGCCGTCGGCATCCTTGTAGCCGAGGTTCGGCTGGTCGGCCTTGACCCCGACGACCGGGTTGCCGCGCGACTTGATCTTGGTGAAGGTCGGGCTGCCGGCCACCTCCACGCCGCTGGCGACGTCGAACTTGTGCAGGTCGCCGCAGGAGTCGGACGCCGCGTTGCCGCCGTCGCCACCGCCGGCCGCGGGCTCGTCGCCTCCGCAGGCGGTGACGGTCAGCGCGAGCGCCGCGACGCCGAGGGTGGCGACGAGGTTGCGCATTCTCATGGTCTGGTTCCCCTTCGTTGGTTGCTGGTACGGCCGCGGGCGGACGTCAGTGCTTCAGGATCTTGCCGAGGAAGTCCTGGGCACGCCGCGAGGTGGGGTTGGTGAAGAACTGCTCCGGGGTGGCCTCTTCGACGATCTCGCCGTCGGCCATGAACACCACCCGGTTCGCCGCGGTCCGGGCGAACCCCATCTCGTGCGTGACCACGACCATCGTCATTCCCTGCTTGGCCAGGTCGATCATCACCTCGAGGACCTCCTGGATCATCTCCGGGTCGAGCGCCGAGGTGGGCTCGTCGAAGAGGATGACCTTGGGGTCCATGGCCAGTGCCCGCGCAATGGCGACGCGCTGTTGCTGGCCGCCGGACAGCTGAGCCGGGTACTTCGAGGCCTGATTGGCCACCCCCACCCGCTC
Organism: Kribbella swartbergensis; assembly: GCF_054784135.1. Classification (NCBI taxonomy): domain Bacteria; kingdom Bacillati; phylum Actinomycetota; class Actinomycetes; order Propionibacteriales; family Kribbellaceae; genus Kribbella; species Kribbella swartbergensis. The sequence goes on from NZ_BAAGPM010000026.1 coordinate 357,591, forward strand.
CAGCAGTTCCATCGCCCGTTTCTCGGCCGCCTTCGGGTCCGTCTTGCGAACCTTGCACGGACCGAGCGTGACGTTCTGCAGGATCGTCTTGTGCGCGAACAGGTTGAACGACTGGAACACCATGCCGACATCGGCGCGCAGCCTGGCCAGGGCCCGGCCCTCGCTCGGCAGCGGCTGTCCGTCCAGCGTGATGGTGCCCGAGTCGATCGGTTCCAGCCGGTTGATCGCGCGGCAGAGCGTCGACTTGCCGGACCCGGACGGGCCGATCACCACGACGACCTCGCCCTTGTCGATGGACAGGTTGATGTCCTTCAGGACGTGCAGGTCACCGAAATGTTTGTTGACGCCGGTCAGGGCGACCAGACCGGTTTTCGTCAAGGTTCCGGAATCGCTCATGGCCAGAACCTAGCGGAGCCGGGGGTGCCGTCGCAGCGCTGGTCGGTTCCACGGTGGTAACGATCTGCAATAACGCCGCGCAGCCTGTGACCACGTGGTCACAGGCTGCTCGAAGGACGCTCAGCAGCACCCGCCGGCCCGGATCGCGCCCGCCGTAGGAGGCTCCTTCACCGCGGTTTCCACCTCGTCGAGCATCCGCTGCCGGGCCGTGGGCGAGATCACTCGGCCGCGTGTCACGACGGTGTGGATCCGGCGCGTGTTCCGGATGTCCTTCAGCGGATCGGCGTCGAGTACGACGAGGTCCGCGATCTTCCGCGGTTCCACCGAGCCGAGGTCGGCCCCCATGCCGAGGAACCGGGCCGGCTCGACGGTGGCGGCGTACAGGGCCTGGCGGGGAGTGGCGCCGGCGTCGACGAGGTGCTCGAGTTCGTCGTGCAGGGCGAAGCCGGGGACCGAGTACGGCGTGCCCGTGTCGGTGCCGGCCAGGATCGGGAGGCCGTACGCGAACAACTCGCCGACGAATCGCTGCCGCCACGCCCACATCCGGTCCTGGCGGGAGATCTCCTCGGCGGTCCGGTTGGCCTTGTACAGGTGGTTGATGGCGTAGTCGTAGGTGAAGATCGCGTCGCTGCTCAGGTACTTCGCCAGCGCGGGATCGAGGCGCGCATGGTCGGGTCGGTCGAGCACGCTGTGCATGGTGAGCGTCGGCGTGACCCGGGTGCGATTGCGCCGCAGGGTGCCGAACACGTCCGCGGCGCGCGCCCGGCTGAAGGTGTTCGCCGCGATCCACTCGATCGGGTGCATCTGCCGGAACCAGGAGTTGTAGTCGCCCGGTTTCACACTGATGTCGAGGACCATCCGCCGTACCTCCGCCTCCCGGGTGGACACGGCGAGGCCGAGGGAGTGGATGTGCTCGATGGTGCGTTGCCCGGCGTTGCTGACCTGCTTCGTGGTGAGCTGGTCCGGCCCGTGGCCGTGGACGGTCAGACCGGTCTTGCGGGCCTCGTCGACGACCGCGGCCCATGACGCGGGGCTCAGGCGCGAGTAGACCTTCACGAAGTCGGCGCCCTCGGTCTTGACCCGTCGTACGGCGGCCCGCGCCGACGGCTCGTCGTCGACCACGATCACCTGGATCAGGTTCGGGTCCCACAGGGTCGGGTCCCCGTCGATGATGTTGCTCGCGACGATCATCCGGGGGCCGAGCAGGGTGCCGGCCTCGATCCGGTCGCGCCAGTCGTACAGCGCCGGGGTGATGCCGGCCATCTCGCGGACCGTGGTGACCCCGTTCGCCAGGTACAGCGGGGGAGAGATCCGCTCGTCGCCGAGGCTGTGGACGTGCATATCGGCCAGACCGGGGATGACGAACTTGCCGCTCAGGTCGAGTTCGACGGCCCCGCGGGGCACCGGGAGGTGGCGGCCGACGCCGATGATCCGGTCGCCGCTGATCAGCACGGTCCGGTGCCGGTCCCGGCGGCCGGTGGCGGCGTCGACGACGGTGACGCCGGTGAGCGCGGTGATGGGCGTCGCACCCACCGCCGCGAGCGGCCTGACCAGGCCGGTGCCGACGGATCCGCCGGCGATGACAGCGGCACCGGCGGCGGTACGGGCGAGGAACTGACGGCGAGAACTGTTCATGCCCTTCACTATTCTCGGTGCCGCCGCCCGGGTCAGGGGTTCCAGCCTGCCGGTCCCAGGTAGGGAAATGTCTACCCCGGCACGTACTCTTGGTGGCTGTCATGCGTACTTATGAGGTCCGCACCTACGGGTGCCAGATGAACGTCCACGACTCCGAGCGGCTGCGCGGGCTGCTGGAGGACGCGGGCTATGTCCGCGCGCCCGAGGGTGACCAGGCCGACGTGGTCGTCTTCAACACCTGCGCGGTCCGGGAGAACGCCGACAACAAGTTGTACGGCAACCTCGGCCACCTGGCGCCGGTGAAGGCTCGCAAACCCGACCTGCAGATCGCGGTCGGTGGTTGCCTGGCGCAGAAGGACAAGGCGTCGATCGTGCGCAAGGCGCCGTGGGTGGATGTAGTGTTCGGCACCCACAACATCGGGTCGCTGCCGGTGCTGCTGGAGCGGGCCCGGGTGCAGCAGGAGTCGCAGGTCGAGATCCTCGAGTCGCTCGAGGTCTTCCCGTCCACGCTGCCGACCCGCCGCGAATCGCCGTACTCGGCCTGGGTGTCGATCAGCGTCGGCTGCAACAACACCTGCACGTTCTGCATCGTCCCGGCGCTGCGAGGCCGCGAGAAGGACCGCCGTCCGGGTGACGTCCTCGCCGAAGTCGAGGCGCTGGTCGCCGAAGGCGTGCTCGAGGTGACGCTGCTCGGCCAGAACGTGAACTCGTACGGCGTCGAGTTCGGCGACCGGTACGCGTTCGGCAAGCTGCTCCGGGCCTGCGGCACGATCGACGGGCTGGAGCGGGTCCGGTTCACCTCGCCGCACCCGCGGGACTTCACGGCGGACGTGATCGAGGCGATGGCCGAGACGCCGAACGTGATGCCCTCGCTGCACATGCCGCTGCAGTCCGGTTCGGACCGGGTCCTGAAGGCGATGCGCCGCTCGTACCGGCGCGACCGGTACCTCAAGATCATCGAGGACGTCCGCGCGGCGATGCCGGACGCGGCGATCACCACCGACATCATCGTCGGCTTCCCGGGGGAGACCGAGGAGGACTTCCAGGGCACGCTCGACGTGGTCCGGCAGGCGCGCTTCTCGGGTGCGTTCACGTTCCAGTACTCCAAGCGTCCGGGTACGCCGGCCGAGTCGATGGAGGACCAGGTCCCGCGCGACGTCGTACAGGATCGGTACGAGCGTCTGGTCGCACTGCAGGACGAGATGGCCTGGGCGGAGAACAAGCTGCTCGTCGGGCGGTCGCTCGAGGTGCTCGTCGCCGAGGGGGAGGGGCGCAAGGACGCCACCACCCACCGCCTCAGCGGCCGCGCTCGCGACAACCGCCTCGTCCACTTCGCGCTGCCCGAGGGTGTCGAGCCGCCGCGACCGGGCGACGTGGCGACGGTCGAGGTCACGTACGGCGCCCCGCACCACCTGGTCGCGGACGTCTTCGGTTCGGTACGGCGGACCCGCGCAGGCGACGCGTGGGAGCGCATGCAGGAGACCCCGGCCGACACGACAAAGCCCGGTGTGCTCCTGGGCATGCCGACCATCGGCGCCAAGCCCCTCGAACCCGCCACCAGCGGCTGCCAACACGGCTGACACCCGAGTGACCAGCCCGCCCACCGCTGACTCCCCGGGTCCTCGGGCCGCTCGGTCCGCGGGTGATTCGTCGGGTTCTCGGGGCGATCGGTCTGTCTCGTCCGCTTCTCAGGCCGCGCCTCTTGTTCCGGTTGGCGCTGAGCCGTTTGCGGCTGGGCGAGACGCTGATGTGTACGCCCTGGACGAGGAGTGGGTGCTGCGGCGTTATCGCAATGGGCATCCGGTGCGGGACGAGGCCGACTTCATGCGCCACGTTGCGCAGTACGACTACCCCGTGCCTGCGGTGCGCGAGGTTTCCGGCGCGGACATGGTCATCCAGCGACTCGACGGTCCGACCCTCGCCGATGCTGCGATCGCCGGTGACCTGAGCGCAACCGAGGTCGGTGAGCTACATGCCGACCTGCACCGCCGCCTACAGGCAATCCCCGCGCCAAGCGGTACGCCGGGTCTGGTCGTCGTCCACGGCGATCTCCACCCGCAGAACGTGATCGCGACCGTCGACGGCCCGGTCGTCATCGACTGGCGCAACGCCGAGGAGGGCCCACCCGAGTTCGACATCGCGATGACCGCGATCATCTTCGCCCAGGTCGCCCTCGACCCGTCGTTCGAAGCCCTCAGCCCGCTCCTCCGCGAAGCCCTGGCCGCCTACCTCGCCAACTCCATCGACCCCACACCGGGCCTGCCCGCCGCCCTCGCCGTACGTGGACGCAACGTCACACTCACCCCCGAAGAGCGGGCCCTCCTCCCGGGCCAGGAAGAGCTCATTCGCTCCTACCTCTGATCCTTCGACGGGGTCAGAAGCCGTGGGTGATGACAGGTGGTACGCCGCCGCCGTACAGGCCGGCCAGGACGCGGGCCTCGTGGGGGACCACCGGGTCCGGAAGTTTGTCGAGGGAGAACCAGTCGAGTGCGTCCGCCTTGCCGGGCTCCATCAGCCGCGGCTCACCGGTCCACTTCGACGCCGTGAAGAAGAAGTCGACCCGCTCGTCGATCGGATCCCCGTTCCCACCGGTCCGGTGCATCGCGGTGACCGGCACCAGGTCGGCCGGCTCGATCTCCACTCCGACCTCCTCCCGCGCCTCCCGGATCGCCGCCTCGACCACCGACTCGTCCTTCTCCACATGTCCAGCCGGCACCGCCCAGTACCCGTCCATGTAGCCGGTGTTGGCCCGCAGCAACATCAACACCTCGTCCCCCCGCCGCAACACCACATAAGCCGCCGGCACCACCCGAAACCGATCCATGCCAGCACCCTAACCACCCCCACCGACACCACCCGACGCACCGAACTGACGCACCAAACGACACCGCCCCAAAGGACACCGCCTTCGGCGGCGGCAGTCCCTTCGGCGCCTCCGGCGCGGCGCGCACTCATGTCACGGGTCGGTGCGCTCGGCGGATGCACCGTGGATGCCGGCTGGGTGGAAAGGACACTGCGTCCGCCGGCGACAGTTCGTTCGGCGGGCGGATGAGGTGGGAAATAGGGCCGGCACGACGGTTCTTGGCGAAGTCCGGTTGCTTGGATGTGAGGTCGGCATTGGGCGGGTTGTTCGCGGTAGTGGGCAGACCGCTTCCGCAGTGTGCCACGCCGCCGGAGGCGGCCTGAGAGAACTGTCGCCGCCGGAGGCGATGGCCTTTGGACAGGGCGGAGGGCCGCAAGGGGGATCCTTGCGGCCCTCCAAGGTGGTGGTCAGGCGGGGCGGTTGGTGTCGGGGATGTCGTCGTTCTGGCCGTCGAGGTTGTCGAGGCCTTCCTTGGCCTTGTCGACGCCCTGGTCGATCTTGTCGCCGTACTTGCCGCCCGTCTTGTCGTCGACGAAGTCACCGGCCTTGTCCAGACCCTGGCCGACCTTGTCGCCGTGCTGGTCGACCAGGTCGCCCGCCTTGTCCTTCAGGTCCTCGGCCTTGCCCTTGAACTTGTCGAAGATGCCCATCTCGGGGGCTCCCATTCCTGCGTAGTTGAATGCTTACAGACAGCCAACGGTGATCTTCGCACTTCGTACGCCGGAACCGTGGGATCTCCGCTGTGTTGACCTAGACGCCGGAGCCGGGCTCGGTCTCCACGTCGCCGCCGGACTCGACATCGCCGCCGGACTCCACGTCGCCACCGGATTCGACGTCACCGCCGGATTCGACGTCCCCACCGCTGCGCTCGACATCGCCGCCGCTGCGCTTCGCGGCGTCGAACTCCTCGTTCTCCCCCAGGCCCAGGTTGTCCTTGGCCGCGTCGGAGCCTTCCTCGAACGGATTCGTCACTTCGTCATCCTCCCGTAGGTGTATTGCGATCTGCAGCGTTCCTATCCAACATCGCGGGTCATCCACAAGCCCGCGGCTCCGGTTCGGCCCGGGGCGTGGGGCGGGGAGGCCATCGGCGCTGTCACACTGGAGCGATGGCCGAACCACTCGTCGTCGCGGTCGTCGGTCCCACCGCGGCCGGCAAGTCCGACCTGTCCGTTGCCCTGTGCAAACGCCTGCGCGGTGAGGTGGTCAACGCCGACGCGATGCAGGTCTACCGCGGCATGGACATCGGTACGGCGAAGATCAGTACGGCGGAGCGCGACGGCGTACCGCATCATCTGCTGGACATTCTCGACGTGACCGAGACCGCGACCGTGGCCGAGTTCCAGCAGCTGGCGCGAAAAGCCATCGACGACTGCATCGGTCGCCAGGTGGTCCCGGTGCTGGCCGGCGGTTCGGCGCTGTACGTACGGGCGATCCTCGACGACTTCGTCTTCCCGGGCACCGACGCAGAGGTACGCCGCCGGCTGGAGACCGAGCTCGAGGAGGTCGGCCCCGGCGCGATGCACCACCAGCTCGCTCAGAAGGATCCGGCCGCGGCGGCGCAGATCCTGCCGAGCAACGGGCGGCGGATCGTACGGGCGCTGGAGGTCATCGAGATCACCGGCGGGTCGTACGTCGCGACCCTGCCCGAGCATCGCTATGTCTACCCGGGTGCGGTCCAGCTCGGCCTCGACGTACCCCGGCCGGAGCTGGACGAGCGGATCGGCCGCCGGGTGGACCGGATGTTCGACGCGGGTTTCGTCGACGAGGTGCGCGAGCTGCTGAACAGGGGTTTGCTGGAAGGCAAGACGGCCAACCGTGCCCTCGGCTACTCGCAGGTGATCGCGTTGCTCGCCGGTGAGATCAGTGAGCAGGAGGCCCGGGAGCGGACCGCGCAGGCCACCCGCCGGTTCGCGCGGCGGCAGGACTCGTGGTTCCGTAAGGACCAACGGATCACTTGGCTGCGGTACGACGACCCCGACCTGGTGGAGAAGGCGTTGGAAGTGATAGCCGGAGGCAACCGACGGGGGATCGGCGGCGTAGACGGGGTGGAAGAAGGCGATGGCCTGTCCGATGGGGCCGTTGATGCGAGGGGGTGACCGTGAGGCCGAGTTCCGTGAGTACCTGCTCGCGGACCGAACCCGGCTGATGAGGACCGCACTGCTGCTGACCGCGGGTGACGTGCACACCGCGGAGGACCTGGTGCAGACCGCGTGCACCAGGGTGTACGTGCACTGGCACCGGATCCGGCACGAGGGCGCCGGGCCGTACGCGCACCGCATCCTGGTCAACGCGTTCCTGGACGAGCGCCGGCGGGCCGGCCGCCACCCGGAGGTGGTGACCGCGGAGACGTTCGAGCCGAGGCTCACCGACGAGGCGGACCCGGTGGACACCCTCGCGGTCCGGAGGGCGCTGCTGGACCTCGCGCCGCGGCAGCGCGCGGTCCTGGTACTGCGGTACTTCCAGGATCTCGACGTGGCGAGCTGCGCACGGATCCTGGACTGCACCGAGGGCACCGTGAAGAGCCAGACCGCGAAGGCCTTGAAACGACTGAAGGATCTGATGAGCGAGGAAGAAGCGGATCCTGCGACGGGGAGTACCTGAGTGGATGACGTGAAGAAGTTGCTGGAGGGGTTCGCCGACCGCGCGGCCGACGGACTCCCGCCCGCGGACATCGAGGCCGATGTCGCCCGCGGCCGGCGTGCGCTGCGCCGGATCAAGCGGCGCCGCCGGGTGACCGGCGTGCTGTGCGTCGCCGCGGTGTCGGCCGCCGTCCTCGCGGTCGGTAACCAGGTGAAGTGGTGGAACAACGGCAGCAGCACGCAGGTGGCCACCGGAGACGGTGAGAAGACCGCGGCGACCACCTCCTCGGCGTCCGCGTCGCCCACGCCGATGATCGCGGAGGGCAGCGAGTCGATTTCGACGTACGCCGGTTCGTCGGTCGAGCTGATCGCGAACCGGCAGCCGTGGAACACCATCGGCTGCACGCTCGCCCCGAGGGGGTGGACCCCGGAGACCCCGATCCCGGCCGACCGTGTGGTGCTGTCCGCGCCGACCGTGCGGACCGCGGACGTGGACAGCAAGGTCGTGCTGCAGGCGGCGCCGGTGGCGAAGAGCCTGACATCGGTCCGGGTCGTGGATTCGGGCGGGAAGGTGTTCCACATCGGGACGGCGAACGGCCGCCTCGCCGGTCAGGTGAAACTCGCCGAGAAGTGGCTTCTGGTCGAGTTCCCGGCGAACAACCCGGAGTGGAACGACGCTCTCCTCCAGCGCTTCATGGCCTCCTGCAACGTCAACTAGCCGCGCCACGACTGGCGCTGACGCCGACTTCGGGATAGGCAAGGGCTTGTCCCTTGTCCGTCGACGCATGCGGGAGTATCCGGTGACACCGAAGAAGCTGGTCGCATCCCTGTCTGCTGGTGCGCTTGTCCTGTCCGCCCTGACCGCCGGTACCGCGGCCGCTCGTCCACCGCAGGCGCCGGTGAAGACACCGACCTCGATCGGGTTCGGTGGGGCCGTCTCGTCGGTCGACCCGGAGGCGACGAAGGTCGGGCTGGGCGTGCTGCGCCGTGGCGGCAACGCCGTCGACGCCGCCGTGGCCACCGCCGCCGCGCTCGGTGTGACCGAGCCGTACTCGGCCGGCATCGGCGGTGGCGGTTACTTCGTCTACTACGACGCCAAGAAGCGCAAGGTGTACACGCTCGACGGTCGTGAGACCGCGCCCGCGGGGATGAAGATCGACTCGTTCGTGAACCCCCAGACCAAGCAGCCGTATCCCTTCGCGCAGCTGGTCACGTCCGGGCTGTCGGTCGGCGTACCGGGGACGCCGGCGACGTGGGACGCCGCGCTGCGGCAGTGGGGTTCGCTGTCACTCCGCAAGGCGCTCCAGCCGGCCGCGGATCTGGCCGATCGCGGCTTCGTCGTGGACCAGACGTTCCGCAGCCAGACGCTGGACAACAAGGCCCGGTTCGCGCAGATCCGGCCCACCGCGGAGCTTTTCCTGCCCAACGGTGACGCACCGCAGGTCGGCTCGGTGTTCAGGAACCCCGACCTGGCCGACACGTATGAGCTGATCGGGAAGAAGGGCGTGTCGGCGTTCTACGGCGGGAAGCTCGCCGCGGAGATGGCAGCCACGGCGCAGAACCCGCCGAAGGCCGCGAACGCCACCCTGCCGGTGTTCCCCGGCCACCTCTCCACCAGCGATCTGGCGGCGTACAAGGTGATCAACCGGGAGCCGACGAAGGTCCGGTACGACGGTCTCGACGTCTACGGCATGGCTCCGTCGTCCTCCGGCGGCACCACGGTCGGGGAGGCGCTGAACATCCTCACGCCGCACCACCTGAGGCAGATGTCGACCCCGCAGGCGCTGCACACCTACCTGGAGGCGTCGGCACTGGCCTTCGCCGACCGCGGTGCGTACGTCGGTGACCCGGCGTTCGTCGACGTGCCGACGAAGGAACTGCTGTCGCGCGGGTTCGGCGCGGAGCGGTCCTGCCTGATCAACCCCACCACCGCGATGACCAAGCCGGTCGCGGCGGGATCGCCCGACGGCTCGTACCAGCCGTGCGCGCCGGGCGTCGCGACCACGGACCGGCCCGACCTGGAGGGTCTGTCGACGACCCACCTGGTCGCCGCCGACAAATGGGGCAACGTCGTGTCGTACACGCTGACGATCGAGCAGACCGGCGGCAGCGGGATCACGGTCCCCGGTCGCGGGTTCCTGCTGAACAACGAGCTGACCGACTTCTCCGCCGTACCGAACGTCAACGACCCGAACCGGATCGAGGCGGGCAAGCGGCCGCGGTCGTCGATGTCGCCGACGATCGTGCTGCGCGGCGGCAAGCCGTTCCTGGCGCTCGGTTCGCCGGGAGGTTCGACCATCATCACCACCGTGCTGCAGACGCTCACGAACCGGCTCGACCGTGGGATGACTCTGCCCGAGGCGATCGCGGCGCCGCGCGCGTCCCAGCGCAACACGGCGAACGTGACGGCGGAGCCGCCGTTCATCACCGCTTACGAGGCCGCGCTCAAGCCGTACGGCCATGTCCTGGTCCCGTCCGGTGACGCCTTCACCTCGGCCGCCGAGATCGGCGCGGTCGCGGCGCTGGAGTTCCTGCCCGGGGGAGCGATCCTGGCGGCCGCCGAGCCGACCCGCCGCGGCGGCGGATCCGCCGGCACGGTCCATCAGCTCTACCCGTGGTCCAGGTAGGACCTAGACAGTCCTGATGATCGCGGCGACCAGGGTCGCTCGTTCGGCCAGGGTCGCCGCGATCACCTGCTCGTGTACGGCGTGCGCGCCCTTGCCCAGCGGTCCGAGACCGTCAAGCGTGGGGATCCCCAGCCACCCGGTCAGATTGGTGTCCGCGGCGCCGGATGCCGCCGCCCCGCCCACTTCCTGACCCACTGACCGGCCGGCTTCGCCGACTTTGGCCAGCAACTCGTCAACGGCTCCGGACGCCTGCCAGGCCGGCCGGTTCGACATCACGGACACGGTCAGTACGGCGTCCCGTCGTACCGGCTGAAGTCCGGTCACCGCGTCGAGGACGGCTCGCTCGGTCTCCGGATCGACGAACCGGAACCCGAGCTCGGCCGACGCGTTCCCCGGTACGACGTTCGTCCGGCCGCCACCCGTGATCGTGCCGACGTTGCACAGCACGTCGTCGTACTCCGAAACCAGCGCGCGGACCGCGACCAGTTGGTCGACGAGTTCGTCGATCGCGGACACCCCGCGGCCCGGGTCGAGCGCGGCGTGTGCCTCGCGACCGGTGACCTCGATCCGGACCCGGCTGCTGCCGCGGCGGGAGGTTTTCAGATCGCCGTTCGGATGCGGTGGTTCCAGCCCGAACGCGGCGACCACGCCGGCCGACTCGGCGGTGACCAGGTCGCGGGCCGAGGGTGAACCGACTTCCTCGTCGGCGGTCACGATCACCCGCACAGGTCGATGATCGTCCCCGGCCACCTGCTCGAGAGCCGTCTCCAGAACGACCAGGCCGCCCTTCATGTCGAACACGCCGGGGCCGTGAATCACCCCGTCCTGCTCACGCCAGGGCATCTGTGCCAGTTGCCCGATCGGCCAGACGGTGTCATGGTGCCCGAGGAAGAGCAGTGGTTTCTCATCGGCGCGCGGGCCGCGGCCCGGGAAGTCGGCGACGACATGGTCGCCGGTCGGCGCGGAGACGCGTCGGGCGGTGCCGCCGAGTTCGCCGTACCGGAGCACGAGGCGGTCCGCGAACGCGTTGAGCTCGGCCACCGCCCCGGTGGGCGTCTCGTGCTCGACGTACTGCCGGAGCCGATCGATCATCTCCATGGATAGTCAACGTATCATCATCCGGTCATCGATTGACTCCCTCTTTCCACGAGGGATTTACTCAAGTCAGCGCCAAGATCCGTTTCGTATCTTTGAGGAGACTGCCGTGGGGTTCCGCCCTGTCACGCTCACCACCGCGGAGCGGTTCGCGGAGGCGGCCGTGCTCTACCGCCAGGTCTTCGGCTACCAGGACCCGGACTACGCGCTGAACCCACGGCTGCTCGGGGCGCTGGTCAGCAACGGTGGCTCGGTCGTCGGCGTGCTGGACGACGACGACCGGCTCGTCGCGTTCGCGTACGGCTTCTGCGGCACCGACCGGCGCGGCTTCTACCACTACTCGCAGTCGGCGGTGGTCGCCGCGGATCAGCAGGGGCAGGGGCTCGGCCGGCTGCTCAAGCACGCCCAGCGTGAGGTCGCGCTCAGTCACGGCATGACGCGGATGCGCTGGACCTACGATCCGTTCCAGATCCGCAACGGGCACTTCAACCTCGACGTCCTCGGCGCGCGCGGCCGGTGGTACGCCCCGGACATGTACGGACCGGGCGGCGACCGCTTGATCGTCGAATGGGACCTGCGCACCGAGCCGCCTGAGCTGGAAGACGTCGCGCTGGACCTGACCGAGGCGGACTGGGGAGTGCTGGGCGGTGCGGGAGATCGCCCGTGGCTGGCCCTGCCGTCCGATCCGGCCGCGGTGACGCCCGAGATCGCCGAGCGGGTGCGCCAGGGATTCACGGACCTGCTCGGCAAGGGACTGGCGGCGGAGTCGTGCCGCCGGCTGCCGAACGGGACGGGGGTCTATCTCTTCGGGACGGTGGACGATGTCCGGCAGTGAGGACCTGAAGGCCCGCAACCGCGAGCTGGTCAGCCCGCACGAGCGGTACGACGCCCGCCTGCAACGCCGGTCGTCGACGCAGTTGCAACGCCGTGTGGTGGAGCAGGAGCGAGCCTCGATCGAGGAGGCGCTCGACCAGATCCTGGCCGACGACTCGATCGCCCGGGCGGCGGCCCGGATCGTCGCCGCCCGGCGGCGGTTCATCGCCGGGTCGGCGAAGTCGTTCTCGTACGCGTCCCTGCTCGCCTTCGACCTCAGCGCCGCCCTGTCGCAGGTGACCCTGATCGACGGCACGGTGGTGCGCGGTATCGACGTCCTGTCCGACGTCCGGTCGAACGACCTGATGGTGGCGTTCTCGCTGCGCCGGTACCGCCGCGACACGGTGGAGCTCGCCCGCCGGTTCTCCGAAGCCGGTGGTGAGCTCGTCGCGGTCACGGATTTCGAGGACGCGCCGCTGGCGAAGATCGCGGACCAGTGCATCTACGTCGCGACCGGCAGTGCGTCGTACGTCGACTCGCCGACCGTCGTGGCGTCGGTGCTGCATGTGCTCGCGACGCTCACCACGGCAAGCGCGAAGGGAGCCCGCCGGCGACTCGGCGAGCGCGACCGGCTGAACTCGGAGTTGGGACTGTATGTCAACTGAGCTGAAGGTCACCGCCGCGCGGCTGCACCGAGTCCGGTTGCCGCTGGTGCACGCGTTCCGCACCAGCTCGCACCGCAAGACTCTGCTGGACCACATCCTCGTGGAGCTGGAGGACGCGTCGGGTGCGGTCGGCTGGGGTGAGATCGCGTCGCCGTCCGATCCGTATTACGCGGCGGAGACCGTCGAGACCTGCTGGCACATCGCCGAGCACTACCTTCTCCCTGCCGTGCTCGGTCAGTCGTGGGAACGGCCCGAGCAGGTGCCGCAGCTGTGGGCGAAGGTTCGCGGCCACCAGTTCGCCAAGGCCGGTGTGGACGTTGCGGCCTGGGTGCTGTGGGCTTCGGCGCAAGGTGTCCCGCTCGCACAGGCGCTCGGCGGGACCAGGTCCGAGGTGGTCGCCGGGGTGTCGCTGGGGATCGAGCCGACGATCGACGACCTCCTCGCCGAGGTCGACCGTCAGGTGGCGGCCGGCTATCCGCGGGTGAAGCTGAAGATCGCGCCCGGCTGGGACGTCGAGCCGGTCCGGGCGGTGCGGGCCGCGCATCCCGGCCTCGACCTCCATGTCGATGCCAACGGCATCTATTCCGAGGCGGGCGAGCATCTGACCGCACTGCGGGCGCTGGACGAGTTCGGCCTGACCATGATCGAACAGCCGTTCGCGCCGCGGAACCTGCTCGCCCACGCCCGCTTGCAACAGGTGCTGCGGACCCCCGTCTGCCTGGACGAGAGCATCGAGACCCTCGACGACCTGGAGACCGCGATCGCGCTCGAAGCCGTGCGGGTGCTCAACATCAAGGTGTCGCGGATGGGCGGGCTCACTGCCGCTCGGGCCGCGCACGACCGGGCGCAGCAGGCCGGCATCCCGGTCTGGTGCGGCGGTATGCACGAGTTCGGCATCGGCCGTGCCGCCAACGTGGCGATCTCCAGCCTGCCCGGTTTCTCGTTGCCCTCAGACGTCTCCGCCTCGGAGAAGTACTACGCCCGCGACGTGATCACACCTCCGGTCACCGCCGACAATGGCGTCGTACGGGTGCCGACGGCAACTGGTCTCGGTCACACCGTCGACACGGGTCTCATCGCCGCGCACACCGTGGCCACGCTCACCCTCTGACGCCATGATCGCGATCACTGGTGGCCGGGTCCTGGACGGCCTCGGCGCGGATCCGGTCGAGGCCACGGTGTTGGTGGACCGCGGCCGGATCGCGGACGTCGTACCGCCGGACGCGCCGGTTGCAGACGTCGAGGTGATCGATGCCACCGGCAACATCGTGGCGCCGGGCTTCATCGACCTGCACTCGCATGCGGACTTCACCGCGCAGACGTCACCGGACGCGACGACGCAGCTGTACCAAGGCGTCACGACGCTGGTCACCGGGAACTGCGGCTGGTCGCCGTTCCCGATCACCGACCTCGAGCAGTTGAAGGCCGGTACGGCGTTCCTCGAGCCGCGGCACGACTGGTCCTGGCGGGAGACGGGCGGCTTCGCCGACGCGGTCGAGCGCGACGGGCTCGCCGTGAACGTCGCCCTGCAGGTCGGCCACTCGTCGCTCAGGCTCGCGGTGATGGGCGGTGCCGAACGGGCGCCGTCCCGCGGCGAACTGCGGCGGATGCAGGACCTGCTCCGCGAAGCCGCGCGGCAAGGCGCCGTCGGGTTCTCGACCGGGCTGATCTACGCGCCGGGGACGTATGCCACTGAAGCCGAGGTCGCTGCGTTGGTGGCGACCGCGGGCAGGTGCGGCCTGCTGTATTCGACCCACATCCGCAACGAAGGAGCTCGGCTACTGGAGGCGCTCGACGAGGCGATCGCGGCCGCCCGGGCGGGGGAAGCCAGGCTGGAGGTCTCACACCTGAAGGCGGTCGGTCGCGCCAACCACGGTCTGGTCACCGCCGCGCTCGAACGTCTCGACCAGGCGCGCGCCGACGGCATCGACGTCGCCTGGGACGTGTATCCGTACACGGCATCCAGTACGACGCTCACGGCACGGCTTCCCACCTGGGCGATGGCCGGCGGCGCGCAGGCGATGCTGGCCCGCCTCGCGAACCCGGTCGAACGCGGACGAATCCTCTCGGCGTTGCGGACCGCCGACCTCTCGGACCCGCGCGCCGTCGTGATCGCCTCCCTCCCACCCGGACGGTACGAGGATTGCCGCGGTCTCAGCCTCGCCGAGATCGCCCTGAGCGACGACGTCGATGCCGCCGAGGCGATGCTCCGAATCCTCGAGCACCATGACGCCGCGGTCAGCGTGGTCAACCACGCGATGAGCGAGGACGACGTCGTGACGGTACTGCGGCATCCGTGCACGAGTGTCGCCAGCGACGGGTGGATCCTCAGCGCCACCGGATCCGGTCACCCGCACCCACGCAACTTCGGCACCTTCCCACGCGTCCTCGGCCGTTACACCCGCGACCAGGGCGTGCTCACGTTGCCCGAGGCGATCCGCCGGATGACGTCGCTCCCGGCGTCCCGTCTGGGTTTCACGGACCGTGGCGTGGTGCGACCCGGTGCGGTCGCGGACGTCGTCGTACTCGATCCGGAGAAGGTCGCGGACAGGTCGACGTACGACGATCCGTGGCAGCTGTCGGCCGGGATCGAGCACGTCTTGGTCGCGGGCGATTCGGTGCTGGCGAACGGCGTACCGACGGGTCGTCGGCCTGGTCGCGTGCTCAGGTCCGCTTGAACCGCTTCGGACCGGTCGGCAGCGGCGGAGGTGCCGGCGCCGCCTCGTCCGCGATGGTTTCGAGCCACCCGTCGTACTCGGTCAGGAGTTCGTCCAGTACGGCGTGATCCACGTCCTCGGGGAGTACGACGACCCACGGGTGGTCCTCGTCGTCGTCCTCGCCCTGGAAGCGCCCGCGCCGCACGTCACCGTCCAGCCGGGCCGCGACCGTTTCGGCGTCCTCCTGCTCCCAGAAGTAGGCGATCTGCTCCATGGGAGACACCGTACGATCTACCGCATGAGCACCTTTCCCTGGCTGAAGGGGCACGGCACGGAGAACGACTTCGTGTTGCTGCCCGACCCCGACGGATCGATCCACGGGGATCTCGACGCCGGACTGGTGCGGTTCCTGTGCGACCGGCACGCCGGGATCGGGGCGGACGGCGTCCTGCGGGTGATCGAGGGCGGCAAGCAGACGTACGTCGAGGACGGCGGCGACTGGTTCATGGACTACCGGAACTCGGACGGCTCTGTCGCGGAGATGTGCGGCAACGGGATCCGGGTCTTCGTCCGGTACCTGGTGGACGCCGGGCTGGCCGGGGACAAGCCGGTCCGGGTCGGTACACGGGCCGGGATCAAAGAGGTCGTGCTGAACGACGACGGCACGCTGACCGTGGACATGGGCGAGCCCGTGCTGCCCGGTCCGGCGGGCATCGTGGTCGAGGCCAACGGTCACCAGTGGCCGGCCGTGCACGTGGACATGGGCAATCCGCATGCGGTGGCCTTCGTCGACGATCTGAGCGAGCCCGGTCACCTGGTCGACCAGCCGGGGTGGTCGCCGCAGGAGGCGTTCCCGGCCGGTGTGAATGTCGAGTTCGTCGTACGCAAGGGACCCCACGAGGTCGCGATGCGGGTGCACGAGCGGGGTGCAGGGGAGACGCGGTCCTGCGGGACGGGAACCTGCGCCGTCACGGTGGCCGCGGCCCGGCAGGCCCGGCAGCAGCGTCCGGTGACTTACCGTGTCGGCGTACCGGGTGGTTCGGTGACCGTGACGTGGCGTGCGGACAACCATCTGGAGATGACCGGGCCGGCTGTCGTGCACGCCCGCGGCGAGTTCGATCGGGCCTGGCTTCCCGCCTGAACGGGGAATTCCGGCCGGGCGTGGGGCGTTGACGTCTGAAATCGGGTCGCCTGTACTGGTGGCCCGTGCCACGATGGAAGGTATATGACGACCCATTCGAACTTTTACGACGAGACCACCGCCGACCGGGGCGGTGGGGCGGGGGAGTTGGACGCAGTCGAACTCGACCTCGTTGAGGGCGATGACTCGGGCGATTCGTTGACGGGTCACGACTCGGAGCTGGGCCCGGAATCGAGCACCGAGGGCCTGGACCTCGAGGAGCGCCAGGCGCTGCGCCGCGTCGTCGGCATGTCGACCGAGCTGACCGACATCAGCGAGGTCGAGTACCGCAAGCTGCTGCTGGAGCGGGTGCTGCTGGTCGGCGTCTGGACCGAGGGCAGCGCCGAGGACGCGGAGAACTCGCTGGCCGAGCTGAAGCTGCTCGCCGAGACCGCCGGTTCCGAGGTGCTGGACGGTGTCATCCAGCGGCGGAAGAAACCCGACCCCGCGACCTTCATCGGTTCCGGCAAGGTGGCCGACCTGCGTGACCTGGTCGCCTCGCTCGGCGCCGACACCGTGATCGCCGACGGCGAGCTGGCCCCCGCGCAGCTGCGCAACCTGGAGGACCGGCTCAAGGTCAAGGTCGTCGACCGGACCGCGCTGATCCTGGACATCTTCGCCCAGCACGCGAAGAGCAAGGAAGGTAAGGCCCAGGTCGAGCTGGCCCAGCTGCAGTACATGAAGCAGCGGCTGCGTGGCTGGGGTGGCAACCTGTCCCGCCAGGCCGGTGGACGCGTCGGCGCGGCCGGCGGCGGTATCGGCGGCCGTGGTCCCGGTGAGACCAAGATCGAGACCGACCGGCGCCGGATCAACACCAAGATCGCTAAGCTGCGGCGTGAGCTGAACTCGATGAAGGGCACCCGCTCGACGCTGCGCCAGGAGCGCCGCCGGAACTCCGTCCCGTCGGTCGCGATCGCGGGATACACCAACGCGGGCAAGTCCTCGCTGCTGAACAGGATCACCGGCGCGGGGGTGCTGGTCGAGAATGCGCTGTTCGCGACCCTGGACCCGACCACCCGCAGGACGACCACGTCGGACGGCCGCGTGTTCACGCTGACCGACACCGTCGGGTTCGTCCGGCACCTGCCGCACGACATCGTCGAGGCGTTCCGGTCCACGCTGGAGGAGGTCGCGGACGCGGACCTGCTGCTGCACGTGGTGGACGGTTCGCACGCCGACCCGCTGGCCCAGATCCAGGCGGTGCGTGAGGTGCTGAGCGAGATCGGTGCGTCCGACGTCCCGGAGATCATCGTGATCAACAAGGGTGACATCGCCGACCCGATGGCGCTGGCGCCGATCCTGCACCGGGAATCGCGCGCCCTGGTGGTGTCGGCACACACCGGCGAGGGCATCGACAAGCTGCGCACCCTGGTGGAGGCCTCACTGCCGCAGCCGGACGTGGCCGTCGACCTGCTGCTGCCGTACGACCGGGGCGACCTGGTCTCCCGGATCCACTCCGAGGGTTCCGTCGACCAGATCGAGCACACGGCCGAGGGCACCCGGGTCACCGCGCGGGTCCACCCCTCGCTGGCCGGCGAGCTCACGCCGTACCAGGTGGCGGCAGCCCAGTAGTAGTCAGGCACAGAGAACGGCCCCGGGATCGCTCCCGGGGCCGTTTCGTTTGCTGCTCGGGTGTCAGCCGCGCTTGGAGACGCGGACCGTCATCGTGGTGCCCTCACGGTCGAGGACCTTGATGTTGACGCCGTTGTTCGGCACCTTCACACCGGCACTCGGCTGCTCCGGGTACCAGTAGGTCTTGCTGTCGTTGAAGGTGGGCACACCGTTCTGGCCGCGGATGTAACTCGGCTGCCCGTTGATGTGCAGGGTGAACGAGTCCGCCTTCTCCAGGCCGAACGGAGCGTCGTACCCGCCGACCCGCGGGCGCCACAGCTGGCCGTCGATCCGGTTGATCGGGACCGGGTGCGAGTCGATCGGCAGGACCAGGCCACCACCGGGGTGCTCGCTGGTGTTGTTGTCCTCGAACGAGGTGTCCCAGTACCAGATCAGCAGACCGTCCTGGTACGGGAAGTGCTCGACCCAGTCCGGCTTGGTGTTGAGGAAGCCGAAGTTGTACGGCCCGGTCTTGAGGTGCTGGTCGTACGACACGTAGTTGATGTGCGACGCCAGGTAGTAGTTGTCGTGCAGGCTGGTGAAGCTCTCGCCCATCGCGCTGAAGCCGTTCAGGGTCCAGCCCTCCGGGGAGGCCTCCGCACCGGACGACACCAGCGTGGTCGCGCCCGAAGTGACCTTGATCTCGTCGGCGAAGAAGCCCTTGCCGCCGGCCGCCGGGTCGGTGGTGTAGCGGAACTGCAGGCCGATCGTCTTACCGGCGTACGCCGACAGGTCGAACGTCGCGTCCACCCAGCCGTTGCTCTTGCCGTCGATGCCGTTGCCCTCGGCCGGGTTGGTGATGTTGCCGGCGATCGGCTTGTAGCCGGTGCCGTCGTTCACCTCGACGTAGGCGTAGTCGCAGGCCGTCGTACCGCAGTCCTCGATGTCCCAGTTGGCCTTGAACGCCAGGGTCGTGGTGCCCGCCGGGATCGCGACCTGCCGGTTCATCGTGTGGGTGAACATGTTGCCCGCGCCACTCCACCAGGACTTGCTGCCCGCCGCCGGTGGGACGAGCACGTTGACCCGTTCCTTCTTCGGCAGTGTCACGACCAGGCCCTGGGCCTTCTTCGAGTTGTACTCGTGCGGGCCGAGTTCGACGGTCCGGTTCTGGCCGGCCGCGACGATCTCGTAGTCCAGCCAGCCGAGCTGCAGCTTGTCCCAGGCCCCGAGGTCGGCCGCCTGCTCGCCGATACCGCCGTCGGAGGGCTTGCCGACCCGGCTCTGCGCCATCAGCGTCCACCAGTTGACGCCGTTCTCGACCGGCGGGCCGGAGGTGTCGTAGTGGTCCGGCAGGCCGAGGTCGTGACCGTACTCGTGCACGAAGACGCTGATCCCGCCGTTCTCCGGCTGGATCGTGTAGTCGCCGACCCACAGCCCGGTGTCGCCGAGCTGGGCGCCGCCGGCCGGGTTGTTCGCCGGGCCGCCGGCCAGGCCGACGTACCAGCGGTGCGACCAGATCGCGTCCTCGCCCTGCCACGGGTCGCCGTCGGCCTGGTCGCCGCCGGCGTGCACGATCTGGAAGTGGTCGATGTAGCCGTCGGCCTCGTTGAAGTTGCCGTCACCGTCGAAGTCGTAGCGGTCCCACTGGTCGAACGTCTTCAGCTCGGCGGTGATCTGCGCGGTGGTCCGGCCGGCCGCCTTCTGGTCGGCGACCCACTGGTTCACCGCGTCCCGGACCAGGGCCCAGGTGTTGTTGCAGACGTTGCCGCCGCACGGGTAGCCGTTCGACCGGCCGTAGCGGGCCTCGTTGTACCGGACCTTGACCCAGTCGGTGACCGTGCCCTCGACGCTGTACCGGCCGGACGACTGCCTCTCGTAGTACTTCTTCACCGAGTTCCCGGTGCCGAAGTACAGGTCCTGGAAGTGCTGCCGGCCGTAGTTCGGCTGCCAGACCGTCGAGTTGTCGACCGAGCGGTCCGGCTCCGGGATCGCGTTGTGCAGCGGTCCCTCGAAGGTCGCCGGGCCGGGGAAGTTCGGCGAAGTGTCCTGATCGGGATAGTTCGGGTGCCGTTCGTTGCCGAACTCGGCGAGCACGACGAAGATCCGGTCGGTCTTCTCCCGGGCCAGTTCGACGTACTGGTCGACCCGTCCCCTGGCGTTCTTGACGCCCTTCGCGCCCTGCGCCTTGGGGCCGAGGTTGACGACGGTGCTGGCACCGCGCTTCTCCGGCTTGGCCTCGCCGTTCAGCACCTTGGTCAGGGCCTCCTGGCGCAGCTCGCGACGCTTGTCCTCGAGCGGACTGGGCAGTTCGTCCGGCGCGGACGCCTCGCCCGCGACCTGCGCGGCATCCACCTCCCGGGGCGGTGCGGCGTTGCCGGCCGAGGCGAGACCCACCCCTGCCGTCGCCGCCAGTGCCAGGCTGAACAGCCCGGCGGGTAGCTTGCGCACGATTCCCCTCCGTACTCTCGTCGATACCCACCCGCGCGTGGTGACGCGGTGTGATCAGAGCTCCCCCGAGCGTGTTTGCGCGACAGTACGTCCAAAATCGCGATTCCTGAAGTGGATGCGGCAGAATCCGGAAAGGTCCGGGGAAATCCTGCGGGATCGGTGGAACTACTCAGGCGGGCGGACCGCCGGGGTTGGCAGACTGTCGCCCGTGGAGCGTGATCAGGTCGACCTGCTGCAGCCGCTGTGGCGCGCCCTGGTCGTGTTCCGGCTGATGACCTGGGCGTTCGCCTGCTTCGGGGTCTGGACCCGGTGGGACGGGATCGTCCGGCCGTCCGGCGCGGTCGCGCAGATGGCGATCATGGGCGTCTGGACGCTGATCTCCTCGATCGGCTACAGCCGGCGCTGGGGACGGCGGAACACCCGGCTCGCGTTCGCCGACCTGGTCGTCACGGTGGGCTGCATGTACGCGACCCTGCTCGCCCAGCCGCTGCTCGACATCCGCGCCGGCGCCTCCGTGCTGACCTCGGTGTGGGCGGCCGGACCGGTGATCGCGCTGGCGATCTCCCGCGGCCGGGACGGCGGGCTGCTCGGTGCCGCCACGGTCAGCCTGGCGTTGCTGTCGCTGCGTGGCGTCGACAACGCCTCGAAGATCCTCAGCAACGTGCAGCTGCTGCTCGTCGCGGGTCTGGTCGTCGGGTACGCCGCGTCCACCATGCGCCAGGCGGGAGCCCGGCTCCGAGAGGCCATCGCCACCGAGAGCGCCACCGCCGAGCGGCTCAGGCTCAGCCGGTCGATCCACGACGGCGTCCTGCAGGTGCTGGCCCAGGTCCAGCGGCGCGGTACGGCGATCGGCGGCGAGGCGGTCGAGCTGGCCAAGCTGGCTGCCGAGCAGGAAGTTGCCCTGCGCACCTTGATGTCGTCACGGCCGACCGTTGCCGAGGGGGACCGGGTCGACCTGTGCGGCCTGTTGTTGCCGCTGGCCACCACACGGGTGGACGTCGTCGTCCCCGCGGGTCAGGTCCTGCTGCCGGAACCTGTGGCCGGTGAACTGGTTGCGGCGGTCAAGGAGGCGCTGAGCAACGTGAAGAAGCACGCGGGCCCGGACGCACGCTCGTGGGTGGTGGTCGAGGACCTTGGCGACGAGGTGCTGGTGTCGGTCCGCGACGACGGAGCCGGTACGACGCCGGCCCGGCTGGAACAGGCTCGGGTCGACGGTCACCTGGGAGTCAGCCAGTCGATCCGCGGCCGCATCACCGATCTGGGCGGATCAGCCGCGGTCCGGACCGCCCCAGGCGAGGGAACCGAGTGGGAGCTGAAGGTGAGCACTGCATGATCCGGGTGATGATCGTCGACGACCATCCGATGTGGCGTGAGGGTGTTGCCCGGGACCTGGGCACCCGTGGGTACGACGTCTGTGCGACGGCCTCGGATGTGTCGAGTGCGGTGAAGATCGCGCTGGCCACCCGGCCGGACGTGGTGGTGATGGACCTGCAACTCGGCGACGGCTCGGGTGTCGACGCGACCCGTGAGATCACCACCGCACTGCCGGACACGCGAGTGCTGGTGTTGTCGGCCAGCGCCGAGCAGGACGACGTACTGGCCGCGGTGAAGAACGGCGCGTCCGGGTATCTGGTGAAGTCGGCGTCGCTGGACGAGTTCGACGACGCAGTACGGCGTACTGCGGAAGGCGACGCCGTGTTCAGCGCCGGACTGGCCGGACTGCTGCTGGGGGAGTACCGGCGACTCGGCTCGGGCTCCTCCGGGCCTGAGGTGCCGAAGCTGACCGAGCGGGAGACAGAGGTGCTCCGGCTGGTCGCACGGGGGCTGACGGCCCGGCAGATCGCCACGCGGCTGGTGCTGTCGCACCGGACAGTGGAGAACCACGTGCAGAACACATTGCGGAAGCTGCAACTGCACAACCGGGCCGAGCTGGTCCGGTACGCGATCGAGCACGGCATAGACGACGCCCCCGAGTAGGACCCGGGGGCGCTGTCCGACGAGTTACAGGCCGTTCGAGAAGAGCAGGCGGTTCACGGTGCCGCCGGTCGAGCCACCACTGACCACGTTGGGCGTGGCGTTGGACTCGATGTACGACTTCACCGTGGCCGGGCTGGCCGACGGGCTCGTCTGCAGGTAGAGCGCCGCGACACCTGCCACGTGCGGCGTGGCCATCGAGGTGCCGTTGTAGGACCCGGTGGTGTTACCGGGCAGGGTGGAGACGATCGCCGAGCCGGGAGCGTAGATGTCCACGCAGGCCCCGGTGCTCGAGTACGACGCCCGTGCATCGGTGCTCGTGGACGCGGCGACGACCAGAGCGGTCGAGATCTTGCGCGGCAGCCGGTCACACGAGTTGGCGCCGGTGTTGCCCGCCGACGCGGCCAGGAACACGCCGGAGTTGATCATCGCGCGCAGCGAGTTCTCCAGCGTCGTGTTCGCGCTGAAGTTCCACGACGCGTTCGCCACGGCGGGCTTGATCGCGTTGCGGGTGACCCAGTCGACGGCCGCGATCGCGGAGGACGCCGTACCGCCGCCACTGCAGTTCAGCCACTTCACACCGTGCAGCCGGACGCTCTTGGCCACGCCGTACGACGTCGAGCCGATGGTGCCGGCCACGTGCGTGCCGTGCCCGTTGCAGTCGGTGTTGTTCGAGTCGATGCCGTTGAAGTCGAAGGTGGCCCGGCCGCCGAAGTTCGGGTGGGTCGGGTCGACACCGGAGTCGATGATGTACGCGTGCACGCCGGAGCCGGTCCGGTTGTAGGTGAACGAGTTCGACAGCGGCAGGTTCCGCTGGTCGATCCGGTCGATCCCCCACGACGGGGGGTTGGTCTGGGTCGCGTCCAGCACGTTCTGCACGTACACGTCCTGCGAGATCGCGACCACGTCCGGGTTCTTCTGCAGGTCGGCGAGCTGGGCCGGGCTGAGCTTGGCGCTGAATCCGTTGACCGCCGTACTGAACTGCCGCTGCGGCGCGATGCCCAGGCCGCTCTTCAGCCGGACGCCCTTCTTCAACTCGACGATGTAGGTGTCCTCGACCGCGGTCACACCGGCTTCGGCCTTGGCGAGCTGGACCGGGACGATCCGCTGCGGCTCGGGCACGGGAGCTGCGCCGGCACTGCCGGCGGTGGACAAGGCGATGGCCGGCACCAGAGCGGCGGCGGCGAGGGACAGGCTGATGCGATGACGCACGGTTCCTCCTCAGGGAACTCATCACCCACCGGGGCGGAGGGGTGATCACCGTCGGTCCGCAGGCGACTACGGATCGAGGGTGGTGAGAAATTAGGGGTTCCTCACCTGACGCGTCAATCAGTTCGGGTGCGACCTGATGCCATGGCACTGCACTGCCGTCCGGATGCGTTTGAATGTCTTCGTACACTGTGCGTTCGCACCTCGGGCGTGCGTGCTCTTCGCCATGACATCCCGGGACACCCCACTGGCGGGTGCCCAGCTCCGGAGGCTGTTTGTGAACCGGTCGTCCATCGTCCGCGCGCTGCTCGCGGCCGTCGTTCTGGCCCTGTCGACGTACGTCGTCCTGACGGCCAAGCCGCAGCTCGGGCTCGACCTGCGCGGCGGGACGCAGATCATGCTGCAGGCGAAGGACTCGCCGACGGTGAAGGCCGACAGGGCCAACACCGACAGGGCGATCCAGGTGCTGCACCGCCGGATCGACGCCCTCGGTGTCAGCGAGCCGAGCGTGACGCGGCAGGGCGAGAACCGGATCATCGTCGAGCTTCCCGGCGTGCAGGACCCGCGCGAGGCCGCCGCGGTGATCGGCAAGACCGCGCAGCTCACCTTCCACGAGGTGCTCGACCAGGTCGCGACCAAGCCGGCCAAGCCGGCCGCCGGGGAGACCTACCTGCCACCTGAGCCCGGTGGCCAGGGCTTCCTGCGACTGGCCAAGCCGGCGATGACCGGTGAGCTGGTCAGTGGTGCCGAAGGCCGGCTCGACCCGCAGCAGGCCGCCCAGGGCTGGTTCGTCGAGATGAACTTCAAGGGCGACGGCGGCAAGATCTGGGCGGACATCACCGGCAAGGCCGCCTGCCAGCCGATCAACACGCCCCAGCGGCTGATCGCGATCGTCCTCGACAACGAGGTGATCAGCGCACCGCAGGTCGATCCGAACGGCGGCAACCAGCTCTGCAACGTCGGGATCGGCGGCGGTACCACCACGATCACCGGCTCCTTCACCGAGGAGGAGGCCAAGGATCTGGCCGCGCTGATCTCCGGTGGCGCGCTGCCGCTGCCGGTCGAGGTGATCGACCAGCGCACCGTCGGCCCGTCGCTGGGCAAGGACGCCATCGAGGCCAGCGCGACGGCCGCGATCATCGGGCTGGCGCTGACCGCGCTGTTCATCATCCTGGTCTACCGCCTGGTCGGCCTGATGGCCGTCTTCGGCCTGATCGCCTACTCCGGGATGTCGTACGCCGCCCTGACCGCACTCGGCGCGACGCTCACGCTGCCCGGCCTGGCCGGTTTCGTACTGGCCATCGGTATGGCGGTCGACGCCAACGTGCTCGTCTTCGAACGGGCCCGGGAGGACTTCATCGCCGGCCGCACCGACGGGTTGCGCCGGTCCCTGCGCAGCGGTTTCCAGAACGCGCTGTCCGCGATCGCCGACTCGAACATCACCACGCTGCTCGCCGCCGGTCTGCTGTTCTTCCTGGCCGCCGGCCCGGTCCGCGGGTTCGGTGTGACGCTGAGCATCGGTGTCATCGCGTCGATGCTGTCCGCGCTGGTGCTGGTCCGCGTCCTGGCAGAGTTCTTCGTCTCCCGCAAGTTCGTCCAGAACCGTCCCGGGCTCAGCGGTATCGCCGGTCACGGCCGGGTCCGGACCTGGCTGGAGGCGAAGCGGCCGTCGCTGATGAAGCACAGCCGGCGCTGGCTGATGGTCTCAGCGGTGGTCATCGTGGTGGCCCTCGCAGGTATCGCGGTCCGCGGGCTGAACCTCGGCATCGAGTTCACCGGCGGCCGGCTGCTCGAGGTGAGCACCGCGCAGCCGATCACGCCGGACCAGGCCCGGGCCGCCGTCGCCGAGGCCGGCTACCCGAACGCGGTGGTCCAGGCCTCAGGCACCGACGACATCACCGTGCGAACCCAGTCGATCAGCGACGACGAGACGGAGAAGATCCGCGAGTCGCTGTCCCGGATCGCCGGCGGGACCGAACTGATCCGGAACGAGAGCATCGGTCCGTCGCTGGGCAGCGAGTTGCGCAACAAGGGCCTGATCGCGCTCGGGATCGCCTTGCTGGCGCAGTTGCTCTACCTGGCCGCGCGATTCCGCTGGACGTTCGGTGCGGGCGCCGTACTGGCCCTGCTGCAGAACGTCGCGATCGTGGTCGGGGTGTTCGCCTGGACCGGCAAACCGATCGACGGCATCTTCCTGGCCGCGATCCTGACCATCATCGGCTACACGGTGAACGACGCGGTGGTCGTGTTCGACCGGATCCGGGAGACCCGCAACGCGCGGTCCACCGAGAACCTGGGCCCGGTGATCGACACCGCGATCGTCAACGTGCTGCCGCGAACCGTCAACACCGGTATCTCGACGCTGTTCATCCTGAGCGCGTTGCTGTTCCTGGGTGGTGACTCGCTGGCCGACTTCGCGCTCGCGTTGCTGCTGGGCATCCTGGTCGGCACGTACTCGTCCAACCTGACCGCCGCGCCGCTGCTGCTGGAGTTGGAGCGGCGCTACCCGGCCCCGCCGCCGCGGCCGAAGCGCCCGCAGGTGGACCGGGACGCGCAGCCGGACCGCGGCGCCGTCGTCTGATCGGAGCGGTTGTCCACAGCCTGCCTGCCGGACCGGAAAACTGTCCTCCGCGCGGGCTAGGGTGTGGCGGTGGGAGTCGACGTACGCGAACTGCTGGAAGCCGCTGTCTCCGGGATCAACGGTCAGACCCGGCCTGGTCAGGTGCAGATGGCCGAGGCCGTCAACACCTCGATGCACGACGGCTCCCACCTCCTCGTCCAGGCCGGCACCGGGACCGGTAAGTCCCTCGGCTACCTCGTTCCCGCGCTCCTGCACGCGATCGAGGACCGGCGCGTCGTCGTCTCCACCGCGACTCTGGCGCTCCAGGCCCAGCTCGTCGACCGCGACGTGCCGGCGTTGCTGGACGCGACGGAGAAGCTGCTGCCGCGCCGGCCGACGTACGCGATCCAGAAGGGCCGCAACAACTACGCCTGCCTGCACCGGATCCGGGAAGGCGCACCGGACGACGACGGGATGCTCGTCGACGTGCCGCCGCCCGGCCCGATCGGCCAGCAGGTCCTGGAGTTGCGCGAATGGGCCGAGCAGCAGTTGCTCGACGGCGAGGCCGGTGACCGTGACCACGCGCCCTCGCATCAGTACCAGGCCTGGCAGCAGGTCGCCATCGCGGCCCGCGAGTGTCTCGGCGCGCAGAAGTGCCCGTACGGCGAGGAGTGCTTCGCCGAGAAGGCCAAGGAAGAGGCGCGCAAGTCCGACATCGTCATCACCAACCACGCCCTGCTCTCGATCGACGCCTTCGAGAACCGGACCGTCCTGCCGGAGCACGACGTCGTCATCGTCGACGAGGCCCACGAGTTGCCGGCCCGGGTCACCGGAGCGGCGGGAGACGAGCTGTCACCGCAGATGGTCGAGCGGGCGGCGAAGCGGGCCCGCAGGTTCGTCGATGACGACAAGGCCGACGACCTGATCGACGCCTCGGACGCCTTGCGGGCTGCTCTCGACGGCACGCGCGAGGGCCGGATCGAGGCCTCGAACGGTCCGGTGCTCGAGGCGGCGGCGCTGGTCCGGGACGCGGCTCGCGCGCTGTACTCCGACCTCAACAAGAAGACCGACGACAAGGACGACGACCCGGACGGAGCCAAGCGGCAGTCGAAGGGCGCGGTGAAGGAGATCTTCGACGTCTCCGAGCGGGTTGCCGCGTTGAGCGACGCCGATGTGGTCTGGATGGTCGACCGCGAGCGGTTCGGTCGCGAGCTCCGGATCGCACCGCTGACGGTGGCCGGCCTGCTGCGCGAACTCGTGCTGAAGGATCGCACCGTCGTGCTGACGTCGGCCACGCTCACGCTCGGCGGTGACTTCGATGCGATCGCCCGGCAGGTGGGGTTGCGGCCGTCGGACAGGCTGGCCGACGACGAGGAGATGCCCGACCTGGGGGAGACGTCCGAGACCGGGCCGCTGCCGTGGCGGGGCCTGGACGTCGGTTCGCCGTTCGAGTACGAGAAGCAGGCGATCCTGTACGTCGCCAAGCACCTGCCGCCACCGCATCGCGACGGGCTGGGGCAGAAGCAGTTCACCGAGATCATCGACCTGGTGACTGCGGCCGGCGGCCGGACCCTCGGGCTGTTCTCGTCCCGCCGGGCCGCGGAAGCCGCGACGGCCGCGGTGCGCGAAGCCACCGACCTCAAGGTGCTGTGCCAGGGCGATGCCCAGCTGGGGGAGCTGGCTCGCGAGTTCGTCGACGATCCGGAGACGTCGCTGTTCGGCACGCTCTCGCTCTGGCAGGGGATCGACGTACCGGGTTCGACCTGCAACCTGGTGATCATCGACCGGGTGCCGTTCCCGCGGCCGGACGAGCCGTTGATGGCCGCTCGCCAGCGCGCCGTCGACGAGGCCGGTGGCAACGGGTTCATGGCGGTCGCCGCGACGCATGCCGCGCTGCTGCTCGCGCAGGGGACCGGACGGCTGATCCGGCGCAGCTCGGACCGGGGCGTGGTCGCGATCCTGGACCCCCGCATCGTCACCCAGCGGTACGGCGCCTTCCTGCGCGCCTCCTTGCCACCGATGTGGCCGACCGCCGATCGTGACAAGGTGCTCGCTGCGTTGAAGCGGTTGCAGTCGTCATGAGCCCGGTGACCGGCCCACCGGTGCTGCCGATGATGGCGGCGGTAGGGGAGATGCCGTCCGGTGCCGGCTGGTCGTACGAGATGAAGTGGGACGGCATCCGGGTCATCGCCGAGGTGGACGACGGCGTCTGCCGGCTGTGGTCGCGCAACAGCCGCGACGTGTCCGGCGGATACCCCGAGCTGGTCGGTCTGGCCGAGGCGCCGGGGTTGCGGCTGCCCGCCGTACTGGACGGGGAGATCGTCACGCTCGACGAGAACGGCGCGCCGTCGTTCGGTCTGCTGCAGCGGCGGATGCACGTCCGGGACCCGCGTCAGTTGCGGCACCTGATCACCGAGGTGCCGGTGTCCGTCCGGCTTTTCGACGTGCTCCGCCTCGACGGCAAATGGTTGCTGGAAGCACCGTACGACGACCGTCGCGGACTGCTGGATTCGCTGGAGATCGGCGATCCGTTCTGGGAGACGCCGCCGGCGTACGACGACGGGGACGCGGCGCTGGAGTTGTCCGCGTCGACCGGGCTCGAAGGGGTGGTCGCGAAACGCCGGAAGTCGCGGTACCTGCCGGGACGCCGGAGCGCGGACTGGATCAAGGTCAAACCGGTGCGGACCCGCGAGGTGATCCTGTGCGGCTGGCATCCGGGTGAAGGCAACCGCGCCGGGAAGATCGGCTCGTTCTACTGCGGGGCCTATGCGGAGCCCGGTGGCGAACTGGTCCTGATCGGCAAGGTCGGCTCCGGCCTCGACTTCGCCACTCTCGACCTGCTCAGCGCCGAACTGACCGGCTTGGAGATCGGCCGCCCTGCCTTCGACCCGGCCGGCATCCCGAACTCGGATCGCCGCCGGGCGCACTGGCTCGACCCCGCCCTGGTCGCCGAGGTGACCTACTCCGGATGGGCCGCCGACGGCCGCCTCCGCCACCCGGTCTGGCGAGGCCTGCGGCTGGACATCGACCCCGAGTCGGTCGTCGTGTGACGCGCTGATCAATCAACGACTGTGCCAATGCGCGGGAATGTTCACGTGCATCCTGGAAAAGGCACCGGAATCGCCGAGTGGCCCCGGAAAACGAGAAACGTTCGGAATGCGGCAACAGCTCTGTGGCGCTGCGACGGATGGTGTTCAGGTGTCTCAGAAAGGCCGGAAAACCCGGCAACGACGAGATGACCTCTGGTGCTTTGTGCGGCGGCAACTGGGGGCGCGGAAACCGCGCTCAGTCGTTCAGTCGTTCGATTCCCTCGACGGCGCCGGAACCGCCAGCGCGGCCTCGATCTTGTCGGCCAGTTTCTCCGGCGAGTGGGTCGGCGCGTAGCGGCCGATCACCTGCCCGTCCCGCCCGATCAGGAACTTGGTGAAGTTCCACTTGATCCGTCCGCCCAGCAGGCCGCCCTGCTCACGCTTCAGCCAGTTGTACAGCGGAAGCGCCTTCGACCCATTGACGTCGATCTTGGCGAACATCGGGAACGTGACGTGATAGATCGTCGAACAGAAGTTCGCGATCTCGTTCTCGTCACCCGGCTCCTGGTGGCCGAACTGGTCGCAGGGGAAGCCAAGCACCGAGAAGCCCTGACGGCGATACGTCTTGTAGAGCTTCTGCAAACCGGTGTACTGCGGAGTTTGGCTGCACTGCGAGGCCGTGTTGACCACCAGGAGCACCTGGTCGCGGAAATCGGCAAGAGACTGTTCATTGCCTTCGATCCGCCTGGCGCTGAAGTCATAGACAGTCGTCATGATTCAATGCTGACACGACACGCCCGACTTCGCGCGTCGTCTGACATGTCAGACTCGGCGCAGAACTGTTACGACCTTTCCGAGAATGATCGCGTCCTTGCCGTCGATCGGCTCGAATGCCGGGTTGTGTGGTAGCAGCAGGATCTCTGTCTTGGTCTTCTTGAACGTCTTGACCGTCGCCTCGCCGTCGATCATCGCAGCGACGATGTCCCCGTTCTCCGCGGTCGGCTGCTGGCGCACCACGACCCAGTCGCCGTCGCAGATCGCCGCGTCGATCATCGACTCGCCCTTGACCCGGAGCATGAACAGCGTGCCCTCGCCGACCATTGCCTTCGGCAATGGGAAGACCTCCTCGATCTCCTGCTCGGCGAGGATCGGCCCACCGGCGGCGATCCGGCCGACCACCGGCACGTAGGCCGCGTCCGGATGCGCGTCGCCGGCACCGGTCTCGTCGTACGTCGTCTGCCGCACCGCGCCGAGCGCGGTCCTACGGGCCGCGGCGTCGACCTCGCCCGGATAGCGCACCTCGATCGCGCGCGGCCGGTTCGGGTCGCGGCGGAGCAGGCCCTTCTGCTCCAGCACGCGGAGCTGGTGCGACACCGACGAGGAGCTGGTCAGGCCGACCCGCTCACCGATCTCGCGCATCGACGGCGGGTAACCGCGGCGGTCCACCGAATCGCGGATGACGTCCAGCACCCGGCGCTGGCGCGGCGTCAGGCCGGTCGCGTCGGCCGGCCCGTCGGGCAGCTCGGTCACGGTCTGGTCGGCGGACTCGTGCGCGCCGGCCTGGCCGCCGGCGCCCACCGCACTGCGCTCGTCCTTGCTGGAACCGCTCGGCGTCCTGGCCATCGGTGCTTGCTCCTCGGGTCGGGCCGGGCGCTCGCACACCGGCCTTGCTGTGGTGCCAACCTGTCGACTGCCTGTCGCCTCAGCCGACAGACACGACCGTAGACCGAATCCTGAGATTCTTCAAACATCTGTTCGAAGGCGTGTCGGTTCGCACGTCTGTTCGCGTGTCCGGTTATAAGACGCGCGCGAGGCTCCGGGTCCGGCGGGGAATTTCCCGGGCGTGTCCCGGTTGGAGATGGTTGCGCGACGGGCGCCGGCCGGTTAATGATTCGTACAGGCGTTCGATCGAACAGGTGTTCGGGTCGGTCGGACAGGTCGCCGGACGAAAACTGTCGGAGGCGGCCGGTAGACAGAGATCGACACCGCAGAACGAGGTCTGAACGAGGTCTGGAGGATCCGATGAGCACAGCGGCTCTCGCGGCAGACGCACCGGCGGCACGCCAGGCGCCAGGGGTGGTGCCGGACGCCCGTCCGCGCCGCCGGCCCAGGATCGCCGGGACGACGACCGAGCGTCTTCCGGTCCGGGCCTGCTCCGGTGCCGACCTCGGCCGCGTGGCGGACCAGCCCCGGCAACGAGTGCGCCGCCCGGCGGACCGCCCGCGCCTCGATGGCCGCCCGGCGGTGACTGAAGCGCCGGCGCTGCGGTTGACCCGGCGCGGGCGCATGCTGCTCACCGCGCTGTCGGTGATCGTGTTCGGTTCGGCCGTGGTGGTGCTGGGGCTGCGTGTCACCGGCGTCCTCGAGCCCGGTCCGAACTTCACACACACGGTCCCGGTCCAGGTGACCCCCGGTCAGAGCCTCTGGTCGATCGCCCAGGAGACCAACCCGGGTCAGGACCCCGCGATCGTCGTCGAGAAGATCGCCGATCTGAACAAGCTCGCCACGCCGGCCGACGTCGTCCCCGGTCAGACCCTGCAGGTCCCGATCGCCCGCTGAGCTCGCCGGTCAGGCGGCCTTGCCGGCGTAGCCCATGTAGGAAACGGCGGTGCTCTTCACCTGGCCGACGTCCATCAGGCGGCTGAGCCGGCCGAAGGTGATCCGGCCGCGCCGGGCCCGGGCGAAGTTCCAGAGCAGGGAGGCCCTGTTCGCGCGCGGTCCGAGACCGGTGATCTCGCCGAGCCGCAGACCGTTCCGGCGCAACGTCTCCTCGAGTTCGGTCGGCTTGATGAACATCTCCCACGCATGCAGTTGGGTGTCGACGACCCGGGTGAGACGCCAGTCCTGCATCACCTTGATCGCCAGCAGCTTCGACGCGGCGGTCCGGTTGATGGTGTCGAACAGATAGAGCCCGCCGGGCTTGAGGACCCGGGAAGTCTCCGCGATCACCCGATCCAGGTCGGAGACGTGTTCGAGGACGTCACAGCAGTAGACGAGATCGAACGATTCGCCGGCCAGCGGCAGCCGCTCACCGGTGGCGACCAGGTACCCGATCCCGAGTCCGGCCGAGTCGGCGTGCCGGTGGGCGGTCCCGACCGAGACCGCCGACGGGTCGACGCCGACCACCTCACACCCGAGCCGCGCGAACTCCTCGGCCATGAACCCGCCGCCGCACCCGACGTCCAGCGCCCGCAGGCCGGCCGGATTCACCCCGCAGCGGTCCAGTACGGCGCGGAAGTACGCGAACCGACCCGGAGTGAAACTCCCGTGCAGCATGTTCAGCGGGTTGGCCTCGTCCCACCAGCTGTGGCCGATCCGGTTGTAGATCTGGTTGTCGATCCCCATCGCGCCCCTCCCAGACCCCAGTAAACAGCGGTCAGGTCAGGCCGGCGCGCCATTCGTCCTCGCGAAGGGCGTAGATGTACTCGTTCGCCCACTCGCCCTTGAAGAAGGCGCACTCGATCAGGTGACCCTCGCGCCGCATGCCGAGGCGTTCGAGCAGGAGTGCCGACGGCGTGTTGCGGTCGTCCAGGATCGCGCAGATGCGATGCAGGCCGAGCTCCTCGAAACCGAGCCGGAGCAGCTCGCGAGCGGCCTCGGACGCGTAGCCCTTGCCCTGGTAGTCGGTGTGGAGCGCGTACCCGATCTCGCCTTGCCGGTCAGCCTCGCTGGCCCACTTCAGCAGCACCTCGCCGATCACGGTCCCGGTCTCCCTCAGCTCGATCGCGAGGACGAGCCACTGGCCCGGCTGGGTCAGCGTGTCCTGGGTGAGCTTGGCCTCGAGCGCGACCCGGGTCTGTTCGCGATCCCGCACCGGCCACGGCGTGTACCGCACCACCTCGGGTCGTGAGTGGAACGCGAAGAGGTCGTCGAGGTCGTCCATCCGGTGCGGTCGCAGGTCGAGCCGCTCGGTTCGCAACGGATAGTTCGGGCGCAGTCCAGGCACGGTGCCGTCCTCGGGTAGGCTGTCTAATGTCATTAGACAGGAACTTAGCCGCACCGGACCAGGCCGACAACGAGGTTTCCATGACCGCCCAGCGCGATCCGTCGTCCCATGCCGCGGCCGGGATCTCGGTCAGCGCTATTGCCGACGCCGCGCTCGCGGTCATCCGTGCCGATGGCGTCGGCGGCCTGACCATGCGGTCGGTGGCCGAGCGCCTGCGGGTCCGCGCGCCGTCGCTCTACCACCACGTCCGCAACAAGGACGAGCTGCTCGACCTAGTGGCGCGCAACGCGTTCGACCAGTTCGCCGCGGACCTGACGGCGTACGACGAGATCCGCAGTGTCGACGACTGGATCGCGGTCACCACCGCCGGTGCGCTCGAGTTGCGCGCGTTCTACGTCGACCACCCCGGCCTGGCCGGCCTGATCCAGGCGAAGGCGACACCGGATCGCGACCAGGGCGAGGGGTCGCGCGCGGAACTGGTCCGCGTACAGCTCCGCTCGCTCGTGGACCTCGGCGTACCCGAACCGCAGGCAAGGGCCATCTTCGAGACCAGCGCGCACTGGACACTGGCCGCCGTGGTGGCCGAGCCGACCGAGCCCGACCGCTTCAGCGACGGGCTCGAACTGTTCATGTCCGGCGTCCGCGCCCGGCTGAACGAGTTGCTGGCTACTTGACGGTGCTCAGCCAGAGGTCGGCGTACCGCGTGCCGTCCACAGCGGTTGCCACCTGTACGACGGTCGGCGACGGCCCATGCGGATCGCTGGTGAGATCGGCCGACCAGTCCCGGGTGTCGACGATCGTCCGGCCACGCGACCAGCTGCCGGACAGCTCGACCCGCAGCGGGAACGGCTGCGTCGTCAGGCCGTCCGGATCGATCACCGCACACACCGCGCCGCCGTCCCCGATGCTCGCGCCGTCCGACCTGTAGAGCTCGCTCCGCTTCTGGATCAGCTTCCCCGCCAGTTCGGCCGACGGCGAACCACCCAGCGACCGCGCCTGATCCAGCGAGATCACCACGTCGTAGAACACGTCCAGCCCGTACATCGTCACCGGTACGCCGAGCTCTCCGGCGGCACTCAGTACGATCGCCGCCGCCTCCGGATCGGTCCAGATGTTGAACTCGGCGGACGCGGTCGCGTTCCCGATGCCGGCCGCACCGCCCATGAACACGATCTCCCGCAGCCCGGCCGCGGCATCCGGGTAGGTGCGCAGCAGCAGTGTGATGTTCGTCATCGGGGCCAGCGGGATCAGCGTCACCAGGTCACCAGTTGCGGCCGCAGCGCGCAGTACGTCTCGCAGTAGCTCGACCGCGTGCCCGGCACCCGCCGTACGCGTGGAGCGCGGCCAGTCGAGGTTGCCGAGTCCGTCGACGCCGTGCACATGCGTGGCGGGTCGGACTGGTTGCAGCAGCGGTACGGCGGCGCCGGCCGCAACTGGCACGTCAGGCCGACCAGCAGCCTCCAGGACCGTCAGTGTGTTGACCACGACGTCGTCCAGCCCGACGTTGCCACCCACACACGTCACAGCCTTCAGGTCGAGCTCGGGGTGGCGGGCGGCGAGCAGCAGCGCACAGGCGTCGTCGAGCCCAGTGTCGACATCCAGAATCACCGGCTTCATTCCGCCATCCTCACGCATCGGCGGATCCACCCGCCGTTGGGAGTCAATTCATCACAAGCTCTGGTGCTGTTGGTGTCGCTTTCCTACGGTCGGTGGCCATGATGCTCATGTCACGCCGCCCCCGTGCAGTTCTGGCCGCTCTCGCCACCGGAGCCACCATTACCGCCTTCCTGACCACGCCCGCCGCGGTCGCGGAGCCGATTGCCGCGCCGGCCGTCGCGCCCACGGTCAACGAGACCTTCGACGGTACGGCGTTGCCCGCCGGCTGGACGCCCGTCGAGGGGACCTGGAAAGTGCAGGGCGGCCGGCTGGTCGGTACGTCGGCCAGTTCCGGCCAGCAGAGCCGCATCACCTTCGGCAGCCCACTGACCGACTTCCGGATCGAGAGTCATCTGCGCTTCGAGTCCGCGCTCGACGGTGCCCGATGGGTCGCGTTCGGGCTCGACCTCGCCCCGAGCGGCGCCGTCCCGTGGTCGATCGCGACCCTGCGCAACGGCTCGACCGCCGCCAACGGACTCGAGTTCGCCCAGCGCACGGCCGCCAACACCTGGAACGTCACCGACACCGGCGCCGCACCCGTCCAGGTCGGTGTCGGCAAGGAGGTCGCCGTCGCGGTCGAGGTCCGTGGCACCCGGGCGACCTGGTACGTCGACGGCCGCGAGTCACTGCGCACCACGATGGTCAACCGCAGTACGACGGGCGTTCAGGGGCTGCTCGTCAACGGCGCGACCGTCTCGTTCGACGACCTGACCGTTACGCCGCTGGAGAAGGAGTCGTTCATCCGCAAGCCGGGTGCGCCGCTCCGAGTGTGGGCGCACCGCGGCGCGTCCTCGTCCGCGCCGGAGAACACGGCCGCGTCGGACGAGGTCGCCCGTCGTGCCCGGGCCGAGTGGATCGAGAACGACGTACAGCCGACGAAGGACGGCGTACCGGTGATCCTGCACGACACCACCGTCGACCGCACCACCGACGGCACCGGCGCGATCCGGTCGCTGACCGCGGCCGAGGTGGCCGGGCTCGACGCCGGGTCGTGGTTCGCGCCCGCGTTCGCCGGCCAGCGTGTGCCGACGCTGGGGTCTCAGCTAGACGGACTCAGGACGCGCGGTGGCAACCTGCTGCTCGAGGTCAAGGGCGCCCACACCCGCGAGTCGGTCGCTCGGATCGTGCAGGAGATCCACGGGCGCGGGATGAGTAGCCGCGTGTTCGTGCAGAGCTTCGAGCCGCAGCACCTGCGGTGGGTCCGCGAACTCGCGCCGGAACTCCCGCTCGGCCTGTTGCGGTCGACGCTCGACCCCGATCCGGTCGCGATCGCCAAGGATCTGGAGCTCTCGGCGTACAACCCGTCGGACGGCGCGTTCCAGACCCGTCCGGGGATCGTCGCCGAGCTGCACGCCATCGGCGTCGCGGTGAACGTGTGGACGGTGGACGACGCGAACCGCTGGAACGCTCTGGAGAAGGCCGGCGTCGACGGCATCATCACCAACCGGCCGGCCGAGCTGGCGGGCTGGAACGCCGCCTTCACCCAGCGGATCAAGCCGGCCGCGACCATCCTCAGCCCGGGGCCGGGGGAGCGGATCGACCGGGCGCAGCTCCTGCGTGTTGCCGTCGGCAACAACTCCGCCGAGCCGGTCGCGATCACGCTCGACGGAGTGCCGATTGTCAACGGGTCGATTGTCGACACCACCGCGTTGACCGCCGGCAAGCACGTCCTGACGGCGACCGTCGCGGGCTCGAGGGTGGAGAGCAGCTTCGAGGTGATCGCGACGTCGACCGGGTTGGCCCACCTCGTCCTGACCTCGGGCGCGACCCCGTCGACCGTCTCGACGATGACCACCCTGCTCGGCCAGAAGCAGTACGCCGTCCTCGCGTCGTACGCGAACACCCCGGCGGCTCGCGGCCTGACCGCCGTACGCCGCCAGCAGATCGTCGCCGAGGCCACCGCACTCGCAGTGCGCTGACGGTCGCCGCACTCGTCGGGAGCGGGCATGATCGGGAGCAACGTGGCCGCCGCGGTCATGCCGAGAGGAGCTCCATGACGTTGGATCCCGGAGTGTGGGGTGTGCTGGCGACTCCGCTGACTTCGGACGGCTCGGCCGTCGACACGGAGTCGCTGGCACGGCAGGTCAGGCACTACGAATCGATCGGCGCGACCGGGCTGACCGTGCTCGGCGTCTTCGGCGAAGCGGCCCGGCTGACGCCGGAGGAACGCCGTAGCGTCGTCGAAACGGTGGTTGCCTCGTCGTCCGAGTTGCCTCTCGTGATCGGCGTCAGCGCCCTCGGGATCGACGAGGTCTGCGCCGAGGCGTCCAACGTGCTGCCAGTCGTCGGCGATCGCCTCGCCGGACTCATGGTTCAGGTGAACTCCGGCGATCCGGATGCCTTGTGCAACCACCTGAACGACGTCGCGGACCGCACCGGACGACCGCTCGTCGTCCAGGACTACCCGGCGATCAGCGGCATCTCGATCGCCACCGCCGACCTTGTCACCGCCGTACGCAACGTCCCGTCCGTGGTCGCGCTGAAGTCCGAGTCGTCGCCGAGCCCGCCGGCCGTCGCCCAGTTGGCGGCCGGACTCGACGTACCGGTCTTCGGCGGCCTCGGCGGCACCTGCCTGCTCGACGAACTGGCCGTCGGCGCGGCCGGCGCGATGACCGGCTTCTCGGTTCCCGAGGGGCTGCTCGCGTGTGTCCAGGCTTTCCGGGACGGCGGGTTCGGGGCAGCCCGCGAGGTCTGGCGGGACTACCTCCCGCTGGTCAACTTCGAGTTCCAGGCCGGTATCGCGCTGGCGTTGCGGAAGCGAAGCCTGGTGTTGCGCGGGTTGATCTCGTCCGACGCGGTCCGCCCGCCCGCCGCAGTACCGCCGGAGAGCATGCTGCGGCTGCTCGCCGAGCATCTCCGCCGTACGCCGGGTGCCTCCCCGACTCGGTGAGGCCCGCCCGGCGTGGCCCGATTCCGGCTTGTGCCGGCCTGATCTCCTGAACCTTTGGCGGCGCACAGTCTGCGCCTCCTCCGGCCGGTCATCGTGGCGCCACGCGGGACTTTACGAGGCCGCGCGAGCGTTGGAACAGACAGGGGAGCGTGGGACGCGCCCGACATTTCGGCGTTCTTGCAAACTGTCGGAGCAGCGATCTAGGATCCCTAGATGTAGTGGTTACACGGGTGTAATTTTCCACAGGTAGTGGTCGGTTACGCACAAGTTGTCCCCAGGCTGATCCACAGGGCGCCCTCGCGGCGGCCTCACGGGAGGAGATTCGTCGTGCACTGTCCGTATTGCCGGCACGCCGATTCCCGGGTGGTCGACAGCCGGGTGGCCGAGGACGGCGGAGCGATCCGCCGGCGCCGGCAGTGCCCGGTCTGCGAGAAGCGGTTCACCACCGTCGAGCAGATGCAGCTCACGGTCGTGAAGCGCTCCGGCGCGACCGAGCCGTTCAGCCGGGAGAAGGTCATCAGCGGGGTCGGCAAGGCCTGCAAGGGCCGGCCGGTGGACGTCGACGCACTGGCCCGGCTGGGCCAGCAGGTCGAGGACGCGCTCAAGGCGAGCGGCTCGCCGGAGGTGCCCGCGCACGAGGTCGGGCTCGCGATCCTCGGGCCGCTGCGGGAGCTCGACGAGGTCGCCTACCTGCGGTTCGCGAGCGTGTACCGGCAGTTCGAGTCCGCCGACGACTTCGAGACGGAGATCGCGCTGCTTCGGGCGGAGAAGGAGCCGGAAGGCACCGAGCCGCGCCCGCTGAAGCCGACCCAGAAGACGTAAATCGGGGAACCAGTAGTCAGGCGGTAGGAGCGGTTGAGCAGTCACGCAGTACTCACGGGGCGGTCCCGACAGACCGCGGCAGTACAGACACAGGGCGAGGAGCAACCATGACAGAGACGGTGACCGGCCACTC
The DNA here is from genome assembly GCF_054784135.1 of Kribbella swartbergensis. Taxonomy (NCBI): domain Bacteria; kingdom Bacillati; phylum Actinomycetota; class Actinomycetes; order Propionibacteriales; family Kribbellaceae; genus Kribbella; species Kribbella swartbergensis. The sequence continues at coordinate 396,319 of NZ_BAAGPM010000026.1, forward strand.
GGGGTCGACCAAGAGGTCGGCGGCCGGGTTCCGCGGGCGGAAGAACGCGCCCGCGGGACTCACCATCGAGCGCATCTTCACGACCGAGGGAGTACATCCGTACGACGAGGTGACGTGGGAGCGCCGCGACGTCGTCCAGCAGAACTGGAAGACCGGTGAGACCGTCTTCGAGCAGCGCGGGGTCGAGTTCCCCGACTTCTGGAGCGTGAACGCGTCCACTATCGTCACCACGAAGTACTTCCGCGGCGCGGTCGGGCACGACAACCGCGAGTGGAGCCTCAAGCAACTGCTCGACCGGGTGGTCAAGACCTACCGCAAGGCCGGCGAGGACTACGGGTACTTCGCCACGCCGACGGACGCGGAGGTGTTCGAGCACGAGATCACCTGGATGCTGCTGCACCAGTACTTCAGCTTCAACTCACCGGTCTGGTTCAACGTCGGGACGTCCTCGCCGCAGCAGGTGTCGGCCTGCTTCATCCTCGCCGTCGACGACTCGATGGACTCGATCCTGAACTGGTACAAGGAAGAGGGGCTGATCTTCAAGGGCGGCTCCGGCGCCGGCCTGAACCTGTCCCGGATCCGCTCCTCCAAGGAGCTGCTGCAGTCCAGCGGCGGGACGGCGTCCGGCCCGGTCTCCTTCATGCGCGGTGCGGACGCGAGCGCCGGCACGATCAAGTCCGGCGGCGCCACCCGGCGCGCGGCCAAGATGGTCGTGCTCGACGTCGACCACCCCGACATCGAGGAGTTCGTCGAGACCAAGATGCGCGAGGAGGAGAAGATCCGCGTCCTCCGCGACGCCGGGTTCGACATGGACCTCGGCGGCCGCGACATCACCTCGGTGCAGTACCAGAACGCGAACAACTCGGTCCGGGTCAGCGACGAGTTCATGCGCGCGGTCGAGGAGAAGGGCACCTTCGGCCTGCGGGCACGGCTGGACAACTCGGTGATCGAGACCGTCGAGGCGCGTGAGCTGTTCGACAAGATCGCGCACGCCGCGTGGGCCTGCGCCGACCCGGGGCTGCAGTACGACGACACCATCAACGACTGGCACACCACGCCGGAGACGGGCCGGATCACCGCGTCCAACCCGTGCTCGGAGTACATGCACCTGGACAACTCGTCCTGCAACCTGGCGTCGCTGAACCTGATGAAGTTCCTCCGCGACGACGACATGTTCGACTCCGAGAAGTTCGTCAAGGCGGTCGAGCTGATCATCACCGCGATGGACATCTCGATCTGCTTCGCCGACTTCCCGACCGAGGCGATCGGCGAGACCACCCGCGCGTACCGGCAGCTGGGCATCGGCTACGCCAACCTCGGTGCGTTGCTGATGGCAACGGGTCACGCGTACGACTCCGACGGTGGTCGCGCACTGGCGGGCGCTATCACCTCGCTGATGACCGGTACGTCGTACAAGCGGTCGGCCGAGCTGGCCGGTGTCGTCGGCCCGTACGACGGCTTCGAGCGGAACAAGGACGCGCACACCCGGGTGATGCGCAAGCACGCCGCGGCCAACGACGCGATCCGGACCATGCACGAGATCGACAAGGACGTCCAGAAGCACGCCACCGCGGCGTGGGACGCCGTACTGAAGATCGGTGCGAAGAACGGCTGGCGCAACGCCCAGGCGTCGGTGCTCGCGCCGACCGGGACCATCGGCTTCATGATGGACTGCGACACCACGGGCATCGAGCCGGACTTCTCGCTGGTCAAGTTCAAGAAGCTGGTCGGCGGCGGTTCGATGCAGATCGTCAACCAGACGGTGCCGCGGGCGCTGCGCAAGTACGGCTACACCGAGGAGACGATCGAGGCGATCGTCGAGTACATCTCCGAGCACGGCCACGTCGTGGACGCGCCCGGCCTGAAGCCGGAGCACTACGAGATCTTCGACACCGCGATGGGTGAGCGGGCGATCAAGCCGATGGGCCACGTCCGGATGATGGCGGCCTGCCAGCCGTTCCTGTCCGGCGCGATCTCGAAGACGGTCAACCTCCCGGAGACCGCGACGGTCGAGGAGATCGCCGACGTCTACTTCCAGGGCTGGAAGCTTGGCCTGAAGGCGCTCGCGGTGTACCGCGACAACTGCAAGGTCGGCCAGCCGCTGGCGGACGCGAAGGCGAAGAAGGCGGTGCAGGCCGAGCCGGAGAAGGTCGTCGAGAAGGTGATCGAGTACCGGCCGACCCGCAAGCGCCTGCCGAAGTCGCGGCCGTCGCGGACCACGTCGTTCAGCGTCGGCGGCGCCGAGGGCTACATGACCGCGGGCTCCTACCCCGACGACGGTCTGGGCGAGGTCTTCCTGAAGATGGGCAAGCAGGGTTCGACCCTGGCCGGTGTGATGGACGCCTTCTCGATCGCGATCTCGATCGCCCTGCAGCACGGCGTACCGCTGGAGACCTACGTCCAGAAGTTCACCAACCTGAAGTTCGAGCCGGCCGGTCTGACCGACGACCCGGACGTCCGGATGGCGCAGTCGATCATGGACTACATCTTCCGCCGGCTGGCGCTGGACTACCTCCCGTTCGAGGAGCGGGCCGCCCTGGGCATCTACTCCGCGGAGGAGCGGGCCCGGCAGCTCGACACCGGCTCCTACGAGCCGGCCCCGGCCGAGGTCTCCGAGGCCGAGTCCCTGAAGTCGGTCGAGCCGGTGGCCGAGAAGGCCGACAAGCCCGCCGACGCCGCGGTCTCGAAGCCGGCGAAGGGTGAGGCGCACACGACAGCCGAGATGTTCGAACTCATCACCGGCACCTCGGTCGACGCACCGCTGTGCTTCACCTGCGGCACCAAGATGCGGCCCAGCGGATCCTGCTACGTCTGCGAAGGCTGCGGCAGCACCTCCGGCTGCAGCTGACGCTGCTACCGGTCTGCAGCTGACGCTGCTGCTGGTGTGGAGCTGACGCTGCTGCTGACCGTTGACTGAAAGCGCCACGGCCCCCGGGACTTCCCACTTTCCCCGGGGGCCGCAGCGCGTCTACCGTCGAGCTGTGGAGGAGATCGACGGTCTCCTCGCGGCCGGGGAGCAGGCGCTCGGCGACGGGGACTGGGTGGCGGCGATCGCCGCGTTCGGGTCCGACGGGGTCAGAGAGACCGCCGAGGGCCTTGCCGGGCTGGGGAACGCCCAGTGGTGGCTGGGCGACGTCCGGGCCGCCTTCTCTTCCTGGGAACGTGCCTACGCGCTGTTCCGCCGTACCAACCCGGCCGAAGCCGTCTTCACGGCACTCGGTCTCAGCCTGCTGTACGACGCCAACTTCGGCGACCGGGCGGCAGCGCAGGGGTGGGCCGCTCGAGCGGTCCGGGTGGCTGCAGAGGTCGGCAACCCTGTTGTGTCGGCGTGGGCCTCGCTGGCACGCGCCGGTGCCACTGACGACGTTGCTGGCGCTGCCGCTTGGTCTGAAGAGGCGTACGACGTTGGCGCCGAGGCAGGGGATCGGGACCTCGAACTGTGCGCACTCAGCATGTGGGGCTCGGCTCTCATCAACTTGGGCCAAGTCATCGAGGGGACTGCCCTGCTGGACGAGGCTTTGGCCGGTGCGCTCGGTGGTGAGGGTGCTCGGCCCGACACAGTTGTCCTTACCAGTTGTCTGCTGATGCGGTCGTGCGTACGCGGCGCCGACTTCCTGCGAGTGGTGCAGTGGACACGCTCGCTCGACGGCTTCATCGAGCGCTACGGCTGTCCGTACCTCCACGCATCGTGCCGCTCGTCGTACGGCGCCGTACTGGTTGCTACTGGTGACTGGCCACGCGCCGAGAAAGAACTGACCGCTGCAGTGGAGTTGGCGCGCGACGCCCTACCGGCTGTCCAGGCGGAGGCGGCTGCCTTCCTAGCAGAGCTCAGACTCGGCCAGGGCCTCGTCGGCGAGGCGCGGCGTCTTCTCACCGGTTTCGAGGACCGTGGCGTCGTACACCCGGTGCTGGCAGCGACCTATCTGGCTGCGGGGGAGGTGGCGGTGGCTGTCTCGCTGGTACGTCGCCATCTCGACGATGCGACCCCTCTGGAGGAGGCCCGGCTCCGTGAGGTGCTCGGGTCCGCCTATCTGGCACTTGGTGACGCTGCCGGCGCGTCCGCCGAGGCAGAGCGGCTGTCCGCATTAGGTACGACGACCGACAGCGGTCTGATCGCAGCACGCGCTGCCCGACTGTGTGGACGAGTCCTTCTGGCGGAGGGCAAGCCTCGCGACGCCGTGGCCCGGCTGGCGGCTGCGCAGACATGGTTTGGTCTGCTGGAGATGCCTCTGGAGGTCGCGCGTACCCGGATGCTGGTCGCACAGGCCATGTGCTCCTACGAACCTGCTCCCGCTGTTGCCGAGGCCCGGATGGCCCTCGCGGTGTTCGAGGATCTGGGTGCGGCTGTCGATGCGGACGCGGCTGCCGCCTGGCTGCGTGCTTCTGGCGCCAGTGCTGCCCGAGTTGGCCCCCGTGGGCTCGGTTTGCTGACCAAGCGCGAGCGTGACGTCCTCGCCGTACTGGCCGAGGGACTGCCCAATCCGGAGATCGCGGCTCGGCTTTACATCAGCCGCCGTACCGTCGAGCACCACGTGGCCAGCATCCTCTCCAAACTCGGCGTACGAAACCGCACCGAGGCCGCCGCCTACCTCACCCGCGCGAGCGAATAGGCGAGTTCACCGATGCTCCGGGTGCGCTCCCGGCGTGATGCTGCGGTCAGGCATCCACAGTTTGGGGGAGACCACCATGAGCGAGACAGTGCTGGACCCGACTCGCCTCGAGGCGTTTGGTCAGCAGATGGGCGACGTACTGAATCACGGAACACTTGCGCTGCTGACGAGCATCGGACACCAGGTCGGCCTCTACGACACCCTCGCGGACCTGCCACCGGCCACCAGCCATGAAATCGCCGGCGCCGCCGGTCTGCAGGAGCGATACGTCCGCGAGTGGCTCGGCGCGATGACCGTCGCCCGGATCGTCGAGTACGACGCCCGCGACCGCACCTACTGGTTGCCGCGCGAACACGCCGCCTTCCTGACCCGAGCGGCCGGCCCGGACAACCTCGCGGCGGCGACCCAGTTCATCGCGCTGCTGGCCGGCGTCGAGTCGTCGGTGGTGGAGTGCTTCCGGCGCGGTGGGGGTGTCCCGTACTCGCAGTACACCGAGTTTCATCGCCTGATGGCAGAGGACAGCGGCGCGGTCTTCGACGCGGCCCTGATCGACGGGATCCTGCCGCTCGTACCCGGACTGCCTGCCCGCCTCGAACAAGGCATCGACGTAGCCGACATCGGCTGCGGCAGCGGGCACGCGATCAACCTGATCGCCTCCGCCTATCCGCGCAGCCGCTGCGTCGGCTACGACTTCTCGGCCGAAGGCATCGCGGCCGCCCGCGCCGAAGCTGCTTCCCTGGGCCTCACCAACGCGGAGTTCGTCGAACGCGACGCCGCCGAACTGGACGAGCACGAACGGTTCGATCTCGTCACCGCCTTCGACGCGATCCACGACCAGGCGCATCCCGCCCAGGTCCTCGCCGCCATCGCGGAGTCGCTACGCCCCGGCGGCGTTTTCCTCATGGTCGACATCCAGGCGTCGAGCAACCTCGAGGACAACCTGGACCACCCGTTCGCCACCTTCCTGTACGGCATCTCGACCATGCACTGCATGACCGTCTCGCTCTCCCTCGGCGGCGAAGCCCTCGGCACAGTCTGGGGCGAACAAAAAGCCCACCACCTCCTCACCGAAGCCGGCTTCTCCTCCATCCACCCAACCCACGTAGAAGCAGACGCCTTCAACACCTACTACATCGCCCAGAAGTAGCCCCACCTCCTCCGCACCCACCCCCGCCCACCACCCACCATCAGCCCACCAGCAAAGGCACCCTCCAACCCACCCCACCCCGCCGCACGTCGGCCCGCTCCACCTCGGGCGTACGCGACCCGGCCCCCTCGGCCGTACGCGACCCGGCCCCACCTCGGCCGTACGCCGTCCCGCACCACCCCGGGCGTACGCCGTCCAGAGCCCACCCCGCCGTATCCCTCCGGGACCACCCCCTCGTGCGCCGTCCCTGGCCCAGCCCGTCGTGCGCCACCCGGCCGATCCCGCCGTCGTCGTTCCAGTCTTCCCGCCGTCCGCCGTACGCCGCCCTCGCCCGGCCCTCGTACGCCGCCCCGGCCCAGCCCCGTACGCCGCCCCCGCCCACGCCGCCGTAGGTCGCGCCGGTCGACCTCGGACGTGCGCCGTCCCGGGCCGCCATGGGCCGTCCCGCGGCCCACCCCTTCGTGCGCCACCCGGCCGATCCCGCCGTCGTCGTTCCAGTCTTCCCGCCGTCCGCCGTACGCCGCGCCCGCCCACGCAGCCGTACACCGCGCCCGCCCAGCCGCTGTACGCCGCCCCGCCCACACCGCCGTACCTCGCGCCGGTCCACCTCGGGCGTGCGGCGTCCCGGGCCCACCCCGCCGTGCGCCGTCGCGGGCGCACCCCGCCGTACCCCGTCTCGGGCCCAGACCCCTCGTGCGCCGTCCCGGCCGATCCCACCGTCGTCGTTTCAGTCACCCCGTCCGCCTACGCCGCGCCCGCCCACGCAGTCGTACGTCGCGCCTGCCCACGCTGCCGTATGCCGCCCAGGCCCACGCCGCCGTCGCGCCGCCCCCACGCCGCCGTATGTCGCGCCGGCCCATCCCGCCCGTACGCCGCCGCCCCGGCTCAACCCGCCGTACGCCGATCCAGTCCGCCCAGCCCTACGCGTCCCACCCCCGCCGTACCTCGATCCCGCTCACCGCGCGCATGTCGTACCGACCTCGTGAGACTCGTCACGCGACTCACGCCGGAACCGCGCCTACGCCAGCCGCGCCGCCTGTGCCAGTGCACCTGTGATTGGCAGGACCTGTCTCAGCCGACCGGAAGATGGGAGCGGAGTGTCGGCGGCGTGGTTCATCATGGTGCGGCGGATCGGATCGTGCGGGAGGGGTGGGCGAATGCGGAACCGGCTGATCACTCTGGTGGACCTTGGTCTCGACAGCTCGTTCGACGCGTCGATGACCTTCGTCCAGGCCATCACCGGAAATATCAACGCCGGCTGGGACCGGCCCGTGATCGACGTGAACTTCGTCCGCACCCGCGACCACGAGACGGCTTTCTCCGCCCTCACCACCCCGTCAAGCGTCCTGCACGTCATGGCTCACGGTGACCACAGCGAGGAACCGTCGTTCCTTTCCACCGACGGCCAGACCCAGGTCTCGCTGAGATCGCTCGCCGACTGGTTCCTCGACCGCCAATGGGGCATCGCCAGCGGCGTCGTCATCGCCGACGGCTGCAAGACCGGCATCGGCAAGTGGCAACGCGCCATCCGCGACTGCCTGCAGGGCGACATCACCTACATCGGCACCAGCACAGTCATCGGCTGGTACGAGGCAACCGTCTTCTGCTCCGCCTTCTACGGCGCCCTGGTCCGCAACCGCGGTCTCGGCCGCAGCCCCGACGAACAAGGCTGGGACGCGGCCAACCGAGCCATCCGCGCCTACGAAACCCTCACCGACGCCCGCTGCCCCTACAAACCAGTCCTCCTGACCCCCTCCCGCCGAGCCCTCCGCTCCCTCACCGGCTGACCCGTCCACAAGGTCAGCTGGAGGGGGCAAGGCCCGCGTCGCTCCCACCATTCACGGTCGGCTGCATAGGGCCGCTTACAAGGTCCCGACACGCGGAGCGCGGCTACTTTGGGTTAAGGATGGGAAACTGCTTGTGGCCTCGTTGTGTGGCGAGGCCCGCTCTGGGTTGCCGGTGACCCGGGTGGCGGGAGGACGGGGAAGCCGTCCGGTACGCATTGGCCGACCGCCTGCCGTCCGCCGACGTGGTGAAGGAACGCCACCATGAAGCTCCATCGGAACTCACTCCTCACAGCTGCCGTCATCGTGCTGGTTCTGTACGTCGTCTGCCTCATCGTCGGCCTACCGGGCTGGGCCGCGGTCGTGCTCACGGTGGTACTACTCGTTCTGCTCGCCGCGGTCTGGAAGCAACCCGATCCGCCGCGCCCGGATCCGCCGCGCCCGGTCGTGACCGCGCCGACGCCCGCGCCATCCGTCGTACTCCCGGACCACGAGCCCGTCTTCACCGGACCACCATCGCGCACGGTTGCCGACGTACGTCTGCCGTCTGCCTCGCCCGACTTCCAGTTCAGCTTCTCCGCGGTCGTGCAGTGGTCGACCGTGCTTTCCGGTTCGCGGCACGCCGACCTCGGCGCAGTCGCGGTGGACGCATTGCTCGAGCGCGCCAGGGCGTTGACCGCGACTCAGCAGGTGACCGAAGAATCGCTCAACCAGCACCGCCTGGCCGCCATCCTCGGAGAGCCAGCGCTCGACGAGAAGGGCCAGGTGCGCTGCTGGGCGACCGAAGTGCGCCTCCGCCTGCCGGACGCCGACCAGAAACACCTCCAGCACCTCGCCGCTCTGCATCGCCGCGAACAGACCACGCTGCTCGAATGCCGGATGGAGCAGGACAAACGCGCGTACCTGAAGAACGACGTCTTCGCCACGCCCGGCTCGGCGGCCGTCTGGTGGCTGGCCAACAACCCCGGCGAGGTAGAGACCGCCGTCGGCCTCCTCGACACCCTCGCCGAACTGTCCGACGCAGCCAACGATCGTCCGGTCCGACGCACGTCCCCCGACGACATCGACGGGGGCGAGCCGACCCGTGCCGCGCTCGACTTCAACTCAGCCGTCGACCACCTCCTCGAAGCCGGCGAGCCTGCACGCGAAGCCACCGCCCCAGAACCAGAGCCAGAGCCGGGCAACCGGGCCGGCGCGGCATCGACCGATCACCGCTCCACCAACAGGTCCGTCCGGCAACCATCCCCCGGCGACACCGCTGCCAACGGCGCCACAAAGCCGTCGAGCGAGCGGGTGAAAGGCGAGTATCGAGAAGAGTTCTATTCGCAGTAGGCCGGTGGGGCGGGCCGGCTGCAGGGTGGGCCCGCCCCACCGAGTTCGGGTGCGCATGTCACCCATCCAGCCAGTGAATGGTGGTCGCGCCGTTGTGACCGTGGACGGTGAGGAGCGCATCGATCCCGTCCGGCCACACGGTGGTCGTCGGGTAGCGCCCACCCCAGTGCAGGGCGACGGTTCCGTCGGTCCACTCGACGCCCTCGGCGACGACGCCCGTACCGCTGACACCGGAGACGTCGACATGACGGACCAGCTGGAAACAGCGTGGCCCGGACTTGTTCGCGACTTTCAGATGACGCCGCCGCGGGGTCGTCCGCAGCAGCGTCGTGGTTCGACCGCTGATCTCGTCCATGCCCGACAGTCAACGCCCGAAGCGCTGTCCTCACCATGAACTGAACAGGTATCCACAGGGCAAAATTCGGGCACTCTCCCGATCACCGGATCGCCGTACTCTGATTGCAAGGAGTGATCGACGCGCAGGGGAGAGATACCGATGACGATCATCGAGAGGTGGACCGGCCGGCACGCGCATGCCTTGCGCGATGCGCTTCGGCTGACCAACGAGGCGTTCGCCGAGCAGCTCGGCGTCGCTCCACGGACGGTCACGAAGTGGCGGGAACGCCCGGACATGCAGCCCAGCCCTCCGCTTCAGCAAGCACTCGACGCCTCGCTCAGACAGGCGCCTCCAGACGCCCGGGTCAGGTTCGCGGCGAATGTGGGCCTCGACGAGCCCCAGATCGTGTTGGACCCGGATGTGCTCAGCCAACTCAACGAGGCACTCGGCGAGCTTGCGCGCGCCGTGGCGCGCTTGGAATCCGCCGAGCCTGAGCGAACACCGGCACACTGAGCCGACGTACGACCTACCGAGAGGAGCACTTGTGAGGCGGCGACTGGTGAACTCGTCGAGTGTGCGATCGGTCGGCTGGTCCCACGGCACGTTGGAGCTCGAATACGTCAACGGCTCCACCTACCAGTACTACGAGGTTCCGCAGACAACTTTCGCCGCCCTGCTGGCGGCACCCAGCATCGGCGCATACGTGAACACCCACATCAAGCCGTACTACGACTGCCGCGAGGTCTGATCCGCACCGTTTCTCCGGGCACCGTGGCGGGAACCGGAACAGCGATTCCACACGGGGGTGCGCCCAGCCCAGGAGGTGGACATGCGCACTCGTAGAGCGTCTACGACTGGTTCCCGAACGGTGGCGATTCTCCTTGTCGTCTGGTTGCTCATCGGCCTGGCGGCCGCCGCCCAGCGGAACTACTTCGCGGGGTCCGACGCGACGTGCGCCAAGGTGGGCACGGTGCTGGTGACCATCGTCGTCGGTCCGCTGAACTACCTCGGCGCGAACCCGAAGATCGACTGCACCGCACCACAACCCTCGAGGTAGCCCAAGCCACGAGCCTGTCGCGGACACGCCGCGGCGGGCTCGTCTTGGTGCGGTGACGCCGCCCTGCATGCCGACCCGGTCGCGGCCGTAGGCTCCGACTCACCGAAGCAGGGAGGCGCGGATGAGCGCTCTGTACGACGAGATCTCGCCGGAACTCGAGATGTTCCAGGTACCGGGAGCCAGTTGGGCGGTGATCGACGGGGGCGAGGTCGTCGATGTCGGTTGTACCGGTGTCGTTCAGGCCGGCGAACCCGCTGCCGTTGTCCCCGGAACGTTGTTCCAAGCCTGCTCGATCAGCAAGCCCGTCGCCGTATTCGCGATGCTCCGGCTGGTGGACCGCGGGCTGTTGGATCTCGATGAGGACGTGAACCGCCGGCTCACGTCTTGGCAGGTTCCGCCGACGGGGCTTTGGCAGCCTGTGGTCACGTTGCGCCAGCTCGCGAGTCACAGCGCAGGGCTGACCGTGCATGGCTTTCCGGGCTACCGCCGGGGCACCACACTTCCCACCACCGTCCAGATCCTTGACGGAACCGCGCCGACCAACACGTTCGGCGTCCGCGTCGACATCGTGCCTGGTACCCAGTTCCGGTACTCCGGTGGGGGCACCGTCGTACTGCAGCAACTCCTGGAGGACGTGACCGGCACGCCATTCCAGCAACTCGCACAGGAACTGGTGCTGGAGCCAATCGGGATGTCAGACAGCGATTACGCGCAGCCGCTGCCACCTGCGCTCCATGACAGGGCCGCGACAGCACACGACGAGTTGGGGCGCCCGGTGCCTGGGCGCTGGCACAGCTACCCGGAGCTGGCTGCGGCTGGGCTCTGGACGACGCCAACAGACCTAGCCAAATTCGCCATCGCGGTCCAGCAGACCTATGCGGGCGCAGACGGTGCCCTGCTCTCACCGGGCCTGGCACGCGACCTCCTGACACCACACATCGCTGCAACCGCTCGAATCGGTGGCTTGAGTCACCTGGGGCTCGGTCTCTTCCTCGGCAATGGAGGAGAGCGGTTCGGTCACAGCGGTGGCAATGAGGGGTACTGCTGCCACCTGCTTGCCTACCGAGACACCGGACAGGGCGCAGCCGTCATGACCAACGGCGCCAACGGGAGCTGGGTTGTACAGCGGGCCTTTGCTGCCCTTGCCCGGGCCTACGGGTGGAATGACTACCCGCAAGAAGTCGATGAACCGGAACTACCAACTGACGAGACGCTCGAGAACCTGGCCGGCGCCTACAAACTGAACGGGCGAGTGTCGCTGGACGTGGCGGCCTGGGGGAGTGGGCTCGTGGTGACCTTCGGCGGCCAGCCTCCGCTCCGATTCGGAGCGTCGTCAGCCACCAGGTTCGCCGCGGTAGAGGTAGACGCTGAGCTCGAACTTCGCGACAACGGCAGTCGGCTGGTCTTCATCCAGGGCGGCGCCGAACTGGACTGCACTCGGGAATAGCTGCCGACCGCTACCAGTTACATCTCATGCCGTCTGGTTCATGACCCCGGGCCTCAACCTAAGCCGCTACGAGCGGCCACTCGCCGAGAGGCGTCTGCTGGACGGTGCAGTACGTGACAGGTGGGAGCCGGCTGTCCGGCTACCACCTGGTCAAGCTTCGTCTCCGGAACGGCGACGTGCGGGGGAGTCACCAGTACGTCGATGTGCGGAGATAACCCGTGGAGCCGCACTTGCGTGGTGGGGCATCATGGGTGAAGTCGCTCGTGGAGACACGAGTGAGTGATGTGACCAGAGGGACGACCACTGCATCGTGGCGGCGCCGGCTGACCGGTGCCGGGAGCGCTCCGTCAGGGCTCGGACAAGGTCCAGGACCCCGATTTGCATCTGCACCGCGAATGTCAGTAATGTTCTTCTTGTTGGAGCGAGACGCGGGACGCGAAAGCGGCCGGTCCTCCGACAAACTCCCTGAAGGTCTCGGAAGCCGAAACACGCCTCGGCGGGTTTCGGTCACTGGGTCGCGCAGGGAGACTGGGACGAAAGAGGCCGATTTGACTGGCCCCGGACGAAACAGTAAAGTTGGGCGAGTTGCCCCGGAGCTTCAAACGAAAGTCTGAAGCGCGGTGTGCGTCCGATTCTTGAGAACTCAACAGCGTGCCGAAAGTCAATGCCGAAAGATGCATTAACCTCGTTCATGGGCATTGGGTGACTTTTCCTGGGATCCTTTTGGGTTCTGGGGTGGTTGTTCTTTGTTTGTGACGGATTCCTTTGAAGTATATGATTCAAGTCAGTTTGATTGTTTCTGATTCGAAGGATCAACTTTAGTTGTTGACTCGCCGGTCTTTTGGCTGGTTTGTCTATATTTTTCAACGGAGAGTTTGATCCTGGCTCAGGACGAACGC